>NZ_SJUW01000007.1:0-177777 GCF_004337105.1 Exiguobacterium sp. SH3S1 | reverse complement strand
ACAATCCCTTGTCTGGTGGCGATAGCGAAGCGGCCACACCCGTTCCCATGCCGAACACGGAAGTTAAGCGCTTCAGCGCCGAAAGTAGTTGGGGGTCTCCCCCTGTGAGGATAGGACGTTGCCAGGCCATATGAAGGACGACCAAGCACACGCTTGGTCGTCTTTTTGTTTCATATATAATAAAACAAACTATTTTTAGAAAAAGCGTTGACTTTTTAATTAAACAGCGGTATTATAATACTTGTCTGGTGGCGATAGCGAAGCGGTCACACCCGTTCCCATGCCGAACACGGAAGTTAAGCGCTTCAGCGCCGAAAGTAGTTGGGGGTCTCCCCCTGTGAGGATAGGACGTTGCCGGGCAATATGAAGGACGATCAAGCACATGCTTGGTCGTCCTTTTTTGTCGTTCATTTGAAACTTTATGGCGGATTTTATCGTACAACGAGACAAGGGTTACAGAAGAAAGGGAGTTACCACTATGAATGAATTATATGAACGCCAGTTGATACTTCAACAGCGTCTCGCTGAACGAGACCGATTAGCTCGTAAACTGAAGACTCTCGACAAACAAATTGTCGAACATGAGACCGTACGAAAACAGTTGCTCAATACATTCACGAAAGAACAGCGTGATGTCTATGACTTAGAGACATTCTCACTCGTCAATGCGTGGCTTAAGCTGCGTGGAACGTTTAGCGAGCAACGTACGATTGAACTAGAAGAGGCGGCCCGGGCAGAATTCAAGCTACGAGAACACGAGGCGATGATTGATGAGTTAGTGCTTGAGCGTCGTGATTTGTATGAAACCTTTAAGGCATATAACGGAATCGATGTAAAATGGGAAGCGTTTATAAAAGAAAAAGAAGGTCACCTGAAGCAGGATCGTGACGTAAGAGAAGCGTTATACCGTCTCACGAATCAACAGGTAGAGACGACCGAAGCGATCATTGAATATAAAGAAGCCATTGCAGCTGGAAAGGATGCGCGAGCTGCCATTTCAAAGACGCTCAAACATCTCGATAGTGCGAAGAGTTGGTCGACATATGACACGTTCTTCGGAGGAGGCTTGATTGCGACAGCGATGAAACATGACGCGATCGATGCTTCTGAACGGAAGATGCATGAACTCCAATCCGCACTTGAGCGTTTCGCGCGTGAATTGGCTGATGTGAAAGGAGTCGTCAGCGGCTTGCACATCGAACGTGGATCACTCATTCAGTTCGCTGATTACTTCCTCGATGATATCTTTTCTGAATGGACGATGCACGGACGAATCAATGATTCACTCGACAAGGTAAACGGACTCGATCGCGAGATCGCCAAACTGATTGAGAAAATGACGCGAGATGTCGAGCGTATGGAACGACAACTCGAAGACATGGAAGAGAAACGGAAACAGCTCATCATCACACGATGAGCTGTTTGATCATTCCGGCCGCTTCAGCCAGTGACGTAACCCTTTGCCGGCATGTGGTCTGTCTGCGTAGCGCGGGATGATGTGCAAGTGGGCATGTGGAACTGTCTGATTGGACGCTGTACCGACGTTCCAGCCAAGCGTATAGCCGTCAGGACCGTACGTCTCCTCGAGGAAAGACTTGGCGTCATGAAGCAAGGTGTATGTATCGCTCCATTCCGTCGGTGTTAACTCAAACGTTGTCGCCCGATGCTGTTTCGGGACGATGACACCAGAACCGACAAGGACGTCTTGTTCGCGGTCATGCATCAGAAAGTAGCACGAATCGTTCTCAGCGATGATGCGTTGGGACGGGTCGAGATGTGGACGACAAAATAGACAGTTCGACATTGGATTGGTACACTTCCTTTCTGTGTATAGTGTATCAAAGGGGGATTTATTATGGAGCGATTCATTGATCAAATCATCGATCAAATTGATCTGAACGAACGGACGCTCATCGGGATTTCGGGTCACGGGGGTGCCGGGAAGACGACGTTCGCCAAACAGTTACAAGCACGTCTAGGTGAGGTCAACTACATTAACACCGACCCGTATATCACGGACTCGACGCTTCGGAAAAGTGCGATGATCGACTATACGATCGATGGGAAGGTGCATCACTATAAGATGACGGCCTGTCATCCGGCGGCGCATCACTTGTTGTCGCTCGAGCGGGACGTCCGGATGGTACGGGAAGGGGTCGGGTTTTATACGATGGATGTTCCGTATCTCGAACGGACGTGGATCGATCCCGAGAAGCAGGTCACCATCGTCGAGGGAATGAGCGTCGCCTTTCTCGATCTAAAGTATATGGATATATCGGTCTACCTATATACAGATGGGGATACGGAGTTCGCCCGACGCGCTGCCCGTGACATAACGGAGCGAGGGATGGAGATGGAATACTTGAAAGCATCGCATGAAGAACGGCGTCTGCAATACGAGCTGTTCATGCATCCGTATCGCGACAACTTTCAAACGATCGTCTCGATCAGTGGTGACACGTGGACGATTGAGAAAAGTCCATACAAAAACCGCTCATGAAGAGCGGTGGCTGCGTAGCGTATCTTGGATCCCGAGTCCGAGGCGGTCTTGTTCGTGCTCGAGTTGTTCCCAGGTGAGGGATCGGTGCCGGAGTTCGACGTCGGTCGCCATCGAGTCGAGCGTGCGCTGGCGTTCGATATTGTCGAGCCAGTAATAGACGTCGACCCCATTTTCATCCATGCGCCAGAATGATTTCACGACCTCGAACTCATCGGCCCAGTCGCCGACGGGCTTGAACCCATACTTCTCGACGAACGGATAAGGTCGTTCTTCACCGAGCGGATCGATGACGTTGCGGACGAACATGAGCTCGAGTCCGGCGTGCTCGGTTGCTTCGAGTAATCGTTTCAACTCAGGGAGTGGTTCGATCTCGATGTTTTCGACGACGTCGAACCATACGCGTTTACCATCGGTGTCCCAAACGGTCGCTTCGACACTGTAAGGGGCGCCCGATGTCGATGGGGCATACATCGTCAAGTCGAACGTGAATGGGATGTGTTCTTCTGCCCCGGGCTCAAGCACGGCCGTGAGGCGAATCGGGACTTCCTGAATGTCGGCCTCGCGGTTGAATTCGTTACCTTCAAGCGTGATGTCTTTGAACGTCGTCAGGAAGTTGAGCGTCAGTTCATGCAGACGGATCACTTTTGACGTCGGGTTCAAGACGCGAAGCGTCCCGTGAACGGTCTGCTTCGGCACGAACGGGATCGTATGGAAATAAACGGACGCATCTAACTCGGAAAAGAACCATTTTTTAAAGCGGTTACCCCATTTCGACATGTCGGTCGCGCTCCTTTTCTGTTAATAAAGTTACACTCCTTTAAGTGTTCCCGATTCTAATTTCCAAAAAACATTAAGAAAAAGGTTGCATTTTATAACAGTCTCGCTTATTATAGAGGATGTCGAAACAATTCAAATCGTCGCGGGGTGGAGCAGTCTGGTAGCTCGTTGGGCTCATAACCCAAAGGTCGTTGGTTCAAATCCAGCCCCCGCAACCAATTTTTATTTAATTTCATATGTCGTCGCGGGGTGGAGCAGTCTGGTAGCTCGTTGGGCTCATAACCCAAAGGTCGTTGGTTCAAATCCAGCCCCCGCAACCAATTTTTAAATGAGATAGCGAAACGATGACGTTTCGTGTTTTTTTTTGCCTAAAATTGAGTGTACAATGAGTACGTATCGCTAGAATCGACTAAAGGAGAAACATCATGTATACATTGATTACCCATTCCGCGCCAGAGACGCAGGCCGTAGCGGAAAAGCTCGCCGCGCTCGTCAAAGCGGGAACGGTCATAACGCTTAACGGGGACCTCGGTGCCGGCAAGACGACGTTCACCCAAGGGTTCGCCAAAGGACTCGGCGTGACGCGTAACGTCAACAGCCCGACGTTCACCATCATGAAACAATACCAAGGGCGCTTGCCGCTCTACCATATGGACGTCTATCGTCTCGAGGACACCGGGGACGATATCGGTCTTGAAGAATACATCAATGGTGACGGCGTCGCCATCGTCGAATGGTCGAACTTGATCGAGTCGTCGCTACCGACCGAGCGCCTCGCGATCACGATCGAACGGACAGGCGACGAGGAACGTTCAATCACGTTCATACCGACTGGTGAAGCGTATGACACGCTCGTCAAGGAGGTGCTCGCATGAAGCAACTGATGATCGACACGGCGACGACACGTCTGTCCGTCGCCCTCAGTGAGAACGGAAGCATCCAGGCAGAAGCGACGGTCATGGTCTCGAAAAACCACGCCGTCACGCTCATGCCGATGATCGAACAGCTCATGGCGGCCGTCAAATGGACACCGACCGAGCTCGAACGCATCATCGTCACGACGGGACCTGGGTCTTACACCGGCATCCGCATCGGCGTGACGACGGCAAAGACACTCGCTTATACATTGAAACTCCCGCTCGTCGGCGTATCGGCGCTCCGCCTCATGGCGGCGGCCCCGAACACCGAACTTCCGGTCGTGTCACTCATTGACGCGCGTCGCGGCAACGCCTATATCGGGCACTATCAACAAAACGCACAAGTCACGCCGGACCGTCATGCCTCGGTCGCTGATTGGCTACAAGCGAACATGACGGGACCGTTCGTCGTCGTCGGTGACGTCGAGCCGTTCCGTGACGTGCTTGCAGCATATGACTATACAGAAGCGCCGGCCGCCCACAGTTATGGCCGGGCCGGAGATCTCGTCGCTTTAGGTGAAGCGACGGCGGACGTGCACGCGTTCGAACCGGAATACCTTCGTCTCGCTGAGGCCGAGGCAAAATGGCTCGAGGGACAAAACAATGGCTGACATCAAAATCCGTCGGATGAACTGGCTCGATGTCGAAGAAGTCACGAAAGTTGAAGAGGCATCATTCGCGACCCCGTGGACGAAAGAAGCGTTCATGAACGAGATGCTCAAGAACGAGCAGGCGATTTATTTCGTCGCCGTCCATGAGCGCCGCATCATCGGGTTCATCGGCGTCTGGCAAATCGTCGACGAAGGGCACATCACGAACATCGCCGTCTTGCCAGAATACCGGGGCCAAGGCGTCGGCAATATGCTCCTCACGCAGCTCGTCGAGTTCGCTCGTTCGAAGTCACTCGAAGCGCTCACGCTCGAGGTGCGCGTGTCAAACATCGGCGCCCAAAAATTATATGAACAGTTCGGCTTCGAGAACGCTGGTCGCCGGAAACGATACTATCAAGACAATAATGAAGACGCCTATATTTACTGGGCGAAGTTAGGAAGTGAATCACTATGAACACATCGCTCATTCTCGCGATCGAGTCGAGCTGTGATGAGACGTCGGTCGCCCTCATTCGTGACGGCAAGACGCTCTTATCGAACGTCGTCTCGTCGCAGATTGAAAGTCATAAACGGTTCGGCGGCGTCGTACCTGAGGTCGCCTCGCGTCACCACGTCGAGCGGATCACGTACGTCATCGATGACGCACTTAGCGAAGCCGGTGTGACGATGGATGACGTCGACGCGGTCGCGGTCACGCAAGGACCAGGACTCGTCGGTGCCCTTCTCGTCGGGATCAGCGCGGCCAAAGCGCTCGCGTTCGCCCACAGTAAACCGCTCATCGGTGTCCATCACATCGCCGGACACATCTATGCGAATGAACTCGTCGAAGAGATGCAGTTCCCGCTCGTCTGTCTCGTCGTCTCAGGTGGCCACACCGAGCTCGTCTACATGCCAGAGCACGGTGTGTTCGAAGTCATCGGTGAGACACGTGACGATGCGGCTGGTGAGGCGTACGACAAAGTCGCCCGCACGCTCAGTCTCCCATATCCAGGTGGCCCGGCCATCGACCGGTTGGCAGCTAGCGGGGAAGATACGTATAAGTTCCCACGCGTCCGGCTTGAGGCCGGCAGCTTTGACTTCAGCTTCAGCGGACTCAAGTCGTCCGTCATCAACGCCGTCCATAACGCCGAACAACGCGGTGAGACGATGATCCCAGAAAACTTGGCGGCGAGCTTCCAAGCGAGCGTCGTCGAGGTGCTAGTGGAGAAAGCGATCCGTGCCGTGAAAGAAAAAGGCGCGAAGCAGCTGCTCGTCGCCGGTGGGGTCGCGGCGAACCGCGGGCTCCGGGCCGCCCTTAAGGAAGCGACGGAACGGGAAGGCATCCGTCTCGTCATCCCGCCGCTCAATCTGTGCGGGGACAATGCCGGTATGATCGGTGTCGCGGCGCATCACGCGTATGTGCGCGGCAAGCGCGATACACTGGCGATGAATGCGGTTCCTGGGTTATCCTTAGAAGACAGCATGACAGTCTAGGGGGAACAGAGAGATGACGAAACGTATCATCATTGGAGGGCTCATCGTATTGCTCGTCGTTGCGACGTTTTTGCAAGTACGTGAGATCATCCGCGCTTATAATATCGCTTATGTAGAAGAAATCGTCCCAGAAGAGACGCGGGTCCGTTCGCTGACGGGCGCTGATACGCTCGAAGGCATCACCCGTGTGACCGGTGAGAACACACTCATCGAGACGCTGTATGGTTATAAGAATCTAGAAGACCAAGACATCAAGAGCGTCATCGTCGTCGACCGTAACCTCGGCGTGCAGCCGAAAGCGAGCGACGCCTATTACGAGCTCTTCCCGGGCCGTGAGGCGACCGAGGAAGAAGCGGCCAAGTTCGATGCGCTCGTCAAAGAGTTCGACGAACAACAACTGTTCGCGCAAGTCATCTCGGCCCATGAGGCCCGTTATGTGACGAATCGCGAAGAGACGCTGACGTTTTATAAAGTGTTCGTCCGCGACGTCGATACGAACGAGTACGTCTTCTTTATCACGGAAGACGGTATCAAGCTCGACTTCCACACGCGCGGCTTCCAACCGCTGCGCTACTTCTAAAAAAGGCTCACAGAAACGGATATTGTCCGTCTCTGTGAGCCTTTTTCATTTGTCTTCGATGAAGAACGTGACGACGAGAAAAGAACTGCAACTACGGTAGACTTTATAGAAAATGCGCCAAGTGAGTATCGATAGTCAGCCGGCCAATAATATGTGCGCATGGATGGGACGCAATTCATAATCCATCAAGCGGATATTTTTAGTCTACTCCATTGATTTCACCTACTTTCTGTTGTTCGTTTACATAGTCTATCTGACAGTCGGATGAACCGGGCTCGTCACTTTATGGTGATCTTTTTAATAGTGGACTCTGGATGAAATTATAATCACAAAAATGGGAAATGGTTACTTTGAGGGCCATAAGCCTAGTATATTTTTCATGACCTAAGAAAATTGTTGTACTATTGTCCTTTTTGTTTTGATAAAAAAGACATCTAGAAAATTGATTAGCAATCTTGAATACTATTAGAGTGGTGGGAAAGACATGGGCAGAATAGAGAAAACAGATGATTGAACTGCCGATATTTGTCTTTTCCCAAAATATAAAGCTTATATAGTAGGGGGACACAACGTTAAGTAAAGGTTTTATAATGAAAGCATGTATGAGTAGTTTGGCTTTATTTACAATACTGGGGACAGCACATCCAGCTTACGCATCTACAGGGGGGAGCGAATCGAAATTGCGTCCAGACGCAGAAGTAGATTCGATTGAAGAGGATCGTTTAGTAAACGATACGGATCAGCTTAATGAAATTGAAGTATTTTTCACTAATCCATCAGTTACGATGACGAAAGAAAGTGATGAGTTTAGTATTATACATGAAGACTCAAATTTAGAATTCGATAAAACAGAAGAAGGGAAAGTGATTTTCAGAAACAAAGAAGAACAGTATTCTATTGAAAATGTGGCTTTAGTAGGAGGTGTCCAAATCCTCTACAACATTGAATCAACTGAGTCGCCAAAAGAATATGTCTTAGATTTAGACATTACTGAAGGTAGTCGAATTATTCACGAAGATGGAGAGTACAAAATTGTGAATGAAAAAGGTGAGGTAGAGGTCTTCATTGGCTCCCCTTGGGCGAAAGACAGTAATGGAAACGAAGTCGAAACATATTATGAGATTAAAGACCAACAGTTGATCCAACATATTGATTATGAAGGAACGGATTATCCTTTAGTCGCTGATCCATTGTTCTGCTCGGATACAATCGATAATACAGCGTCGAAGTATACGGACTCTAATACTTTTTCTGTATATCCACGGACATGTGCACGAACGTATATTACAGCTAGCTATACTTTGGGTGGCGCATTATTAGGCGTTTTTGGGTCAACTGCCATCGGAAAACAGATGTGGTCTGAAGTTGTAGCAGACGCTTCGTATCAAGCGACAAGTACGGCAAACCGCCCGAAGCTCAAAGATCAATTTATCTGTCATGCAGTTAACCCGACTACGATTTGGAAATCATCTTGGAATCTAGATACGAATCGACCGGATGTTTCATTGTTGGATACGTATAAAGCACTTTGTAATCCAGACTATTAAAGGCGAGGTAAACTATGAACATTCAATACTTTGAACCAGATTCGTTATTTTTCATTGTAATCGCGTTGCTAATCCTCTATCCAATCCTTCTTTTAGTAGGGGTGACTACGAGTAAAACAAATCTTATTGGAAAGATTATTTACGGTATTTCAGCATTCTTTTATGCTTACGTGATTTGGTATAGCTACAGCCTAGGCATTTACTTAGACGAGATGTCTGATCCGGCACAAGATGAAGTCATCTTTGGTAGTATAGGATATTTCCATTTAATTTTGTTGGCATTCCCCTACATCTTTTTAACGATGGGTTTTACGTTCAAACAGCATACTCGATCATAATAAAAGAGCGCCTTCCGCTATACGCGGATTGGCGCTCTTTCGTCAGTTTTTCGGTTGTCGATAATTATTTCGATACCACATATTCACCCGGCTCACGACGTAGACGATAAACGCGAGCACCCACATGAACAGCGTCTCTCGATAAAAGTGGCCCCAGACCGAGCCAGGCGCATAAAAGCTATGCACCGTGACATCGATCGGCCAAATGACAAGCCGGATGAACAGCGTGCTCATAAGGAGACCGCTGAACAGGCTGATGATGATACCGGACCATGTTTGGATGATAAACCCGACGACAATCGGCAGGAAGTAAAATAAAATGATTGGGACGTTCGTCGCCTCGCCACGGATGAGTTCCGAGATATACTCGGTCCCGCTCGGCACGATGTAGACGAATCCGGTCAGGAACGCATGCATCCAATCGATCCGCATGGCACGGGAACGCATCATGAATGGAGTTCCTCCCATTCTGCGAACAGTTCCGTGATCGACTCTTTCGTCGCGTCGGACTCGGTCGACAGTTCTTGGGCGCGAGCGAAGTCGTTGAACACGTCCGGTTCGCACAACAGCTGCTCGATTTCTTCTAGCCTCGCTTCGTGGCGCTCGATCGTCAGCTCGATCTCTTCGACCCGCTGCTTCAACCGGCGCTCTTCGCGCTGCTGTTCTTTGTCGGCGCGCTGCTTCTTGACGACGACTTGTTTCGTCTCCTCGCGGGCGAGCCGGGCGAGGTCCTCGAGCTCTTCTTTCTTCTCGACGTAGTACGAGTAGTCGCCGAGGTACTCATCGATGCCGTTCGGCGTGATCTCTAAGACACGCGTCGCGAGCCGGTCGATGAAGTAACGGTCGTGGGAGACGAACAAGATCGTCCCGGGATAGTCGACGAGCGCGTTCTCGAGGATCATCTTCGAGTCGAGGTCCAAGTGGTTCGTCGGCTCATCCAAGACGAGCAAGTTCGGTTGCTCGAGCTTGAGCTTGGCGAGCGTCAGCCGGGCCCGTTCGCCGCCGGATAGTTCTTGGACGCGTTTCATGACGTCGTCCCCGCTGAACAAGAACTGGCCGAGCAGACTGCGGACTTCTTGCTCGCGCATGAGCGGCCAGTCGTTCCAAATCTCATCGATGACGCGGTTCGTGTCCGACAAGTTCTGTTGTTCCTGGTCGTAGTAGCCGATCTCGACGCCGGTACCGTAGCGGATGTCACCGGTGAGGGGTGGTTGTTGTTTCGTCAACACTTTGAGGAGCGTCGATTTGCCGACCCCGTTCGGGCCGACGAGGGCGACCGACTCGCCGCGCTGCAGTTGGAAACGTAAGTGTTGTGCGATCGGTTCCTCGTAGCCGATGGCGAGGTCGCTGCCGCTCAACACATCGTTCCCGCTTTGACGTTTGATCGAGAACGACAACACCGCGCTCCGTTCGTCACCGTCCGGCACGTCCATACGGTCGATCTTCTCGAGCCGCTTGCGGACGCTTTGGGCGCGTTTCGTCGTCGTTGCCCGGGCGATGTTCCGTTGGATGAAGTCTTGCATCTTGGCGATCTCTTCTTGTTGCGACTCGAACTGCTTCTTCTCTTGCTCGTAAAGCGCGGCCTTCTGCTCGAGGAACTTTGTATAGTTCCCGACGAAGCGGCGGCTGCGGTTGCGTGACAGCTCGTAGACGACCGAGACGACGCGGTCGAGGAAGTAACGGTCGTGGGAGACGATGAGGACGGCACCTTTATAGCCGCTCAAATATTTCTCGAGCCAGCTGAGCGTCTCGATGTCTAAATGGTTCGTCGGCTCATCCAAGATGAGCAGGTCCGGGCTTTGCAGGAGCATCTTCGCTAAGGCAAGACGTGTCCGCTGTCCGCCTGAGAGCGTGTCGATCCGACGTTCGAAGTCGTCCGGGTAAAACCGCATCCCGTGCAAGATCGAGCGGATCGTCGCTTCATACTGATAGCCGCCGCGGTCTTTGAACGTGTGCTGCTCCTCGTCATACGCCGCGAGCAGACGCTCGTAGGCGGCCGGGTCGTTCAAGATCCGCTCCGAGCCCATGTCTTGCTCCATCTGGCGGAGCGTCTTCTCTTGTTCGATCAAATCGGTGAAGACGGTGAGCATCTCGTTCCACATCGTCTCGTTCGATTCTAACCCCGAGTCTTGGGCGAGATAGCCGATCGTCACGTCTTTTGGCTTCATGATGTCGCCCGAGTCATAATTGTACTCGCCGGCGATGACTTTTAACAGCGTCGACTTGCCGGCGCCGTTGCGGCCTACGAGGGCGACGCGTTCGCCTTCTTGGATTTCTAGTTTGACATTCTCTAAAATCGGCTCGACGCCGAACGATTTGGATAAGTTGTTGACTTGCAGTAGGATCAAGTGAAAAAACCCCTTTCTCTCTGTTTAGTATACTTTATTTCTTCCCCTTTTCAGGTATATTCATTGAGTGCTTATGTGAATTCGTTTACAATCAAGGTGTATGAAATCAGATTCGTTTGAAACGCGTCGTAAAAAGGAGGCTCTTTCCGTTGAGTCAAAACGAACCAAAGATTCCGCAAGCGACAGCCAAACGGTTGCCACTATACTATCGGTTTATCCAAAGCCTACATTCGTCAGGGAAACAGCGTGTGTCTTCTGCTGAACTGAGCGAGGCGGTCAAGGTCGATTCGGCAACGATTCGCCGTGACTTCTCATACTTCGGTGCGCTCGGTAAAAAGGGATATGGCTATAACGTACAGTATCTGTTAGACTTTTTCCGTAAGACGCTGAATCAAGACGAGATCACGAACGTCGCCTTGGTCGGGGTCGGTCATCTCGGGACAGCGTTCGTCAACTATAACTTCCTTAAAAACAATAACACACATATCGTCGTCGGGTTCGACGCAGACGAGACAAAAGTCGGCACGACGATGTCAGGTGTCCCGATTCATCACGTCGATGAGATGGAACAAATCATGAAGCAAAACAAAATCGATGTCGCCATCCTCACGGTCCCGTCCGCTTACGCGCAGCCGGTTGCCGATGACTTGGTCCGCTATGGCGTTCGAGGGATCTTGAACTTCACGCCGGCGCGATTGACTGTACCGGACACGGTCCGCGTCCATCATATCGACTTGTCGATCGAACTCCAGTCGCTCATTTACTTTATGCAACACTATCCATCCGCTGAGGGGGTCCATCAATAATGGAATTTCTACAATCATCACTCGTCGTCGGTATCCCAGGTGGCGTCAGTATTTTCGTCATCGCCATCATCGCGCTCATCCTCTTCGGGCCGAAGAAATTGCCAGAGTTCGGCCGGGCAGCGGGGCAGACGCTCCGTGAGTTCAAAAATGCCACGAACGGTATGATGAAAGAGCACGACGAGACCGACAAGAAAGAAATTGAGAAGAAAGAGCAGTAAGCCATGAGCCATCAACCTGATCAAGAACGGGCACTGTCCGATCACTTGACAGAGCTGCGGAGACGACTGATGCTGTCGGCATTTGTCGTCTTTGCCTTCTTTCTGATCGCTTTGCCGAGTGTCAAATACGTGCTCGCCTATCTGCAGGCGGACCTCGTCGAACGAGGGCTCGAGCTGAACGCCTTTGGGGTCGCGGACCCGCTCATGATTTACTTGAACTTGGCGCTCGTCATCGGGCTCGTCGCGTCTGGTCCATTTCTACTGTATCAACTGTGGGCGTTCGTCGCACCTGGTCTGCATCCGAATGAACGAAAATGGACGCTCGCCTATATCCCGGTCATCTTTATCTTGTTCCTCATCGGTCTCGCATTCGCCTACTATTGGTTGTTCCCGCTCGTCCTCGATATCTCGACGGACCTCGGGCAAGACCTCGGTCTGACGCAAATCATCGGGGCGACGAACTATTTCACGTTCCTGTTGCAACTGACAATCCCGTTCGGACTGTTGTTCCAGTTGCCGGTCGTGACGATGTTCTTGACGCGCATCGGTGTCGTGACGCCGTACTTCCTCTCAAAAATTCGGAAGTACGCCTACTTCGCCTTGTTCGTCATCGCGGCATTCATCACGCCGCCGGATTTGACGTCGCACCTCATGGTGTCGCTGCCGCTCTTCTTCCTATATGAGATCAGCTTATCGATCTCACGCATGACGTACCGCGGTGTGCTCCGACGTGAGAAAGAGGCGATGGTGAAAGAACAGATGGATTTGATGAAGCAAATGAATGAGAAGTGAACACTACGTCATGAGACGTGGTGTTTTTTTAATGCGAGTGCGCTAAACTGGAAGTATCTTGAAAAGGGGCTTGGCCATCGTGTTGATCGGACTGTTTCTCCTTGTCGGTTGGCACGTATCACGGTTGGCATAACGGTGCTTTTTGGTCGCAAACTGTCGTACTGAAACTACATGTTCAAAGTGATATTGGTCGTAAACGCTTTTTCTGCAACAAGGAAGTACATGCTCATATGAAACCAATCAAACACACGTCAGGGGGAGAAACGATGACTTGGGAGTACTACGGGGATGAGCTCATCATCATCGGTGTGTTGACGACAATTCTGTTGATTGCCGTGCTGAACTTTTGGAAGTCGCCATTCAAGCGGAGACTTGCCTTCTCGTTGACGCTGCTCGTCGTGGGATACGTGTCGTGTATCATCGGACTCGTCTTCGTCCGCGGGTGGGACGCCCTGGGCTGGATCTTGTACGGCTTTATATTGTATGTGATGGGTCTCGTCACATATATCGGTGTCGTCATCTACCACTGGATGAAAGCGAGACGCACGTCCAATTCATGATCAAAACCGTTCCTGCCGAGGAACGGTTTTTTGTCGTCACAACCGGCGTTCAAACTTTAGACATAATTACGTGAAAAACTGAGCAAAGGGATTGTCAAACCTTCTTGTGAAATAGTACACTAAGTTCAGAAAGCGAATGTGATATTTGTCACAAACACTAACTTGCCTACAACTCAAAGGAGAGACTACCATATGAAAATCGCAGTCATCGGATGTACACACGCAGGAACAGCAGCAGTCAAAGGCTTACTCGCCAAGCACGAGAATCTCGACATCACCGTGTATGAGCGGAACGACAACGTCAGTTTCCTCTCGTGTGGGATCGCCCTCCACGTCGGCGGCGTCGTCAAACGCGCTGAAGAATTGTTCTACTCATCACCGACCGAGCTCGAAGAACTCGGCGCGACGATGCGCATGAAGCATGACGTGTTGAACATCGATGCGGAAGCGAAGACGGTCCACGCCAAAAACCTCGAGACGGGTGAAGACGTATATGACACGTTCGACCGTTTGATCGTGACGACAGGATCTTGGCCGATCGTCCCGACGCTGCCTGGCATCGAGATGACTGGGATCGAACTTTGCAAAAACTATGGCCACGCTCAGCGCATCATCGAGCGGGCGAAGGGTGCGACAAATATCGCCGTCATCGGTGCCGGCTATATCGGCGTCGAGCTCGTCGAGGCGTTCGAAGTGTACGGCAAGCACGTCACGTTCATCGACAGTGCTGACCGCATCTTGAACAAGTACCTCGACAAGTCGTTCACGGACCAACTTGAAGCCGACATGACGTCACGCGGCATCGATCTCGAGCTCAGCCAAACGGTCGAAGCGTTCCGCGGGACAGACGGCAACGTCACGCACGTCGTGACCGACAAAGGTGAGTTCGAGGCCGACCTCGTCATTCTATGTGTCGGTTTCCGTCCGAACACGGGACTGCTCGCAGGACAAGTCGATATGCTCGGTAACGGTGCCATCATCGTCGACGAATATATGCGCACGAGCAACCCGGACGTCTTCGCAGCCGGTGACAGCTGTGCCGTCTACTACAACCCGGCGCGCACACACGCCTACATCCCGCTCGCGACGAACGCCGTCCGCATGGGTACGCTCGTCGCCGAGAACCTCGTCACGCCGCGTGTCCGTTACCAAGGTACGCAAGGAACGTCGGGTCTTCGTCTCTATGACTGGAACATCGCCTCGTCAGGCCTCACGGAAGAAGCGGCCGGATTGTTCGGCCTCGACGTCGAGAGTGTCGTGATCGAGGACGCGTACCGCCCTGAGTTCATGCCGACGGCGGAGCCGGTCCAGTTCAAACTTGTCTATGAAGTCGGCACACACCGTGTCGTCGGGGGACAAGTGCTCTCGAAAGCGGATATGACGCAAGCGGTCAACACGTTGTCGCTCGCGATCCAAAACGAGATGACGGTCGAAGAGCTCGCTTACGTCGACTTCTTCTTCCAACCGCACTACAACAAGCCGTGGCACTTCATCAACAGTGGGGCGCTCGCGGCGATGAAAGACAAAGTCAACGCATAACGCAAAAGATTCGAAAGCAGCCGCTTTCGAATCTTTTTTTTTCATAGGTAACGTGGCGCGTCCTGCATCGAGTTGGCGAGGATGATGTAGACGAGGATGTTTCCGGGCATGATAAGAAAGAGTAACCGAACGCCGAGCGAGGACATGCCGAAGTACTCGGCGATGCCGCCGCAGACACCGGCGAGAGAACGGTCGGTCGCGGATTTTCGAAGTGCACGTTGCATCAAGTAGACTCCCATCTCGAATTTGATATGTAAATTTTACCATATGTGTATTGAAAAAAGCGCGCCGATTTGGCGCGCTTGTGCTTATTTCAAGATGGTGACGAGTTCGTCGAGCACTTCGTTGGCTGACAAGACGCCGCCTGACGTGTTCCACGTATCGTCGCTCACTTCGGTCACTTTACCGGCCTTGACGGCTTTCAAGTCTTTCCAAAGCTGGTTTGACTGCCATTCTTCGGCCGTTTTCGATCCGTCCGCACCGCCATATGTGAAGTAGACGATATGGTCGCCGTCCATTTCCGGGATGCGTTCCATCGTGACTTCTTCAGCGAATTCCGTGCGGTCTTGTGACGCCGGGCGTTTGACGCCGACGTCGCCTAAGATGACGCCTGAGAAGCTGTCCGTGAAGTAGATGCGTGACGCGCCAGGAAGGAAACGTACGACCGACAATTCTTTGTTCACGGCGTCGCCGAGCTCAGTTTTCGTGTCTTCGACGTGTTGGTCGTAGTCAGCTAACACGTCTTTTCCTTTGTCTTCGAGATTGAGGGCGTTCGCGTAAAGCGCGAAGTTCTCTTGCCAGTCGCCTTTGAGCGTCTCTGACATGACCGTCGGTGCGATCGCGTTCAGCTTGTCATAGATGTTCTCTTGGCGAAGTTTCGTACCGATGATGAGGTCTGGCTCGAGTTTCGCGATCGCCTCGAGGTTGACCTCGCTCTCTGTCCCGACTTCTGTCACATCTGTCATCTCAGACTCGATGTGCGGGTACCACGGGTCACCGTTCCATGATTTGACGGCACCGACTTGTTTGACACCGAGGGCGATCAACGCCTCGGTCCCTTCGTTCGTCAAGACGACGACGCGTTTCGGTTCTGTTGGGACTTCAGCGGTGCCCATGGCGTGCTCGACCGTGCGTGTCGCTGCTTCTTCTGATTCGTTCGAGTTGGTCGCCTCTTCCGACCCGCCGCAAGCAGCGAGGACAACGGTCAGACAGAGCGTAAGTAACGCTAATCCAAGTTTTTTCATATGAATAAAGTCTCCTTTGTATAGTAAGTTTTCCTTCCCGACTATAAGTGATAATGATTATCACTGTCAACCCCTTTTTCTAACAGCGAGATTTTGCTATGGTAGGGGAGGAAAGAAGTGAGGAAATGATGAAACCGTGGATCAAACTATTTGCCTTGATCATTGCATTACCAATCTTGAGTTATATCAGTTTACGGGTCGGCGTCATCCCGGTCGGTCACGAAGACGTGCTCGGCTTAGGCGGTGACGTATCTTCAAAGGCGATGATCGCCTTAGAGGACAACCGGATTCCGCGGACCGCCGTCGCTCTCGTCGTCGGGAGTGTCCTCGGCTTGGCCGGACTCTTGTTTCAACTTGTGACGCGCAACCCGCTCGCGTCACCCGATATTTTGGCCGTCAACGCCGGGGCGAGTCTTGCCATAGTGCTCGTGACGTTGTTCGGGTTCAGCAGCATCGCCTCGTTCACGACGGCCGCACTCATTGGCGCTTTCATCGCCGGTGTCATCGTCTATCTCCTCAGCGCGAACGGTGGCAACGTCATGTATATGACGCTCGCCGGCGCATCGCTCGCGGCGCTGTTCAGCTCGTTCACCCAATCGATTATCGCGTATGAGGAAGGGGCGCTCGACGAAGTGCTATTTTGGCTGACCGGGTCGGTCGCGGGACGATCGCTGACGCTCGTGACGACGCTCTTGCCATGGATGATTGGCGCGACCGTGCTCGTCATCTTCATCAGTAAAGAACTTGAGACGTTGTCGCTCGGTGATCAAGTCGCCCGTTCGCTCGGTCAAAACGTCGGGGTTGTGAAGTTCGTCGCCGTGACGCTCGCCGTCATCTTGTCGGCGTTCGGTGTCGCGCTGGCCGGTCCGATCGCTTTTGTCGGATTGCTCGCCCCGCACCTCGCTAGGTACATGTTCGGTACGGCGTTTTTCGCGAGGTTGCTCGGGAGCGCCCTGCTCGGAAGTGTACTGTTGCTCGCGGCCGATATTTTCGGACGTATCATTTTATTCCCCCGCGAAGTCACGGTCGGTGTCGTGCTCGCCGTCATCGGTGGAGCTTTCTTCATCTATCTCGTCAGTGCTAGACAAGGAGTCTTTAAGTCATGAAATCATACAGTTTTCGAAAAGGACCGTTCTCGTTCACGCTCAGGAGGCGTGAAGTCGTCTTGGCGGTTGCTTTACTTATCGGTCTCATCATTGCCATTTATTTAGGTCTCGCCATCGGAGAAACGTTTTTGACGCCGTGGTCACTCGGGGCACTCTTCGCTGGATCGGGTGACGCGTTCGCGGAGCTCATCGTCTACGAGTTCCGGATGCCGCGCGTGCTCATGGCGATCACCGCCGGGGCCTGTCTCGCCGTCAGCGGGCATTTGTTACAGTTGACCATCAAGAACGAACTCGCCTCACCCGAGATTTTCGGGATCGTCGGTGGGGCCGGGGTGGCGACGGCGACGTTCTTTACCGTCTTCACCGACGAGCGGACGAATCAGTTGTCCGTCCCGCTCGCCTATATCCCGTTCGCCTCGTTTGCCGGGGCACTCGTGGTCGGGGCGTTTCTGTTTTATTTATTGAAGCGCGGCGTCCCGCCGGTCCGACTCGCACTCATCGGGATCGGGATCAGCATCTTCTCGCAAGGGCTCGTCCAGTTCATGATGCTCGCCTCGAACGTTTATCGGAAGAACGATATTCAACAATGGTTGACCGGTACGGTGTACGCAGCGACGTGGAAGCAACTGACGATCATGGTCCCGCTCGCGATCCTGTTTTTACTTGCCGCTTTCTTGATTGAACGGCACGTCCGGCCGCTCCACATCAGTGAGGCGGTTGCGACGAGCATCGGGGTGCCGGTGCGCGGGATCCAACGGGGGACGCTCTTGTTGTCGTGTTTACTCGCCGGCATCGGTGTCGCCTTCGTCGGCGCCATCGGCTTCGTCGGACTGATGGCACCGCACATCGCCCGTCAAGGATTGAAACTGCCTTATGTTTGGGCGACGCTCCTCG
The DNA here is from genome assembly GCF_004337105.1 of Exiguobacterium sp. SH3S1. NCBI lineage: Bacteria > Bacillati > Bacillota > Bacilli > Caryophanales > Exiguobacterium > Exiguobacterium sp. SH3S1. The sequence goes on along the minus strand of NZ_SJUW01000007.1, from coordinate 159,527 downwards.
TCGGGGCGACGATCGTCGTGTTGGCGGACGCGATCGGGCGGACGATCTTTTATCCGTATGAGCTCCGGACCGGTGTGATGACAGCCGTCATCGGTGCGCCGTACTTCTTCTATTTACTTCGCCGTATGATGAAAGGAAGCATGAGATGAATACATTTGATTTACAGCAAGTCGCCATCGGCTATGAACAGAAGACGGTGCTCGACGATTTGACGTTCTCGATCCCACACGGAAAGATCACCGTGCTCATCGGCGCGAACGGGTGCGGGAAGTCGACGCTTTTATCGACGCTCGCCAGGCAGCGCAACGCTTTAGCAGGCACGGTCTCGTTCCGCGATAAGCCGCTCGACGCTTACCGGGCGAAGGAAGCGGCCCGGCTCATGGCGTTCATGCCGCAAGTGAACGTCGCTCCGGACGGCCTGACCGTCGAACAGCTCGTCCGCTTCGGCCGTTACCCGTACCAGACGTTCTTCAAGCGCTATTCGGAAGACGATGAGCGCGCCGTCGAGCGGGCGCTCGCCTTCACAGACACGGTCTCGCTTCGAGACACGCTCGTCAGCAACTTGTCGGGTGGGCAGAAGCAGCGCGTCTGGATCGCCCTCGCCTTGGCCCAAGAGTCGGAGACGATCCTTCTCGATGAGCCGACGACATATCTCGACATGTCGCACCAAATCGAGATCCTCGACTTAATGTACCGGTTGAACCGGTTGGAAGGCAAGACGATCATCATGGTGCTCCACGACTTGCATCTCGCTTGTCGTTACGCTGATCACGTCATCGCACTCGCGGGCGGCAACGTCTACCGTCAAGGCGATCCGAACGACGTCGTCGATGAGACGTTCATGAACGACGTCTTCGGCTTAAAAGTCGTCGTCACGAAAGACCCGCTGTACGGGACGCCGCTCTGTATCCCGTACTCGCATTATGAATTGAATGAGAAACATCCTTGAATGCCTAGTCTTCGGACTAGGTTTTTTTTCGTCTGAACCCGGGGAAGAACTAAAGGAAAGCTGATGTGTCCCTGTATGTGTAAAAGGAGGAGCCAACATGAGTAAGAAGGAAAAACAGCCGTACCATATCGTTACGTTCACGTTTCCAGAAGAGTCGATTTCGTATCAGGCGTTCAGCAAGTTGAAAAAATATCACGCCGACGGGCTTATCGGGTTCGAACAACTCGTCGTCATCAAGCGTGAGGACAACGGGGCGTTTTCATTTGAGGACGCGGTGCAGCTGAAACCGGTGACGAAGTCGACGAAAGGCGCGTTGATCGGGATGGCGGTTGGGATTCTCGGGGGTCCGTTCGGGATTCTGTTCGGGACGCTCACCGGCGGACTGATCGGTGGGACGAAAGATTTGAAGCACGTCCAAAGCATTCAAGAGACGTTCAAACGGACCGTCGGCAACATCGAGCCCGGGCAGACCGGTGTGATGGGGATCGGGGAAGAGTTTGACCATTCGGTGCTCGATGGGCTCGCGAGCGAACTCGGTGGGACGATTACGCGGACGGACGAAGAATTATAAGGGGGACTCGATACATGAAGATCGGGATATTAGGAGCCGGCAAGGTCGGGCGTACGCTCGGCCGCAAGTTCGAGGACGTCGGCTATGACGTGTTATACGGGACTCGGACGGAACGAGAGGGAACGATGTCGCTCCAAGAAGTGGCGTCAAACAGTGACGTTCTGTTACTGACGACTCCGTTCGCGGCGGCGATCGATTTGATTCAGTCGCTCCGGGATTTGGACGACAAGATCGTCATCGATGTGACGAACCCGATTGCCAAAGAGTTTGATGCGATTGAGCGGCCGGAAGGGAAGTCCGGGGCCGAACATCTGCAGGACTTGGCCCCGCACGTCCGCATCGTCAAGGCGTTCAACCAGACCGGGGTCGAGACCTTGGAGAACCCGAACAAGTCGATGATGTTCATCGCCGGGGACGATCAGGAGGCGGTTCGGGCCGTTCAAGGCTTGGCCTCGAAGATCGGCTTCGACGCGCATACGCTCCACCACTTGAAGCTCGCCCGTGAACTCGAGTCGCTCGCCTGGTTATGGATTCATTACGCGACGAAAGAGCGGAAACATCGCAATTTCGCGTTCTACTTAAAAGAGAATAGTTTCTAACCAAAAGACGGCCGCGCGCTTGCGTGGCCGTCTGATCGTTAAAAGGCTGCTTGTTGCTCGTTACGAGTTTTCAACGACTCGATCGTCTCCCGCTCGATTGTTTCGACTTCGCGTTGTTGCCAACCAGGCATGAGGAACGCATCGACGAGCGCCCAAATTCCTGCCGCGAACAGCCCGACAAAACCGATCAACACAATCGTAAGGACGATTGAACCGACCATGAGAGCGAGCATCGCGATGGCGCTCCCGGTCTTCTTGAAATAGAAGCGGTGAGCACCAAATCCTCCGAGGAAGAACCAAAGCAAATACGCAACGACGAGATTGCGTTTCTTTTTCTCGACTTCGCTGTTGACGAGGAGCATTTCCTCAGTCGTTAAATCGGTACGTGAATAATTCATGGTGTGGTGTGCCTTCTTTCCAAAAATTGATATAATAAATGCATTCTTTATTGTACCGGGAAACGGATGAATTCCCATGAATTTCTATTTATTTTTTTAGAAGAGAGGAAGAACCAAATGGGCTTTGCCATTTTGACGTTCATCGTCGCGTTTATTCACATCATCGCGGGAGCGGTCGTGTTACATAAGTATCCGCAATATAAATCGATTGCCATCAGCGTGATTGTCCTTGGCTTCATGTATGGACTATTGACGGTCGGGTTTATCGTGTTATGAAGAAGCGTTCGGTAATGCTTCGTGTTCGGGAGAAGTTTTCGAACCAAGACGTACTGAAACTAGGGACGGGCGTTATGCTCGGGATGGTCGTAGTGGAACTCCTGCTCGGGGACGTGCCTCAAAGTACTTTGATGTCGTTCGCGTTAGTTTTTTATTATTGGCGCCATGACGTGGCGTATTCACAGGGTGACGCGACGGGGAAAGCCATCGGGGAACAAGCAAGTACGTTCACGCTTCGCGTCGTGATTGTCGCGTTGATGATCGGGTTCTTCATCTCGTTTCGGGTCGAGACAATCGACTATTCGTTGCGCGCGCTCATGCATTACGGACTGGCGCTCGTCTTCGGATTAAAGGGCTTTGGTCTCTGGTTTTTTCAAGACCTGGAACCTTCTGTCGAACGTCACGTATAACATAGCGAGCGAGACCGGTAAAGCGACAGCTTGACCGGTCTTTTGTCGTCAGGATCTGTGGTTGAAGTCCCCGGATAACGTGAATAGACCAAAGAGTGTCGTTGTCTGTTTTTGAACGGAAGGAGTCCTGTTATGTGTACAGCCATCACGTATTCGACAAAAGACCACTATTTCGGACGCAATCTTGACCTGAACGTCTCTTATCACGAGCAAGTGACGATCACGCCCAGGAACTATCCCTTTAAATATAGACGAGTCGACGATGCCCCTCATCATTACGCGATGATCGGGATGGCGACAATCGTCGACGACTATCCGCTCTATTATGATGCGACAAATGAATCGGGTCTCAGTATGGCCGGTCTTAATTTTCCGGGCAACGCCGACTTCAAACCGGAGGCGAGCGGGTTAGACAATGTGTCTCCGTTCGAGTTCATCCCTTGGATACTCGGACAGTGTGCCACGGTGGGCGAGGTGAAGCAACGACTCGAGACGATCAACTTAGTCAACATCGATTTCAGCGACGTACTTCGGCTTCACCCGCTCCATTGGCTGATTGCCGACCAACAGCAGTCGATCGTCGTGGAACCACTTAAAAATAGATTGCGTGTGTACGACAATCCGGTCGGCGTGTTGACGAACAATCCGTCGTTCGACTATCAACTGTTCAATTTGAACGACTACCGTCATGTGTCGACGAAGCTACCGGACAACACGTTTGCGAAAGCACTCGAGCTCGAACCGTATTGCCTCGGCTTAGGCGGTCATGGGTTACCCGGGGACTTATCGTCGACGTCGCGATTCGTACGAGCGACGTTCGCCAAATTCAACTCGGTCTCCGGGCAGGCCGAGTCCGAGAGCGTCAGCCAGTTCTTCAAGCTGTTGGACACCGTGATGCAGACACGGGGGCTGAACGAGGCAGCAGATGGGACGTTCGAATATACGACCTACTCGTCTTGCTGCAATATGGACCGAGGCATCTACTACTATCAAACGTATGAGAACAGCCAGATCACGGCCGTGTCGCTGTTCAATGAAGACTTAGACGGGACGCGGCTGATTGTTTACCCGCTCGTCACCGGGCAACAGATTCATTACGCGAACTGACAACAAGCCCTCTTGCCCAGCAGAAAGCTGAAGCGAGAGAGCTTGTGTGTTATAGAGCGGAGGTTTATCGTTCGTGTTGCCAATTTTCGTATAGACGCTCAGTCTCTTATGTTTTTACACAGTCGTCGTTTGCTTCTGTGTACCATTTTTATGTCTACGCTGCCTCAAATGTATTCTGAGTGCACGATAGTCTTTTATGTTCACCTATCTAGTTATTAAAAACAGTATCATTCTACCAAATAGTAAATCATCATAACTTCGTTTTTTTGCCTAGTGCTGTAGAGAGCATCCAGATTTCTTTTTCAAGTTGTTCGATGTGTGATACAAAAGTATCCTCGATGGCTTCATCTCCATCTTCGAATTGCTCCATGGCTTCTTGCATCTCTTTACGAATCGCTTTAAAGTCCTCGATTATTTCTTCAATCATCATATCCGTAGAATTATTACGGTCACCTTCATTTAACGTTGCATGATCAAGGTATTCTCTCATCGTTGCGTAAGGTGTTCCATCATTCATAAGAAGACGCTCAGCCACGTCATCATAAAGTTCAGCGGTTAATTTGTATAGTTCCTCCAACTTTTCATGATATGTGAAAAAGTGTGGGCCGCTAATATACCAATGGTAGTTGTGTAATTTGACATAGAGTAGTCCGTAGTTCGCAACTTCTTTGTTCAGTGTGTCCAATGCAATCTGACTTGCCATCATAAATTCCTCCAATGCATTTTTATCCATCTCTTAACAAACACATTTAAAAAAGCTGTCATCTCGATTATTATGCGATTTAAACATTCAAGGGCAACGAGAGTGTTACACATAAAAAACGAATTTCTGACAACTCTTTGGTACCCATTATATCCATATCGATAACGGCTTGGCTCAACATATGCAAAGGTCTACGTGACAATTGAGGGAATACCCCTATATACGAAGAAGTGATTATCGATAATAATTATCATGTAATATAAATTATCAAGTAGGAGGAATTATCATTTATGAATGAAACAATTATTAAACCAATGCCTCGCATCGGTGAACAAGCTCCAGCATTTGAAGCGAAAACCACGCATGGGACGCTCACGAATAAAGACTTTGAAGGAAGATGGTGGATTCTTTTCTCACACCCATCTGACTTCACTCCTGTTTGTACATCAGAATTTATTGCTTTTCAAGAAATCTACCCTGAACTTAAAGCTCGCAATACTGACTTGATCGGTCTCAGTGTTGATAGTGTGTCATCTCATATTGCTTGGGTTTTGAATGTAAAAGAGAAGTTCGGTGTCGAATTGACGTTCCCGATCATTGCAGACCTTGATCAAAAAGTCGCAACGGACTACGGGATGTTGATGCCAGAAGGCGGGACAACGGAGGCGTCACGAGCGGTCTTTATCATTGATCCGAATCAAACAGTACGTACAATCATCTACTATCCTTTGAGCTTAGGACGCAATATGCAAGAAATTTTGCGTGCGCTCGACGGACTTCAAACTGCGGACGAACATATGGTTTCAATCCCTGCAAACTGGGTGAAAGGTGATAAAGTCATTGTCAAACCGCCTAAGACACAGAAAGAAGCTGAAGAACGGGCAAAAGACCCACGATACGAGTGTGTAGATTGGTATTTCTGTAAAAAGGAAATTTAAAGTTATAAACGAGCCATACCTTCCTCAGAATTCTCTGATAAGGGTATGGCTCGTGTCGAATTGAGGGAATCCCCCTATGTGTCTTGCATGCGCTTTCAACTAAGATAGTAATGTGATAAATCTCATGGTTGATTGTTGTAGTTTGTTCAAAAGAGATGATATCAATCAGAGAGAAAAACAAAAGAGGGGGAGTTCCATGAAAACGCGTTTTCGAGTCGTTATTATTGGCGCTGGGACAGGAGGAATCAGTGTCGCTGCGCGTCTGTTGAGAGAACGAAAGAGCTTGAACGGAGAGGTGTTATTAATCGATCCGGCTGAAAAACATTATTATCAACCGCTCTGGACACTTGTGGGAGCTGGTGCTGCCCAGAAGTCAGAATCAGAACGTGATATGGAAACGTTGATTCCAGAAGGGGCTGAGTGGTTACAAGATAGAGTGACCACGTTCTTACCTAATGAGCAACAAGTAGAGACATCTAAACACGGGAAGATACAATACGATTATTTAGTCGTATCGCCGGGGATTGAAATTGATTGGGAAAAAATCAAGGGTTTGAAAGAATCACTAGGCACGAATGGAGTTTGTAGCAACTACTCGTTTGAACATGTGGATTACACATGGGAAACGTTACGTCAGTTCAAAGGCGGAACGGCCCTTTTTACGCATCCTGCATCTCCGGTGAAATGCGGGGGGGCGCCGCAAAAAATTATGTATCTCGTCGAGGACCATTTACAGAAAAAAGGACTTCGTGATCAGAGTGAAATCATTTTTGGTTCGGCAAATCCAGCAATATTTGATGTTGAAAAATATCGCAACGCGTTGGAGAAGGTAGTTGATCGAAAAGACATCGAAACACATTTTCGTGTCAATTTAATAGAGATTCGTGCTGAAGAAAAGATCGCTGTATTCGAAGATTTAGACGGAGATCGTGGATTCGAAATTCGCTATGACATGATTCATGTCACACCACCGATGCGTTCACCACAATTCATTCGAAACAGTCCCTTAAGTGACGCAGGAGGATGGGTCAATGTTGATAAACATACCCTCCAACATCAATCGTTCAATACCGTTTTTGGGATTGGAGACTGTACAAACCTTCCCACATCGAAAACAGGGGCGGCGATTCGTAAGCAGGCCCCGGTCGTTGTGGCGAATTTGCTGTCACTTATCGACAACATGCCCGTGGTGGCTTCTTATGATGGTTACTCTTCGTGTCCGATTGTCACAGGATATAACAAGTTAATCCTCGCTGAATTTGATTATGAGAAGGTTCCCCAAGAGTCGATGCCGTTCAATCAAGCAAAAGAGCGACATAGTATGTACATCTTGAAAAAAGATTTCCTTCCGATCATGTATTGGAACGGCATGTTAAAAGGGACGATGTGAGGGGGAGTAATATGAATTCTACAGTTCACGGAGAACAAACTCTCGAGAGCGTCTTGACTCAGCAAGATGTCGAAAAAGCATTAGTTTCGCTTGCCGCCCGCTTGCCGGAGATTGAACGATCACTTCGAAGAGTAGAGGACGCGATTGATTTTGGGCACGCCAGTTTAATGGATCAAGCCGTACGGGAAAAGCTTGACGTGTTAATGGATACGTCAAATCTGAATATCGATACATGGACAAGTGCGATAAAGCTGACAGAAAAACTTCCTTTATTATTGACGCTTATAGAACAAATGGAACAATTATTTATGTTTATGAAAGACGCTTATGAAGATGAATCGACGCGAGATATCGTCGCGGATCGCCTTGAAGGCTATACGAAGCCGTTGGTCGAGAAAGCAACTGAAACTAAAAGTATTGCAGAAGAGGTTCGCCGACGGGCCATGAATGACACAAAACCGATTTCGCTCTTTATGATGATGAAATGGTTGAAAGAACCTTCAGTACAACAAGGGCTACGATATATCCAAGCCACAATTGAAGTCATGTCAGAAAAAACGATAAACAAAAAATAAGGAGGATACGCACACATGTTACTACGTTATTTTTACGATGAAAAATTGGCACATGCGTCATATTTAGTAGGTTGTCAAAAAACAGGAGAGGCTATCGTGGTCGATCCGATGCGAAACATTACGCCTTATCTTGAAACGGCGAAAAAGGAAGGTATTCACATCGTAGGAGCTTTAGAAACGCATATCCATGCGGATTTCGTCGCTGGATCACGTGAAATCGCAGCTGAGACTAGTGCCACTATGTACATCTCGGATGAAGGTGATGAGAATTGGAAATACGAAAATTTAGATGGTATTACGGCTCAGCTCTTGAAGGATGGGGACTCTTTCCCGATTGGTAATTTAAAGTTTGAGGTCATGCATACACCTGGACACACGCCGGAAAGTATCTCGTTCCTGCTTACCGACCAAGGTGGCGGCGCGGATAAACCGATGGGGATTTTCACGGGAGATTTTGTGTTCGTAGGAGATGTGGGGCGACCGGATCTATTGGAAAAAGCAGCAGGGATTGTAGGCACTTCTGAATCTGGCGCGAAGGCGATGTATCAATCAATCGAGAAATTTAAACAACTACCGGATTACCTTCAAGTCTGGCCGGCCCATGGCGCTGGAAGTGCTTGTGGTAAATCACTTGGGGCTGTTCCTTCTTCGACAGTCGGGTATGAGAAAGAGTTCAACTGGGCGATGCGTTTTAGTGATGAAGCGAGCTTTATGAAGGCATTGCTCGAGGGGCAACCGGAACCGCCGCGATACTTTGCCGTCATGAAGCGCGTGAACAAAGTCGGCGTACCGCTTGTTCATGAGTTGCCAGCTGTCAAGAAAATGGAGGGAGACATAATTGCAAACTACGTGTCAAATGGGCATCTTGTAGTCGACACACGTCCATCCGATTCATTCAAAGTGCAACATTTGGAAAAAACAGTAAATGTGCCATTTGACGCATCTTTTACAAATTGGATGGGATGGATTGTCGACTATGATACACCTTTCTATCTTATTGCGGAAGACGAGGAAATCGAGGCAATCAAAATCGCGCTTCGCTCGATTGGAATCGATAATTTAGCTGGATATGCGATACCTGAAGACGTCAAGTTCAATGATGTATATGAAGAGATTGAACCGAAGGATGTCCGAGAGTATCTTCAGCAGGGGGCTCATTTGATTGATGTCCGAAACTTGACAGAGTGGGAGGCTGGTCATATTGAAGACGCACAACACATCATGCTTGGCTCATTAAATCGTCGCATCGAGGAAATCCCTCAAGCTGAACAAGTGATCGTGCAGTGCCAGTCCGGGGCACGCTCAGCAATCGGGACGTCGATTTTACGCCGTCATGGCATTAACGCTATCAATATGATTGGTGGATACAACCGATACGAAAGCGAAGTCGTCAAATAAGAAACAGAAGGGCCCACCGGACGCGAGTTTCTGCGTCCGGTCTGTTTTAGTATGAAAAAAATTATAAGGAAAAGGATGATGGATGTTGGATTGGTTATGGTTTGTGACGATTTTTATGATCGGTTTTATCGGCTCGTTTATTTCAGGAATGGTAGGCGTCGGTGGGTCCATTATCAAATATCCGATGCTTCTCTATATTCCACCGGCTCTAGGATTTGCTGCATTAAGTGCGCATGAAGTATCCGGAATCAGTGCGATTCAAGTCTTTTTTGCGACAATCGCTGGAGTTTTTGCATATCGAAAAGGTGGATATTTAAATAAGCCGCTCATTTTATATATGGGGAGTAGTATCCTCATCGGCGGACTGATTGGTGGATTTGGATCAACGTATATGTCTGAAAATGGTATTAATATCGTCTATGCCGTATTGGCAACATTAGCTGTCATTATGATGTTTCTTCCGAAAAAAGGGGACGAATCTAAGAAAGCTGATGAGATTGAGTTCAATCGACCACTGGCCGCCTCGCTTGCATTTGTGACAGGGTTGGCGTCTGGTATCGTCGGAGCGGCTGGGGCTTTTATTCTTGTTCCAATCATGTTGCTCGTCTTAAAAATTCCGACACGTGTGACAATTGCGACATCTTTGGCCATCACATTCATTTCATCGATTGGATCGACAGTCGGAAAAGTGGCGACGGGACAAGTGTTATACGAGCCTGCGGCTGTCATGATTGTTGCTAGTGTAATCGCGTCGCCACTTGGAGCGAAGCTCGGTCAAAAAATGAACACAAAAATCCTCCAATGGATTCTTTCATTACTTATTTTAGCGACCGCAATCAAAATTTGGTCGGACTTGCTCGCATGATGAGAAGCATATAATAAAGAAGGGGAGTATGAAATATGTTCAACGATCCGGTTTTCATGAGTCGGTCTTTAACTGGATTGACGCTCGGGTTCCACGTAATCTTCGCGACACTCGGTGTAGGGATTCCTTTGTTGATTTTGTTGGCAGAATTTATCGGGATTCGTCGGAGTGATGAAAAGTATTTATTGCTCGCAAGACGTTGGTCACGAGGATATGTCGTGACAGTGGCGGTAGGCGTCGTTACAGGAACAGCAATCGGCCTTCAACTTTCTCTTCTATGGCCAAGCTTCATGCGTTTAGCTGGTCAGACGGTTGCCCTGCCCCTTTTCATGGAAACATTCGCCTTCTTTTTTGAGGCAATCTTTTTAGGGATCTATCTGTATACATGGGGGCGTTTTAAAAACCCATGGTATCATCTATTGCTAGGGATACCGGTCGCCTTTGGGGCAATCATGTCAGCTTTTTTTATTACTGCGACAAATGCATTCATGAATCAACCGATCGGGTTTGACTTAGTCGACGGTAAGCTAGCGAATGTCAATCCGATTGAAGCAATTTTTAATCCGGCGATGCCGACGAAGATGGCGCATGTCATCACATCGGCTATCCTTACAGCCGCTTTTGTTCTTGCTTCTATCGCAGCGTTTCATCTGTTGCGCCGTAACGACTTATCTCATGAAGGGGTTCACTATCATCGTCGTGCGCTTCGATTGACGATGACTGTCGCTTTAATTTTTGCTATGGCGACGGCGATTATTGGTGACTTCTCTGGAAAATACTTAGCAAAATATCAACCAGAAAAACTCGCAGCGGCAGAATGGCATTTTGAGACTTCCTCTGAGGCGGAACTGATTCTTGGAGGGTGGTTAGAGCAAGATGGGGAAGGTGGATATGAAGTCCGTGGTGCGATCAAGGTCCCTTACGCCTTGTCCATTTTAGCAGGAGGACTTCCAAGCTACGAAGTGACTGGTCTCGACGAGTTTTCTATTGAAGATCAGCCTCCTTTATACGTCCACTACTTATTCGATGGAATGGTCGGAATCGGAATGCTCCTTGCTTTGATTGCGTTTCTATTCGTGCTCGGGAATTATATTCGTCGTCTTGATTCGTTTCACCCTTGGATGCTCCGTGCAATTTTGATAGGTGGACCGCTCTCTATGCTCGCAATTGAGTTAGGTTGGTTCTTTGCTGAGATCGGAAGACAGCCATGGATTCTATACGGGCTCATGCGTACAGGTGAAGCGGCGACAACTTCTAGTTCGGTCGGCTGGATGTTTATCCTATTCTTGATTCTTTATGCCATATTAGGTACCGTTACAGTTTCTGTTTTGATTAAGATGTTCAAAAAGAACCCGATTCAAAAAGAATTAGACCGGAACGAGAAGACGGGTGAATCTTTCTTTGAGGAATCATCAAATGAAGGGGGGACCTCATCATGATTGAAATGATTGGAATTACAGTGCTGTGGACGTTTCTATATGGATATTTGATTGTGGCTTCGATTGATTTTGGGGCAGGGTTCTTCGCCTTCTACAGCAAAATCAAGAATCGAGAAAAACAAGTCAATACATTGATTCAACGTTATCTCTCTCCGACATGGGAAGTGACGAATGTCTTCTTCGTTTTCTTTTTCGTTGGGATTGTCGGTTTTTTTCCGGATACGGCTTATTATTATGGTAGCGCCCTCTTAGTACCGGCTTCGATTGTGTTAATTCTTTTGGCGGTAAGAGGTAGCTTTTATGCGTTTGCGAATTATGGTTCAAAAGAAAGTACACTCTATGTGTTTTTATATGGCGCGACGGGGCTGTTTATCCCGGCCGCGATGTCGACCGTTTTAACGGTCAGTCAAGGTGGGTTTATTGAAGAAGTAGAAAACCAGGTCGTGTTTAAACCAATCGAGTTATTCACAAGCCTTTATTCTTGGTCTGTCGTTTTAATGGCCGTTGTATCGGTTCTTTACATCAGCTCTATGTTCTTACTCTATTATGCGCATCGCGCAGAGAATGTAGAAGTGGAGAATTTAGTGCGTGGCTGGGCTAAACTTTGGAGCATTCCGACAATAATCGCTTCTGTTTTTGTGTTCATCGGATTGAAGTCCCATGCACCTTGGCACTTCGAACAGATTATGGATACGAATGGGATTGCATTTCTCGCGAGCTTCATCTTTTTCTTGGCCGCCCTTTATTTTAGTTTTTCAAGAAAAAAGTATGGTCTTGGTTTTTTAGCGGTCATGGCACAGTATGCTGCGGCATGGTTTGGATATGGAGCCACGCATCTCCCTTACATCTTGTATCCATATATAAATATTCAAGACGGTGTGGTCAATGAAGCGATGGCGGTCACATTAATTATTGCATTTATCGCAGGTCTCGCCTTACTTGTTCCTGCTTTATATTTGTTGCTTCGTTTGTTCTTGTTTGACCAAACTTACGTGAAGGGAATGAATCGAGGTGGAAAAGCATGAGTGGAGAGGAGCACCTCTTGTTCGGTGATAACAGATTGAAAAGACTAGAGAGACAAATATTTGACGTTATAAAAGATGGGATCATTGTAATGGATGCTAGTCGCATTATTTTAGAAATGAATGAAGCCGCCTCGATGCTCACTGGCTGGGTGGTTGGAGAAGATGTACCTTATTGCTCTTTTTGTCAAAATAGAGAAGTGGTGGCAGGTGAACAGCGCTGTTACCTGATGGAGCATAAACAGTCACCATATCTGACATCAGAGATGCCAATATATTCGGGGAAAATGTTAGATGTAGAAATGAGTACAGCTCAGATTTTAGAAGATCCTCTAACTGGAACGATGGCATATGTACTTGTCTTGAGAGATTTGACAGAGCGAAGAAAGCGCGAAGCACACGAAATGAGAGAGCGGATGATGAGGGAGTTAATTCGTGCAAGAGAGGAAGAGCACGAGCGTCTTGCGAAAGAACTTCATGACGGCGTAGGTCAGTCATTATTCACGATTTCATTAGCTTTGGGGTCATTACGGGCAGATGTCCAAGACCCTGAGCGACGTGCTTATATCGCCTCTGTACTTGACGAGGTGGCGCGCCTCATCGATAATGTCAAAAATTATTCTCGCCAGCTGAGACCGATTGAAATCGATCGATTTGGCCTTGTATCTGCCTTGAACGTATTGGTCGATAGTTTTATGACGCAATATAAGTATACAGACTTTCGATTACAAACTTTTACGAATCGACGCTACGATAACATCATCGAGATTAACCTTTACCGAATCGTGCAAGAAGCACTTGTGAACTGTGTGAAATATGCGGATGCGAAGACGGTTGAAATCAAAGTGTTTGAACAGGATGGATGGATTAATTTGTTGGTAAAAGATGATGGTAAGGGTTTCGATACAAAAGATACTGCGTATATAAGTGGTCTAGGACTGCGTCACATGGAAGAACGTTCAAAGGCGCTAAATGGCACATTTACATTAGTGAGCATTCCAGGGCATGGAACAGAGATTGCGGTATCGGTGCCGATCGAGAGGCGTACATTATGAATCGCATAAGAGTGTTGATTGTGGACGACCATGAACTCGTCCGGAAAGGACTCCGATTAATGTTTCGGTCGTATGAAGAAATCGATGTGGTCGGAGAAGCAGAAGACGGGACGAAGGCGATTCAATCAGCAATTCAGTTCAGTCCCGACATTGTTCTTCTTGATATCACAATGGGTAGCGGACTAGATGGATTTTTAGTATTCCAGGCACTAAAAGAGGAAGCACCTGAAGTGAAAGTCATATTTTTGACGATGCACGACGAAGAGGCCTACATCAGACGTGCGATCGAGCTTGGTGTTCCCGGATATATGTCAAAAAACAGTGACCCGGGACGTCTTGTAGAAGGAATCAGACAAGTCCATCAAGGGAACCGTTTTTATAGGGGACTTGCCCCAGAAGAAGTATTAAAGCAGATGTTCAACCAATCAAAGTCATCAGAGCAATCTGTTCTGACGAGACGAGAGCTAGAAATCGTTCGGCTCTCGTCTCTCGGATACAGCAATATCGAGATTGGCAGGCAGTTAAATATTAGCTCGAAAACAGTGGAGAACCACAAAGGGAGAGTCATGAACAAACTTCAAATCCGACATCGGCACGAGCTCGTGCAGTTTGCAATCAAGAATCGAATGATTGACCTTTGATTAAATGAAGTAATGGTCAGGAAATCATCTCCTTTTTTTCTGTCGAATCTTTGAACCATCTGTTTAGTGCGATGGAACTGTAAAGCGGAATGGATTGCTGTTGAACGATAAAAGCCAATGTGACGAGAAGTGCCGCCTCCGCACCGAACGAGGTTGCGGCGAGACCGATTGAAATCGATAAATTTCGTAACACGGTCCCGTTGACGAGAGCGATGCCATCGGCTCGGCTCAATCGCTTCACGGCGACCCATGTGCTGATCACGTAATTCAGTCCGTAGAATAGAATGAGTGCGCCGAGTGCCTGAACTAAAAGAGCAGGATTTTCCAAAATCGTTGTGGCACGCATACTGACGCTCGCAAATACGACAAATAACATCGCCCATACACTGAGAGGGGCGAAATTCGGCTTAATTGTGCGTTTAAATGTCTGTTCATCGGTCCAGTGCAAAATCAAGACATAAGTGACTTGACCAAGAATCATCGGGACGAGGATGATAAGAACAATTGTTTGAAACGTGGCAAGAAGATTGATCTCCACGAGCTGTCCGACCATGCCATATAAGTACCAAGGGGTTAACAAGGAACCGACTAAAAGACCGATAATCGTCAGCTTGATGGCGACAGAGACGTTGCCTTTTTGAAGCATCGTCCAAGAAATCGTCATTCCGCTTGTGGGTAATAGAGCCGACAAGGCAAGACCTGCAAACAAGAGAGGCTCGTCTACTAGCAACGTGTGTCCGATGACATACGCGATGGCTGGGATTACGATAAAGTTTAAGAGTAGGGAGTAACCGACGACGTTATTCCCTCGTCGTGATGTGAGCTCGCTCCATTTGAAACCTACCATCGTCGCATAAATCATGAGGATGGTCGCAATCAAAATAAAAGGCTGCAACGCTCTCGTATCGATGAGGCTACCGATGGTGAAGCCGAGAAACAGGACAATTGGGACGCTGAGTGTCAAAAATTTTTGGGGGAGTACATATAGATTACGCATACAAACATCTCCTTGTCCGTCGTTAGAGAATTTATCGCTAACTGACGTGGGTTTTGATAAACTGAAATATACGATTTAGGGTATCTGAAGTCAACTGATGAAAAACAAGGAAACGACAAAGAATGGCTTTATATCAATGAATCATAGTTAGAAGTTGAGGGGAATTCCCTACATCGGGAACGGTTAATCTAGGGAGAAGGAGGAGTCATGGAAGTAATAACGGTGTTAATCGTAGATGACCATGCGCTCGTTCGACGAGGGCTCAAGTTAATGTTACAGACTGCACATGGGATCAACGTCGTCGGTGAAGCCGCAGACGGGGCAGAAGCAATCCGATTGGCGATTCAAAAAAGGCCGACCGTCACGTTGCTGGATATTACGATGCCTGCAGGGTTGGATGGGTTTTTGACCGCTACTGCTTTGCAGAACGAACATCCGGATGGAGAAATCATTCTGTTGACGATGCATGATGAGGAGGCTTACGTGAAGCGGGCGTTAGAAATTGGTGTGCGTGGATTTTTGTCAAAAAACACGGATCCCGATGAAATGGTGGAAGCAATCCGAAGTGTGGCAAAAGGACGGCGTGTGTATCGTACTTATTTGAAGGATGAGGTTATTCGTGGCATGATTCAGCAAAGCAAGAAGAAAGATGCATCGATTTTATCACGTCGTGAAGAGGAGATCGCTCGTTGTACTGCCCTTGGCTACTCTCTTTCGGAGATTGGGGAGCGGTTAAACATCAGTCCGAAGACGGTTGAGAATCACCGAGGGCGAATCATGCAAAAGCTGCAACTCAATCATCGACATGAGCTCGTCCAGTATGTCTTGAAAAATCGACTGATGGACGAATAAATCGTCGAATTAACAGTCTAAACAAACACGACACTCTCACGAATGAGAGCGTCGATCAGAGGACATTGTTATAGAGCGGGGCTTCAGCGCCTGTGCTGATGACTTTCAAATGACGCTCGTCTTTCACATAGACGCTTTTATACGCCACACGTTCATCTTCATAGAATAAGATGACGCGGTTGCCGTCGTTGTCTGTCTCGACTTTCGGTTCATATTGTGCGACATCAATCGTCTCTTCGAGCACGCCATATTCTTCGTATGTTGACAGGTCGTCTGCGTTTGAACAGGCGACGAGAAACAGGGAAGCAACCGTCGCGAGAAGTACTTTCTTCATCAATATCTCCCCTTATTTGATAGTCCGTCTATCAAATATAACGTAGATTGACGTCTTTTTCAAAAGCGAATGAAACTTTGATCATTTTTCTTCGTATAGATTGAACATAGGAGGGGAAATGATGAGCGGACGTAACATGGCAGTAGCGGTGAGTATTGGTTTAATGGCCGGATCCGTCCTATTCGGTGTGTCTTCGCATCTATTGTTTCTCATCGCGAGTGTGCTGTTTTATCGGTGGCACCGACGAAAAGCCGGACAGTATCCGACCTCGATCAGAGAACGCTTGTTTTGGCGCTCTAGTGAGAAGACATGGCTTGTCGCAATCATCGTGTTCATTGTGATCTTCTTAATCGGGTTTGGTGCGACGCGTGTGACGCAATCGACACAACAGTTCGCACTGACCGCGTTGACGTATTTGTTTGCGACAAAAGGACTGTTCTTGATGAATGAGATACATACGTATGAGCAAGCGGTTGAACAGGAACAGGATGAGAGGTAAGGCATCTGGCTGTGACAAAGACGAGATGACAGAACGGATACGACAATAGGCTGACGCGGACATTCGACGCGTAGTTGCTCCATTGGCAAATCGAGCGTGAGTTGAACGAAGGCCTTTATTTCATTTCACTTTATAATGAAGAACGGAGGGACGTCTGTATCGTGAGGAGGGACTTAATGAGGAAAAAAATATTGTTTGCGTTTCTGCTCTTTAACCCAATCGTGTTTGTATTGGGATGGTGGAATGGGGAGTTCATCATGATCACGTGGGCAGCGTTCGGTGTTGTCGTGCACACGTATTATCATGAGCAACTCGAACGGCTCGACGCCGAGACAATCATATCGCTACAACGGACGGTCGATTCGAAGTTGGTGTCGTCGCTCTCGTTCGTGACGATTTTCGTATTTTTTGTCGTCGTCTGGTTCTTTGATGAGATGACCGTTCCGTTACTTGATACGCTGTACGTCATCGTTGGATTGGTGATGGTACGACGGGGTCTTTTGCTTCGACGCGCCATACTCGATGAAATGATTGATACGACAAATATTGTTTACATGAAGAAAAGCCCGAGCTCCTAAGCCCGGGCTTTCGTTATGCAGATTTGTCTGACCCGTCTTTTTTCTCTTTCCGAGCGAGCGTCAAGATTTGATACACCTTGAAGAAGTCGTAAGCGGCTACGGCGATGATGAAGTACGTCCAGAAGCTGAAGCCATACTCCTGCACCGAGTAGTAGGCGAGGACCGTAAACAGAATCCCGAATGAGAGACTGAACAAAAACATGACTTTTAAGTGTCGCGGCATATGTGCCACCTCATTTCTACATTAAAAATAGTACGACCATGACGAGCGCATTGTTGAACGCGTGAATCGCGATCGGGACGATCAAGCGACGCGTCTTAGCGTAAGCGACCGTGAAGGCGAAGCTCATCGCCACATAGACAAGGATCTTGTTGTCGCCGTGGATGAGTGCGAACAAGAGTGAACTGACCGCAAACGCGATCCAAAACCCGAAGCGGGCGCTCAAGTTCCCGAACAGGATGTGGCGGAACAAAATCTCTTCCATGATCGGTCCGAGCAAGACGACTGAGAGCGTCATGACTGGGACGAGACGGACGATATCAGCGATTTGCTCGGTGTTTTGTGACCCTACGAGATCACCTGATATCGCGGTCTCAATCAGGTTGGCGACGATGACGAGCCCGTACTGCATCAAAATCCCGAGCCCGATCCATTTGACCGTGTCGTTCAAGTTCGACTGGATGCCTTGTTGCTTATACAGCTTCAAGTCCGGCCAAAGCAAGAAGAACGAGATGACAATCGTTAAACTGAAGCCGATTGCGAACCAAAGGCCGGTCGACAGCGGGGTGATCCACTCGGGACGGACTCCACTAATGAGCAGCGGGAAGAACTGCACGAACGCGTAGAGGAGAATTGGGATGATGTGCCGGATCCGAATGTTAGGCGCCATCGAAAACCGGGTATTTATCGATTGGTTTGAGTTTAATGTGGCCAATTCAACACTTCCTTATTCACAAGAGTTAAGCGTTCCTTTTGACCATTGTAACAAATAAGGTCTCTTGACCGCGAGTGGAAGCATTTTCCGATGTTCCCGCTTGCATTTTTCATCGTCTCATACTACACTAAACAGTGTTAGCACTCCATTTTGATGAGTGCTAAAACTTACGATACAACGATACATCATTCATATTCGGAGGAGGTTTTTTCAATGTTAAAACCACTAGGAGATCGCGTTATCATCGAAGTCGTGGAGAAAGAAGAAAAGACGATCGGAGGCATCGTGCTTCCTGACACGGCGAAAGAAAAGCCGCAACAAGGGAAGGTCCTCGCAGTCGGCACAGGCCGTGTGACAGACCAAGGCGAGCGGATCGCTCTCGACGTCAAAGAAAATGATTTGGTCATCTACTCGAAATACGCGGGTACCGAAGTGAAGCATGATGGAAAAGAATACTTAATCGTTCGTGAGAGCGACATTCTAGCAATCGTAGGCTAAGACTCACCATTCTTCAAAACTTTTTTTAGGGGGAAATGAACAATGGCAAAAGAAATCAAATTCTCAGAAGACGCACGTCACGCGATGCTTCGCGGCGTCGATGCACTCGCTGACGCGGTAAAAGTAACGATCGGACCGAAAGGACGTAACGTCGTCCTCGAGAAGAAGTTCGGCTCACCACTCATCACGAATGACGGTGTGACGATCGCGAAAGAAATCGAACTTGAAGACCACTTTGAAAACATGGGCGCGAAGCTCGTCGCGGAAGTCGCGTCGAAGACGAACGAAGTCGCAGGGGACGGTACGACGACAGCGACAGTCCTCGCTCAAGCGATGATCCGTGAAGGTCTCAAAAACGTCACAGCGGGCGCGAACCCGATGATCCTTCGTAAAGGGATCGACAAAGCGGTCCGCCGTGCGCTCGAAGAACTAAAAGCGATCTCGAAACCGATCGCGTCTAAAGAAGCGATCGCGCAAGTCGCGGCCATCTCGGCTGCTGACGAAGAAGTCGGCGAATTGATTGCTGAAGCGATGGAACGTGTCGGCAACGACGGCGTTATCACGATCGAAGAATCACGCGGCTTCACGACGGAACTCGACGTCGTTGAAGGCATGCAGTTCGACCGCGGATACTTATCACCATACATGATCTCCGACTCAGACAAGATGGAAGCGGTGCTCGACAACCCGTTCATCTTGATCACAGATAAGAAGATCTCGAACATCCAAGAGATCATCCCAGTGCTCGAGCAAGTCGTGCAACAAGGGAAACCGATCTTGATCGTCGCTGAAGACATCGAAGGCGATGCGCTCGCGACACTCGTCTTGAACAAGCTCCGTGGTACGTTCAACGCGGTCGCAGTCAAAGCACCAGGTTTCGGCGACCGTCGTAAAGCGATGCTCGAAGACCTTGCGACGCTCACAGGCGGCCAAGTCATCACAGAAGACCTCGGTCTCGAGCTCAAGTCGGCGTCACTGAACCAGCTCGGACGCGCATCGAAAGTCGTCGTCACGAAAGACACGACAACGATCGTCGAAGGTGCTGGCGATGAAGCAACGATCAAATCACGCGTTCAAACGATCCGTAACCAGATTGAAGAGACATCGTCTGACTTCGACCGTGAGAAACTCCAAGAGCGTCTCGCGAAACTCGCAGGCGGCGTAGCCGTCGTCAAAGTCGGCGCAGCGACTGAGACAGAGCTCAAAGAACGCAAGCTCCGCATCGAAGACGCGCTCAACGCGACACGCGCAGCGGTCGAAGAAGGGATTGTCGCAGGTGGCGGTACAGCCTACATCAACGTCATCCCAGCGGTTCGCGCACTTCTTTCTGAAGTGACAGCGGATGAAGCGACAGGTGTCAAACTCGTCCTCCGTGCGCTTGAGTCACCGGTCCGTCAAATCGCGGAAAACGCGGGTGAAGAAGGTTCGGTCATCGTCGAGAAGCTCAAGAACGAATCAGTTGGCATCGGCTACAACGCCGCGACTGGCGAGTACGTCGACATGATCGCATACGGTATCGTCGATCCAGCGAAAGTGACGCGCTCAGCACTTCAAAACGCAGCATCAGTCTCAGCCATGTTCCTCACAACAGAAGCGGTCATCGCAGACAAGCCAGAACCAGCAGGCGCTGGCGGCGGCATGCCTGACATGGGCGGCATGGGTGGAATGGGCGGAATGATGTAAATCATACGCTTTAACCGGAACCATTCATCAGCGAAAGCTGATGGGTGGTTTTTATTTTGTCTTTAACATAAATTTTTAAACCTTAACATAAATTATGTTATGATTAAAAAAAACATGTTAAGGAGGATTCCCCGATGAAATCTTATGTCGAAGAAACGATGCATGTCGACGTAAAAGAAACAGAGAAGCAGTTGCAATTGCCTCTTTCAATAAACAATGCGTATAAGTTTCGTCAATGGATCATTCAGGGTCAATCTATTCTGTTTGCACTTCCTCGAACAAATGTGAGTGTCATAACACTTGAAAAACATTTTAAAAAATTGAGCAAAATGACGAATACACCAGTTGTTTTTGGTTTTAACACGTTGTCTACGTATAAAGTGAACCAGATGACAGCAAAAGGAATTCCTTTTATTCTGAATGAGCAACAGATCTATATGCCGTTTATGGGAATTCTACTGCACAAGTCTCATCTCCGTGAATTATCGGAAGTGACGAAGGTTTCACTTCAAACTCAACGTTTTATCTTGCTCAGTATTTATAAGAATTGGACAAGACTGACTCTAGCTGAGGTGGCGATTCAGTTAGGTGTCTCTAAGATGACGGTTTCACGTATATTTGATGAGTTAGAGGGAATTGATTCACCACTTGTATATCGAGATGGTAAAGAACGAGTTTTTTCTAGAAAAGAAGACACACACACGTTTTGGGACACATTTTATCCGTATTTATTTAACCCGGTGGTCCGTGACTATCGATTAGAGAAAAAGATTCAACCCAATACACTCATGACAAGTGGTTTATCCGCATTCAGTGAGTATACGATGTTAAACGGACCTGACTATCCAATTTATGCGATCACACGTGAAGAAGAAAAAGCACTTTTATTGAAAGAAATGAAGACGGTCCGGTCCGATGAAGATCCTGCATGTGTAGTGCAGATTGTGAAATATCGCTTAGAGTTAAATGAAGGGCGACACATGGATCCTTTATCTGTCATTTTATCGTTGTCTGATTATGAGAAAGAAGATCCTCGGATTGGAATTGAAATCGAGCGATTAATGGAAAGGGTGTTGCAGGGATGGAAGGATTAGAAACGTTCAAACAATATTTCAAGGAGTATAAAGACCACTACGTTCTAATTGGTGGTGCTGCCTGTGACGTTATTTTCTCGGAAGAAGACGGATCCTCGTTCCGAGCGACAAAAGATTTGGACATGGTGTTGATAGTTGAAGCGTTGACGCCAGAGTTTGGAGAGCAGTTTTGGTCATTTATCCGTGATGGAAAGTATGAACATACTGCAAAAAGCACAGGTACCCCGCAGTTTTATCGTTTTGATAAGCCACAAACTAATCATTTTCCTTATATGATTGAGTTATTCAGTCGATCTCCATTTGAATTAAATACCCCCAATCATCTGACACCACTACCGATCAACGATACTGTCTCAAGCTTATCTGCGATTTTGCTCGACGAAGACTATTATCACATGCTCGTAGAGGGACGTAAAACGATTGATGGTGTCGTCGTATTATCTGAACGTTATTTGATTCCCTTCAAGGCAAAAGCTTGGCTCGATTTGACTGAACGTAAGAGACACAATCCATCTTTATCTTCACGGGATATTAAGAAACATAAAAATGATGTGACGCGATTGGCATCCCTACTCATCAGCAATGAAGTATGTGAGTTGCCACCCCGCATTCAAGAAGATATGAATCAGTTTATGGCATTATATCGTAAAGAACCGACCGACCCTAAATCGTTAAAATTGCCGATTACGTCGGCTGAAATCATCGAAGTGTTAGACCAAGTGTATCGAACGAAATAACAGGAGCGCCGTGAATCAATAAGGCGCTCCTGTTATTTTTTGTTCGAGTCACTAAAAACTATCAGGGATGGAAAGCGTGGGGAGTTGAAATAGACATTAGCATTCTAAACTCACTATTGCGTCTTTTACGTTAGGTTCTGGAATTTCTAAATATGCGACAGTGGCATTTATTGTTCTATGACCTAGAAGTTTTTGAATCATCATCAAATCAACTTTTCGACTATAAAGGGCCATGGCAAAACTATATCGCAACGTTTCACTAGTTATGTGAAATCCTAATTCTGAAGAGCTGATCCTCATTAAGTCTTCATTTACAAAGTTAGAATTAACAGGTCGTCCACTCGGCATAATAAAAACTAGATTTGAATTTTGAAATTTAGGACGACTTTTTTCGATATATTGCTTCAAAGCTTGAGCTAAGCGCGTAGTCATAGGTACGATACGACGATCACTTTTATTTTCTTTTTCGACAATAATACAGTTTCCTTTAAAATCAATATGATGATTTTTTAAATTTAGGATTTCAGTGATACGTAAGCCCGCATCACCGCCTATTAAATAAATTGTGTATAGGGTCTCGTTGCGGGCATAGTATAGAACTTTTTCGAACTGTTCACGGGATAGCCCAGTCTTTTGTTTTGGAGGAGCAGCTTTTGTTTTGATGAGTTTAAAAGGATTTTTTATAATCCAATCTTCTTTAATTGCGAATGAGAAGAAGCTACTGACTGAACGAATGTATGAGCTAACTGTGTTTTCTGATTTTCCAATTAGTGAGCGTCGGTAAGGAATCGCATGTTTTGTTTCGGTAATGTCTTGAATGTAAACAACGCCTTTGTCTAAAACAAATTGTTCAAATTGCTTTAATGTATTTCGATAAGATTTAAGTGTTTGTTTAGATTTCTTTTGATTAAATTCCAAATCATAAAAATAGATGGCGAAGGCGTCACTTAACTTGATTTTCTCGTTCATTTATTTCACCTCTTAATATTTCGTCTATTCTCCAAAGACCTTATTACTTTTTGGCATAACATAAGAAAGATGAACCTATTGATTTGATTCTCTCATAAAAATGAGTAGAAACAATATTACTTATTTACTAAGGATTTTGATTCCATTAAATTTGACCTAACACAAAATTGTTCATCCTCTTCCAAAAATAGGAATTGTCTATTTCCGCTCTCATGGATCTGTATTATGCTTAATCATGGAGAACATAGAGAGGGGCAACGAGATGCAACGAGGGCTGCAAAAGAAAATCAAAGAAGCGACGTATTTGACGGCGGATAAGGCTTGGAGCTATCGTCCGATTTTACGTTACTTCTACATCCAACATGAACGGATGCGTGAGTTTTTATATCCGGAAGAGATTTATGAGTATTTAAGTCAGTACATAGAATTTCAAGAATACACGATGGACGGATTGCATCAGGATTTGGAGTCGCTCGTCAAATGGGGCAACTTGATCGCGAGCCAAGAGCACCGGAAGGCGAAGACGATTGAAGAATACAAAAAGAAAAGTTTCCGTTATCAATGTACGCCGTACACGGTCGAATTCGAGCGGATGATGATCCAGCTCGAACAACTCGGTGACAGTTTCGGCGGCTCACTCGAGAAGACGCAGTTCGAGCGGCTCTATCACGTCCTCGACGCCATCGAGAAAGCAAACGGACAGTCCGACGCTGAATGCGCACAGCTTTGGGATGATGTGATGGATTATTTCCGTAAAATCACGCAAAACACGTCGGACTATATCGCCTACATCCATAGTGAGAAAGTCGTCGACAAGATGAAGACGGAAGCGTTCCTCGTCTATAAGGACCGATTCACGACGTATTTACGCGACTTCATCATCGCCTTGCAGCGGACGGCGATGCAAATTCAAGACTTGCTAACGTCGCTTACGACGAAGCGGCTCGAACCGTTCTTCCAACAAGTCGTCCGACACCAACATCAGGCGTTCCGGTTCGAAGAAGACGACATGGACCCGATGATCGACTTAGTCGAAAAATGGCGTAACTTGAGAGCGTGGTTCCTTGGAACGACGCATGGCGAGAGTGAGTTTGAACGTCTACAGGAACGGACGAACGAAGCCATCCGACGGATCACCCGGATTGTCCAACGAATGAGCGAACGGCATCAACAGTTCCGGAGCCGGCGCCGTGATTACGAACATTTGGCAAAGTGGTTCGATGGGATCGAGACGATTGAAATGGCCCATGAGCTGTCTTCTGTCGTGTTCGGCGTGTTCCACACCCGGCACTTGTACGGAGAAGAAGTCCCGACCGACGACATGTACGTCGACGTGTGGGACGAGGCGCCGATGCAGCACGAGACAAAACCACGGACGACGAAATATAAAGAATCGACGAAAGCCGGGGCCATCATCGACCGGTCTGAGAAGATTGCGGAGATGCGCCAACTCCACTTGAAGCAACTCGAAGAAGAGAAAGAAGCGATCGAACATTACATCGAAGCGGGCGTCATCTCGATCAAAGCGCTCCCGGTCATCGAGCCGCACGTGCGGAAGCTGTTACTGTCGTGGCTCGGTAAAGCGATGGTACGGGAAGATCGGGTCGTCAAAACGGAGTATGGCCGCCGCGTGCGCGTGACGCTCGAGGAAGAGCGTGTCATCCTGCGGGCGACCGACGGATCACTTGAGATGCCGAACGTAGAGTATCACTTTATCGATGAGGAGGTGACGTCATGAGTGGGGAAACAAAAGTAGATGAACGGATGCTTGAGGCACTTGGGATTCTATTCGAACAGTTTTGGGTGCTTCGGGCGGAGCAACCGCTCGTCTACCAAAAAATCCGTGAACGTGAACATCAGTTGAAACGCTACGTGACAGAGAAGTTCGGCTTCGATTTGATCGTACATCAACATTTCATCAAACTCGAGAAGCTTCCGGTCGACCCGAAGCCGTGGATGGGTATCCAAGCGTTCACCGAACCGATGGATTACGCCATTTTCTGTTGCGCGCTTGCATTTACGGAGAGCAAGTCGGTCGATGAGCAGTTCTTGCTATCCCATATCACGGAGGACGTTCAAGAGATGTACCCGGGCGACTTGTCTCTCGATTGGACGAACTACCGTCATCGCAAATCACTCGTCCGCGCGCTCAAACAACTCGATGAACTGAAGTTGATTCGGGCGGTTGATGGGGATGTCGACTTGTTCGCGACGAGCGAGACGGAAGAAGTGTTGTATGAAGTGAGCGTACACGCACGCTATTTCATGCGGTCTTATCCAGAGGACTTGTTCAACTATGCGACGATTCAAGACATCTTAACGAGTGAGTGGAGCCGTCAAAAAGAAGATGAGCGCCGGAAACGAGTGTACCGCAAGCTCATGTTCTCCCCAATCGTGTACCGGGAGTCAAAAGACGACCCGGACTTCGCCTATATCCGTAATTTCAGGAATCGGCTCGGGGAAGAGTTCGAGAAGTTCACCCCGTTCCGGTTAGAAGTGTTCAAAAATGCGGCCATGCTCGTCTTGCCCGAGCAAAAACAGCGCTACACGTTGTTCCCAAACCAAAAAGGGATCACGGGTGTCTCCTTGCACGTGGCAGACCATATCAGGAAACGTGAACTACCGATTAACGAGATGGGCGAGATCCGGATTACATTGCTTGAATTTGAACGAATTGTTGAGGCGGTCCAGATTGAGTGGGGACCGGGCTGGGCGAAACAGTACCGGGAAGACACACCGAAAAAAGTAGCGGCAGAACTCGTTTTGCTCCTACGTGAATGGGAGTTCGGATACGTGGAGGCGGATTCAGGGATCCTTGTCATCCAGTCCGGGTTCGGTCGCACGACAGGATATTATCCAGAAAAATTCGTAGAGGAGTTGGCGAATAAATGAGGGCGCAAAATCGCTGGCAAATGAACCGGGCAGGCTTGCTCAATTTTTGGTATTACACAGAAGAGACGTTCGATTTCTCGGACGGGAAGCTGTTGCTTCGAGGCAGTAACGGCTCGGGGAAATCCGTGACGATGCAGAGTTTTCTGCCCGTGTTACTCGACGGGAAGAAGTCACCGGACCGGCTCGACCCGTTCGGTTCGCGAGCGCGCAAGATGGAAGACTACTTACTCGGTGAAAAAGAAGTCGTCGAACGGGAAGAGCGGACGGGCTACTTGTTCATCGAATACAAGAAGACCGAGACGAATCAATACGTGACGACAGGCATCGGGCTCCAAGCAAAGCGTGGGAAGCCACTCAAATTCTGGGGGTTTGTCATTACAGACAATCGCCGCATCAACATCGACATCGAGTTGTATAAACTCGACCGTCAAGGGACGCAGACGAGTAAGATCCCGTACTCGCGGGTCGAACTCGAACGGGTCATCGGGGAAGGCGGAAAAGTCGTGACGACGCAAGGTGACTATATGCAACTCGTCAACAAACACGTCTTCGGCTTTGAGTCGATCGACGCCTATGAAGAGTTAATCAAGCTACTCATCCAGTTGCGGAGCCCGAAACTGTCAAAAGACTTCCGGCCGACCGTCATCTACGAGATTCTCGAGGCGGCGTTGCCACCGTTGTCAGATGACGACTTACGCCACTTGTCCGACACGATCGAACAGATGGACCAGACGAAGCAACAACTCGAGCAGCTCGAACGTGAGCTCATCGCGTTGCAGAAGTTGAGTCGAACGTACGATGCGTATAACGAGCGTCACGTGGCCGACCTCGCCGTCGAGTACCGGATAGCGACCGAACGAGAGACGACAGAAACACAAGAACTTCATGATTTACGTGAACTCCAAGCGTCAAGGACGCGTGAGGTCGAGACGCTGAAGCAACTGATTCAACAACTCGAGCAAGACAAAGCGACGGCCGAACGTCAGCGTCAACGTTTGGCGTCCCACAAAGTTTGGAACTTAGAAGACGAGTTGAAGAAAGAAGGGAAGACGTTACAGCGCATCACGGCTGATTATCAACGTCAAGACGAGCGGCGAACGAAGACCGCTCAAAAAATCCATGATACGAAACAGCGCCAAGACGAAGAACAGTTGGTCCATCGCGCCACGCGTCAAGCAATTGACGGACTGATCGAGGATATGGAGTACGACGCGGAACAGGCGGCGTTCGACCGTCATGAGTTGAACGTCTCCGACTATCGACGCTTGAATCAAGACTTCGACTTCCTGACGTGGAAACAAGAAGTGGTCGAACATACGGACCGCCTCAGCAAAGTAGCAGAAGGGATGCGGGCGCTCGAAGAGACGAAGCAGAAGCTCCAAACGGAAAACAAGCAACTCGCCGACGAGCAACAAGCGCGTGATCAGAAAAAGCACGAACAGAATGATTGGAAAAAGACGTTCGATCAAGACATCGAGCGTCATCTCGCAGACGTGTACAGCTGGACCGAGGAACATCCCGAATTTGACGTCGAAAGAGAGACGGTCGGGCACATCGAGCGCACGCTTCGAAACGACTATGACCCGTCGACGTATGAGGATGTGTTGCGTCTCGTTCAACCACATGTGGTCCGTTATCAGAACCGACTGCGCGAAAAAGTTGCTTTGAAGAAAGCGGCCGAACAGGCGATCAATACGAACATTCAAGCCGTCGAGACGACGCTTTCTGAGTGGGAAATGAAGACTGATCCCGAACCAGCCATCGATCCGATGACGAAAGCATACCGTGACCAGATGCGGGCCGACGGCGTCGTCTTCGCGCCACTATATGCGCTCGTCGAGTTCGTGGATGGGGTGGATGTAGACATTCAAAAACGGATCGAAGCGGCGTTGATTGACAGCGGGATGTTAGACGCCCTCATCACCGAGGCGGATGTCACATACGACCGGGTCTTGTTGCCGGCGCCACAGATGATGGCACACACGTTAGCCGATTATTTGAAGCCGAGCCCGGGGGATACGGGGATTGCTTCAGACCGGATCGACGACGTGCTTCGCAGCGTCCTCATTGGCGACGGTGAGACGTCGATCCGAGAAGACGGGACGTATCGACTCGGACAATTGAAAGGACATGCGGTGCCGGTCGAACACGTCCGTTTCCTCGGACGCGTTGCCCGGAAACGTTATCGGGACGAGAAGATTGAACAGTTAACGCATGAGATTGAACAACTTCAACTCGAGCGCGTGACGTTACGTGGTGAGCAAGCGGAGTTGCGCCAACAAATCGAGTTGGCCGACGCGGCATGGAACGTGTTTCCGTCCGACCGCGATCTGCGGATGAGCCATCAAGAGATTCAAAAGGTCGGATTTGAGATCGAGAGCCTGGAGCGACGTTGCCGGCAGATTGAAGACATGTTGAAACAGACGAGTGAGCGTTTCAACGTGTTGAAGCGTGAAGTATATACATTGGCCGAGCCGTTCGAACTAGAAAAGACGCAATCCGTGTTTGAGCAAGCGAAGCGGGCGATGGTGAATTATAAAGATTTATTACTCGAGACGCATCGGGAGCACGACAATGCGGTCGCGTCGAACAAACGGCTCGCAACGATCGAGGCGACCATCGAGGAAGCAGAGGAAGACATCATCGAACTGATGGGTGCACTGAACGAGCTCGAGGACGGGATGGAACGAGTTCGAAAAAATATCGCGAAAATTGAAGAACAGCTGAAACAAGAGGACGCTGACGACATCCATCAACAAAGTCAAGCTGTTCAAGCGGAGTTGGCAAGAATTGAATCTGAATTGAGTAGATCGTGGAAGCTCGTCACGACTCGAGAAACACAACTTGAGGCGGATGCGACCAAGCTAGACGCTAAGAGTCATAGCCATACGCTGTCAAAACAGATGCGGCAAGCATGGGACACGGCCCTAAAAGCGGAGTGGAAACGAGGAATCGTCTCACTCGACGTGGACGGGGATGATCCCGAAGTGTTGTCCCAAACGATTGAAGCGGTATACAGGAAACGACTTACGAGTAGCGCATCAAAAGCCGACGAACTTTTATCGAAAGCGTTCATCGACCAACAAAATGATTTGATGGAATATCGGATGCGAAACTTCACCGAAGAGCTACCGCTTGAAGCGTGGATGCAGGGCGTCGACGACCGGTTCAGACGAGAAGTCGAGATATGGCAACAGAAGACGACACGTCGTATCATCTCGCTCGACTTACGTGGTCAGCAGGCAAGCCCGCAAGCGGTCAAACGAACGGTCGAGGAAGAGTTCGCACGCCAAGAGAGCATCTTGAATGAGAGCGATAAAGAACTGTATGAAGAAATCCTCTTCAAATCAGTCGGGACGAAGCTCCGCTCTCGTATTCGCCGCGCCGAACAATGGACTGAGAAAATGAATGCGTTGATGGAGAGTCGGAACACGTCGTCAGGCCTTACGTTCTCAATCAAATGGCGGCCACGTACGGCAGAGAGTGAGGAAGAACTCGACACGAAAGATTTGGTCCATATTTTGAAACAAGATGCGAAGCTGTTGAAAGACGAGGACTTCGAGCGGATCACGACCCATTTCCGGTCGAAACTGATTAAAGCGAAGCAGATGATCAAAGAAGACGGGGATGGACAGACGCTCCTGCAAGTGCTTCGTGAAGTGCTCGATTATCGGAAATGGTTCTCGTTCGTATTGTACTTCGAGCGGACGAATGAACCAAAGCGTGAACTAACAAATAACAACTTCTTTAAGTTCAGCGGCGGGGAGAAAGCGATGGCGATGTACATCCCTCTCTTCACAGCGTGTTACTCGCGTTATCAAGAGGCGGCTGATACAGCGCCGTATATCATCTCTCTCGACGAGGCGTTCGCCGGGGTCGACGAGAACAACATCCGCGAGATGTTCGAGATTGTCGAGCAGCTCGGCTTCGATTACATCATGAACTCCCAAATTCTGTGGGGCGATTACGATACGATTTCGTCGCTGTCGATTTGTGAGCTGTTGCGCCCGAAAAACGCGGACTATGTCACCGTCCTCCATTACGTGTGGGACGGGGAGAAACGGCACGCGAGAGAAGAGACACTCCAATGAAGATGCTAGTCGAAGAAGCCGCACACTATTTTAAAACATCGACAGGATTCTTGCGTCTGTTTGAACAGTTTCGAAACAAGTATGCCTCGCTCGGGAAAATAGGTGGATCGGTTTCGGTTCAATCGTTTAAAGATGATGAACTCTACGCGATCGCCCGTTTCTTCGGAGACGACGTTGCGACGATCCGGTTGAAGAAAACGGTGACGCTTCGAGCGTTCGAGAAGAAACTGCAGACGACAAAGTTTGAAGGCGTGATGTTACTCGAGTTACTCGAGGCGTATTTCGGGGAGGCGCTCGTAACGAAACAAGAAGCGCTTATCCAAATGGAAGAACAGCGGACGGAACGTTTTCGTGAGCTCGCGCTGACGTATCCGCAGCTTGGCTATTGGTTCACCCACATCGAACAAAAGTCAGCCGATACGCATTGGATCAACCGGATGCTTGGAACGGATCAGTTTGATCTGTATTGTAGACAGCTGACGCAAGCACTAGACGGGTTGCCGCTCGATTATGAGCGGCTGCCGGTGTTTGGGCAACGCATCGTCGGAAATCCGCATGCGTTCGACCGAACGAACGATTTAGGGCGACTGTTGATTCACGTACTGCACGTCAAACGTGGGCAAGGTGGTCCGCCACCGAGCGACACGGAGCGGGTGAACGAACTGTTGCTTGAGTACAAACTACTTCGGGACGACATCACGAACTATGTGTCGTGTGCAAATTTAGCGGCCGACAGTAAGGGTGTAGAACATGCGATGTGGCAAGGGGCACGAACGACACACAGTGTCTTGAACGTTCCGATGCGGGAGTTGTTGAACGTAGACCGGATTTATCCGAGTTATGGGGAAACGGTGTGGATTGTTGAAAACTCAGGAGTGTTCTCGAGTTTACTCGATGACGTGCCGAATGCTCCGCTCGTTTGTACCCACGGACAGTTCAAACTCGCGGCGTATCGCTTACTAGACGCGCTCGTTGCATCGGGTTGTCAGTTGAAGTACGCCGGAGACTTTGATCCGGAAGGCTTGCAGATGGCGGCACGGTTAAAGGATCGCTATGACGACAAGCTCGATTATTGGTGCATGGATTTAGAAAGTTATGTCGCGTCCGAACCGAGTGTTGAGTTGTCCACAGAACGGTTGGTGAAGTTGACTCGGGTGACCGCTGTTGAGTTGGAAGACGTGGTGGAAGAGATGAAAGTGAGAAGGAGAGCGGGGTATCAGGAGGCGTTTATAAAAAGAATGAGAAATGATTTAAATAATTGTGAGGAGTGAATAGATAGTGCCTTTTTCAGAGAAAACAATTAATGACTTTATACTAAGTGATGGTATTAAGTATGAAAGTCACGTCAGATACTTTGCGGATTACATTTCTAACATTGATGAACAAAAGAGAGTTTTTTCTAACGGTATATGGACTGATTTAGTAATTGAAAGTATCAATCAGTTTATCATCGAAAAAGGAATCTCTTCTAAAGCAAGAGCAAAACACTACAGGACAGGATTACGCAATTACTTCAATTATTTACTTGAAAAAGGTGTTATTAGAAATTCGGAGTTTAAATTAGAATTGGCAGAAGGAAACAGCAGTAAAAATTCATTTTTGTCTAAGACAAATTATTTTATAGAAAATCATCCCCAATTAAAAGAAAACGTATCGTTTAATCCATACACTGATAAGGATATGTCATTACTGCTTAGTAAATGTCGAGAATTAATGGATCATCAGAGTAAAAATCAAAAGAAAACTTACAACGATATGTTATTTGCTATGGTAATTAATTTTGTTTATTGTTTTGGAACAAAGTATAGTGTTTTAAGAAATATAAAAATTAATGATTTAAATTTTAAATATAACTACTTATACATCAATGGTATAAAAGTACATCTCAACGAAAAAATTTTAGATGATTTAGAGAAGTATATTAATATTAGAAACAATATTAAATCTGAATCAGATGTGTAGTGCAAAATAGGAGTGCAGAAGTGTGCAACGGAAACGTACACAACTCTGCACTCCTATTTTAGAAAAGAAAAAGGACTTGCCAGCAACCACAATCTCACCCTAACGTTTAAGTTGCGACACAAGAACGTTAGGAGATGGAAGGAATGCTAGCAATGTCCGATATCAATTGTATCAAATTTCTCAGAAACCACAAATCACATTCAATCAATCGAATCGCTAAAAATCTAGACCTCAATTGGAGGACAGTAAAAAAATACGCGGATTCAGCTCAATTGCCGAGTGAAACCATTCGCCCCAAGAGGGGCATGATGTACGGAACAAAATGGGGCGAGATGGTCGAGGATTGGTTGACCGAGGATCAGATGCTTCAGAAAAAGTTAAGACGAACGAATAAAAAGATTTATGAAACGCTGGTGGCGAACGGATTCGAGGGTTCTTACCGAACGGTCTGCAATTTCATCAAGAGCTGGCATATGACGAGCGAGGAGGAAAACGACACAAGGCACGAACGATTGCAGCACCCTCCGGGTGAGGCGCAGGTGGATTTCGGGACGATGGAAGTCGTCAAAGATAGTCATGCGGTCGATGTGAAGTGCCTCGTCATGAGTCTGCCCTTCAGCAACCGCACGGCAGCCGTCGTTCTCCCCGCAGAAAACCAAGAGTGCTTCCTTACGGGACTCAAAATGCTTTTTGAAGAAATCGGCGGTGTGCCGCAACAACTCAGAATCGATAATCTCCCTGCCGCAGTCATCCAACCGCGAACGACGAAAGAAGAGGCGATCTATACTGATGCTTTCCTGCAGTTCATGGCTCATTATGGCTTCCAAGTCCAAAGCTGTAATCCTTACAGTGGGAACGAGAAAGGAAGTGTCGAGAACAAGGTGGGATACGTTCGATACAACTTTCTTGTCCCGGCCCCTGTCATGCATGATTACGATTCGATGAACAGACAACTCGCAGTTTCCCTACGGGACGACATGGAGAGAGTGCATTACGAAAAGCATGTGCTGATCCGTGAGCTGTTCGAAGAAGAGCAGAGACATCTATTGCGATTGCCCCAAGAAGACTTCCCTGTCTTCAAAGTAGAACTGTTCAAGGTGAACAAGTACGGCGAAATAACGATCGATAAGACGAAAGTCTTGATCCCCTCTGGAGCTCGTCATGGGCAAGTACGCGCCATACTAAGATGGGATTCGATGAAGATTCTCTCACTTTACGGAGAAATCCTCTACGAAGAAAAACGTCCCTACATGATGACAAAACGTGCGCTCCCGTGG
Organism: Exiguobacterium sp. SH3S1; assembly: GCF_004337105.1. NCBI lineage: Bacteria > Bacillati > Bacillota > Bacilli > Caryophanales > Exiguobacterium > Exiguobacterium sp. SH3S1. Next base: position 125,793 of record NZ_SJUW01000007.1, on the reverse strand, counting down.
GAAAACATCATCAGCACTTGGCACAAGAAACCGAGAAGCTTCGGTCACTCCCGTTATTCCGAATACCTGCCGGGTAGAATCAAAGAGTACCTGGGCGTACCGAACTTACTCGTCCGGCAAGAAAGACTGGCCTGGATCCGAGCCAAGCTCGCACTGTATCCGATCCTCGAGGTCAATGAACGCCTATACGAACTCCTGAGCGAGGACGATGATCCAGCCGTGGTTGAGGACCATCCTTATGATGTGGACTGGAGCAAATATGATAGCCTAAACCGGCCGTGGGGAGAAGGTGGCACTGCATGAGCCTAAAAGAAATGTGCAAGTCGCTCCGCCTTGCCTACGTCGCCGAAATCTATGAATCGATTCCAACGGAATCTCCTGAAAAATTTCTTATGGAACTTTTCTCTATGGAAATGCGCCTCCGCGAAGAAGCGAAGGCGCAACGATTTATCAAAAAGGCGAAATTCATCAACAACAAGTCACTCGACGACTATCACTGGGGCAATCACATCTACTTTCCGAAGCATTTGGATAAGGACGAACTGACCTCACTGAATTTCGTCGAGCATTCACAGAACGTCGTTCTGACAGGGTCCCCGGGAACAGGAAAGACCCATTTGGCCATCGGACTCGGGAGAGAAGCTTGTCACAAAGGTTATGAGGTGAGGTTCTTCCGGGTCTCCGAGCTCGTAGAGCAACTCAACAAGGCCTGGCGGGATGGGAAACTGAGCAGCTTCCATTCACGTCTCGAATCGGCAGACCTTATCATTTTAGACGAGATGGGATACATCCCTCTCACAAAAGAATCTGCGGAACTCCTGTTCCATCTCATCACCGACTGGTACGAGCGAAAGAGCCTGATCATCACATCCAACCTTGAGTTCAGCCAGTGGAATCGCATCTTTGGCGACGCGCGCCTAACGGCGGCACTCGTCGATCGCGTCATCCATCACGCTCACATACTAAACTTCACAGGTGACAGTTATCGTGTCACGCATGCGTTGTCGAAACACTAAAACCCAGCTGGCAAAGTTCTGTACTTTTCGTTGCATTATTGTGCACATTTGTATTGCAAAATACATCAGATTATTTATTCCTAAGTCTCGACGGTAATCGACTAGATTTAAAAACAGGTTTTTTTGCTGAAAGACTAGAACAGATTACTAAAAGAAATGACTTTAGTGGACTAATTCAACACTCTATAGTGAATATGATCAGACAAAATATTGATACTCAAGTCATATCTAAAATCACAGGCAATAAATTGAGTGACGCTAGTTTGATTGTTAAATCTTTTGAAGCTATATATAACTATGACGATGCTATTTCAATTAAAATTCAGTCTTCTCAAAAAATATAAATTCTATTATTAAAGCCATTCCTTTCAAAAAGAAAAAGGAATGGCTTCAACCTTAAATAAAAAAATACAAGGGTAAGAATTAAAAATTTTATAAGATAATCATATATTCCTTACACAAATCTTTCTAAATAAGATTGTACCTTTGACCAGCCATAGTTAGAATAAGAATAGAGTAAGAAAAAAATAATGTTGGAGTGAGCTTATGAAACTTAGGCTATTTTATCGCACCCAGCGAGATGTCGCCAAAGCTCTGAATGAACTGATTGATTCATATTGGAATCGTGACATTGATGAAGATTATTTGCTTCAAGGTGTTCATGACCTCTATGAACACAACGGAGACAAAATGATTAAAAATCGTCAATTCACAACGGTTTTAATACAACAGAGTGGAAAGCGAAGATTAGCTATCGTCAAAAGAATTCTAACTGATCACATTGATTAAATGGTTTTGGGAAGGAAAGAATATATGAATCATTCACTTGAGTATTCATCTAGCTTAAATGGAGCATCATTTTTACTTTTTGAATTAAAAAAAGCAGCCGAATTGCAAGAGCAGGGATTTACCGAGAATGAAATACGTTTAAAAGTCATGAATGACAACTATTTTCAGTTTGAAAACAAAGGCCGTATTAATCGCACACTACCTTCCATCATGCGCAGGTTAAAAGTGCTTGATGAGACACTACGTCATTCTCTTTTGCATGGTTCTTTAGAAGATGCGAAGGTCGTCAACTTATACTCGATTATGAAGACAGATCGTCTCTTTTACGAATTTATGAGTGAAGTAATAGGAGATAAATTTTCCTCGAACAATCCTTCAATTGAAAAGAGAGACTTGAATTTATTTTTTGCTACGAAGGCGGAAAGTAGTACTGTAGTTGCAGGATGGAGTGTAATCAATGCTCAAAAATTAAAGCGAGCAATGATGCAAGTATTATTTGAGAGTGGTTTGTTAAAAACAAGACAAGGTACAGAATTGAATCCGCTTTGGGTAGAGCCGAGTCTAAAATCACACCTCATCGCAATCGGAGACAAAGAATATTTACGAGCAATAGGAGAAAGTATATGAAATCAATTGATGCAAGACTAGGAGAGATCATTCCGAAGATGAAGGAACCAAAATTCATCGAAGGAAGAGGCTTAGGAAATGAGATTAGTTTTTACGTCTTTGATTATGAACCTGAATATGAACTAAAAGTACGTGATTACGTAAGAGTGATAAAAAAAACATTCAACTACGACGGTACAGATCGTCAAATACTCGAGTTTGATTTATACGACATGTTAATCGATATCACGAAAGAGAAAAAAATATTCAACCGAATATTTGAAATGGAAGAAAAACAAGGTCCAGATGCCTTATTTAAAGCCATGACGACATTTGCGAAGCCTGATATTTTCTTAAATAAAGTAAGAGAACGATTAGAAACTGTATCTATGAATAATCCAGTCATTTTTTTAACAGGCATCGGGAAAGTCTATCCATTTCTTCGGTCCCATACTATTTTAAATAACTTACAAGAAGTCCTAGATAAAACGCCTGTCATTATGTTTTTCCCTGGCACGTATGACGGTCAGTCATTACGGTTGTTTGGAAAATTTAAAGATGATAACTACTACCGTGCTTTTCGATTAGTCGACTAAATCAATAAAGGAGTAATGATATATGCAACTTAAGCAGATGTTTTTAAAAGATATTGAACGTGATATCCGTGGAGTTATCAAAGTCGCACAAACGACTGACACAGATGTTTATCAGGAATTGGACGAATATGTTGTCACGCAAGAATTACATAAACATTTTTCCAAGCTCTACACTAACTATCAAAAAGGAATAGACGGAAAGACGGACAAGATGGGTGTATGGATCAGTGGTTTCTTTGGGTCTGGTAAATCACACTTCCTGAAAATCTTATCGTACTTATTGCAAAATAAGCCGGTAAACGGGAAGTTGCCGGTTGATTTCTTTGAACAAAAAATTAATGATCCGCTTGTTTATGCGAACATGAAACGCACCTCAACACTTGAGACAGAAACAGTACTATTCAATATCGATTCGAAGAGTGCCTTAGATAACAAATCAAAAAATGATGCGATTCTTCGAGTGTTTGTAAATGTATTTAACGAGCATCGTGGTTACAGCGATACTCCTGGCGTTGCGGAAATGGAGAAGTACCTTGATAAGCAAGGTGTGTACGACACATTTAAACAAGCATTTGAAATAGCAGCTGGGGAACCGTGGGAAGAGCGACGGAACAGTGTCTACTTCGACATGGACTACATTGTGAAGGCGCTAACGGAAGCGACAGACATGTCAGATGAGACAGCAAGAAACTGGTTTGAGAAGCGTCTCGATCAAGTTGAAATTACGATTGAAAAGTTTGCGAAAGACGTGAAAGACTACGTTGATAGCAAAGGATCTAACTTCCATCTTGTCTTTCTAGTGGATGAGATTGGTCAATACATCGGAGACAACCGCGGTCTTATGTTAAATCTCCAAACGGTGGCTGAAGACCTGGGGACACATGCGGAAGGAAAAGTATGGATCATCGTGACTTCCCAAGAAAGTATCGACTCGATCATAAAAGTAAAGGGTGACGATTTCTCACGTATCCAAGGACGATTCGATACACGTCTTTCTTTATCTTCGATTTCAGTCGATGAAGTCATTAAAAAACGGATTTTAGAGAAGCAACCTCATGTGCTTGATCAACTACGAGCGGATCACCCAAACAAGAGCGCCATCTTAAAAAACTTGATTAGCTTCCGAGAAAGTACGGCTGACTTACGTGGTTATCAAGATGACGTAGAATTTGCAGAAGTTTATCCGTTCGTCCCTTATCAATTTAAACTACTTCAAAATGTGTTCGAACAAGTCCGTCGTCATGGTTCTTCTGGGAAGCATTTGTCAGAAGGAGAACGATCGATGTTGTCTGCGTTCAAAGAAGCAGCTCTTCGTTATAAAGATAGCGAGGATGGATCGCTCATTCCGTTTTACGCTTTTTACGACACGATTAATGAGTTTTTAAATCCGTCTATTTCACGTGTGATCGAAGGGGCACGTCATAACCCTGCATTAATGGATGACGAATTTAACGTCGATTTGTTGAAAGTTCTATTCATGGTCAAATATGTTAAAGAGTTGCCAGCAAACTTAGATAATATTGCTACGTTAATGGTGAACCATATTGATGAAGACAAACTTGAATTGAAAGAGAAGATTAAGGTTGCACTTCGTAAACTAATGTCACAAACATTGATTGGTAAAAACGGAGATGACTATATTTTCTTAACTGATGATGAACAAGACATTAACCGTGATATCAAACAGCTTCAAATAGACGAAACACTCGTCAAACGAGAATTGGCTCAATATGTTTTCAGTGAATTATATGACGATAAACGATTTGCATATTCGAAAGAATACTCATTTGCTTTTAATCAAGTGATGGACGAGAGACCATACGGAAATCAAACCGCTACGATTGGTATCCATATTCTATCTCCGTTGTCAGATTACTTCGGGAGTGCAGAACAAGAATTGATGATGTTATCTTCAAGTGCCGATCAATTGATTTTGAAACTCGGTGGAAACCAATTATATGTAGAAGAAATGGAAGAGGTACTGCGGATTGAAGAGTATCGCAAGAAAAAGAATATTACACAATTACCGGAGAACATTCAAAATATCTTAAACAATAAGCAAGCTGAGGCTCGTGAGCGTCGTCAACGAGTAAAAATGCTACTCGAAGAAGCAATTAAGTCTGGTACTTACTTCGTGAATGGAGACAAAATTGACGTAAAAGGTTCCTCGGTGAAAGAAAAGATGAATGTCGCACTCAAGCAACTAGTCGATAACGTTTATACGAAATTGGGATATGTGAAACAGCATGTAGAGAATGAAAAAGAACTTCATTCGCTATTGACTGACACGACTCAACAAATTTCGTTTGGAGATACGATTCAAGCACATCCAAATGATTTGGCGCAACGTGAAGTCACTCAATATGTTGATATGCAAAATGATTTAGATAAACAGATTCGGATCAAACTGATTTATGATCGCTTTATGAGTAAGCCATATGGATGGAAGCAGTTAGATATTGCATCTTTACTGGTACAAGCATTAAAAGAACAGCGGATACGTGTTCGCTTTAACTCTGAATATTTAGAGACGGAGACGGATATCAATCAGTTGATGACAGTATTAACGAATGCAAAAGAGGCTGATAAAGCACTTGTGCTTAAACGAGTTAAAGTAGACGAGGTACTACTCCGTACAGCGCGAAGAATCTGTAAAGAAGTATTTCAAAAGCCGGACGTGGCTGATGATGAAGATGGCTTGGTAAAAGATATTCGAGAAATCATCGAGCAACAGCGTCAAGAGATTGCAGTATTGAAAGCAAACTATAATGTGAATAAGTATCCAGGCCTTTCTTTACTACAAAAGGGATTGGAATACTTTAATCAATTTACGAAACAGCTTGATAACGCATCTTTCCTACAAAAACTAAAAGAATTACAAGAACCGTTAGCTGATTGGGAAGAGGATATGGCTTACGTGAAGAGTTTCTTTGGGTCGAGTCAACGAGAGATTTTTGATCAGGGAGTAAATGGGCTGACGAAATTCGAAGAAAATAAGACATACCTCATGACTGAAGAAGTAGACCATGCGATGCGTCAATTAGAATCGATAATAAATAACTCAAGTCCTTATAAACAGATTAAAGAGATTCCTGGATTGGTGAACGTACTTCGTCAAGAATTAGAAGCCATTCTGACAGAGAAAAAAGAAACGGTCATGGAAAACCTAGTAGCTGACTTAGAAGAATTAAAGTTGCATTCTGCACAATACGGAGTATTGCCAGAAACGGGACATCAGATTGAATCGCATTATCTTCAACAAATCGAAGAAGTAGAACAATACACGGATATCTTTAAAGTTGATGCAGCAAGTGCAAGAAGTCATACGTTTAAAGAACAAAAACTTCGACAAATAAAACGTGAAATCTTAGAAGCACAAGAGCGAGAAAAGCGAATTACAAATGGTAAGGAAAACATTGTTGATCCACCTGTTCAACCATTGATTCGGACAGAGAAAGTAAGAGTCCAAGATTTGGTATCAATTAGAACGTTATCATCGGAACAAGATGTAGAGAATTACGTAAATACGTTGTCACGAAAATTAAAAGAAATCATTAAATCAAATAAACAAATTGAATTTACAGAGTGAAGGTGACTGAGATGAATAAAGGTGCGTTAAAAAAATTCGCAACTGAGGCTCGACGAGAGCTATTGGAGCGTGTTGAACTGCAGGCACGCAAAATTGGAATCACAAAAGATTTGATTCAAACCGCAAACGTAGAAAGCTCGGATGCCGTCTTTATTGACGGTATCCATCTTTCCCATGTTGAAAGAAAGCAGCGGAATAAATTGATTGCACGTATTGATGAAATTGGCTTCGAACGTGTGATGGATGAGACTGCGTATACATGGTTCAACCGACTCGTTGCGTTGCGTTTTATGGAAGTAAATGAGTACCTTCCGACAAAGGTTCGTGTCTTGTCTTCTTCGAATGAAGAGAGTGTAGAACCAGACATGATGAGAGAAGCACTATCACTTGATTTAGAGGTAGATAAAAAACTAGTCTATGAATTAAAAATGAATAATGACACGGATGGACTTTTCAAATATTTAATTAAAGTACACTGTAACGATTTAAATCGATATATGCCTTTCATGTTTGAGTCAATCGAGGACTATAAGGAAATATTATTCCCCGAAGGATTGCTGGGGACAGATTCATTTGTGAGAAAAATGACGAATTATGAAGTGATTGCTGAGGAAGATTGGAAGAAAGTTGAGATTATCGGTTGGCTATATCAGTATTATATTTCTGAAGAAAACGAACGGGTTATTAAAGCGAAGAAGCGATATAAGGCTGAAGAATTACCGTATGCGACGCAATTGTTTACGCCAGAGTGGATTGTTCGCTACATGGTACAAAATGCGTTAGGACGATACTGGATTGAATCGCATCCAGAGCAAAAAGAATTACTGCAAAACTGGGAGTTCTTCTTAGAAAGTCAAGATTCACATTTCGAAGAAAAAATTGAGCCATACATCAATAAAAATTTAAGTGTTGAAGAAATTAAATGCTTTGATCCGGCTATGGGAAGTGGACATATCCTTGTGTACATGTTTGATGTACTTTACGAAATTTATATAAAGTGTGGATATATGGAACGGGAGATCCCTCGTCTAATTATCGAGAACAATTTATATGGACTCGATATCGATGACCGAGCTTACCAATTGGCAAGTTTTTCTGTCGTGATGAAAGCGCTCCAGTACAATAAACGATTTTTAAGAAACATTGAACGAGAAGGACTCGTTATGAATCTTACAGCGATTCAAGAAACTAATGTATTAATAGATGAAGATATTGTTTTTTTGAGTGGCGAATCTTCAGGCGAGTCTTATGAAAAAATGAAACTTTTCATTACTCAATTTCAGCATGCGAAAGCAATTGGTTCTCTACTAAAATTAGAAGAGTTTGATTACCATTATTTAATAGGGCGCTTAAAAAATCTACAGGAACAAACGGGCGATTTATTTGAAATAGAAAAGAAAGAAAGGAATTTACCACTTTACGAGTCATTAATTACACAAGCAGTCCTAATGAATACGCAATACGATGTATTTGTGACGAACCCACCTTATGCCGGTTCAAAATATGTCACTCCTGAAGTAGCTACCTATTTAAATACGAATTATCCAGATGTGAAATCAGACTTATTCTCTGCATTTATAGAGTATAGTTTTGAGGTTACAAAAAAACACGGGCAAATAGGATTCATGACACCATTTGTATGGATGTTTATTTCTTCTTACGAAAAATTAAGGAATAAAATTGTTAAAAATAAAAACATTAGTACATTAGTTCAACTTGAGTATTCAGGATTTGAGGGAGCAACAGTTCCAATTTGTACTTTTACATTAAAGAATTATCGTGTTGATATTAATGGAGAGTATATCAAACTTTCTGATTTTCGTGGGGCTTCAAATCAGTCTATAAAAGCATTAGAGGCCGTAAAGTATCCTGAAGTATCCTATAGATATTCTTTTCAGCAGTTTAATTTTTCTAAAATACCTGGTCACCCAATTGCTTTTTGGACGTCTAATCAATTGCTGAAGGTTTTTAGTGAGAGTAAGAATATAGCGAGTATTTCATCTCCTAGATTAGGAATGGCAACAGCAAGCAATGAACAATTTTTAAGGTTTTGGCACGAAGTAGAATGGCAAAAAATCAAGCTTTCTGCAAGGTTAAGAGAGGAAGCCTTAGTTAGTAAATGCAAATGGTTTCCATATAACAAGGGCGGAGAATACAGAAAATGGTATGGTAATAATGAGTATGTTGTGAATTGGGAAAATGACGGAGAGAAAATAAGAAATTTTACAGATGCCAAAGGCAAAGTTAGATCACATAATTATAATCTGGAATATATATTCAAACCAGGGATTACCTGGTCTGCTCTTAGTTCTGGAAAATTTAGTTCTCGCTTTTTTAATTCTGGCTTTTTATTTGATAATTCGGGTTCATCTCTATTTATCGATAATGAAAATATCGATGAACTATACATTATTCTGGGCTATCTGAGTTCAAAAATAGTTGAAGTAATATTTCCTTTGATTAATCCAACACTGAATTATCAACCAGGAACGATTGGATCATTACCGATAAAAGAATGGAATAATAAAGATTTAATAGTCGATTTAGTTAAGGAAAATATAAGAATTTCTAAAGATAATTGGGATTTAGAAGAAACTTCTTGGGATTTTAAAATGAATCCACTTTTAATGCTACGAAAAGATGATTTAAGAATAGAGAGTGCATTTAATGCTTGGCAAATAATTCTTGAACATAATATTAATAAGTTAGTGTTTAATGAAGAGAGATTGAATGAAATCTTTATTGAAATGTATGATTTACAAAAAGAAATCTCTCCGAAAATTGAAAAGCAGGGAGTTACGATCTTCAATTCAAAGTCAGAACGAGATACAAAAAAATTCCTGTCGTACGCCATTGGATGTATGTATGGTCGCTACTCTCTCGATGAAGAAGGTCTCATCTACGCTGGAGGAGAATTTAATTTTTCACGTTATCAAATCTTCCCTGCTGACCAAGACAATATTATCCCTATTTTACCGGAGGCATACTTTGAAGATGATATCGTCACAAAAGTAATCGATTTTGTAAGAGTTACGTTTAGTGAAGAGACTTTAGAGGATAACTTGAGTTTTATTGCTGACGCATTAGGACGTAAATCGAATGAAACATCGAGAGAAACACTACGACGTTATTTCTTAAATGATTTCTATAAAGATCATATCCAGACTTACAAAAAACGTCCAATCTATTGGTTGTTCACCTCTGGAAAAGAAAAAGCATTTAACTGTCTTATTTACATGCATCGTTACGATAAAACAACCCTCTCACGAATTCGTACGGACTATCTTCATGAGGTACAAAATCGAATGGACGCTGAGAAGAAAGATTTGCTTGCTGTCATTGAGGGTGATTCCACAACTAAAGAAATCAGCAATTCGAAGAAAATGCTGAAGTCCTTGGATAAGAAAATTGATGAGTTGAAGGCTTACGATGAATTGTTGCATCATATGGCTGATCAACAAATTGAGATTGATTTGGATGATGGTGTCAAAGTAAACTATGAGAAATTTAAAGGGCTTGTTGCAAAAATTAACTGAAGGATTAAATAAGTGTCTGTGTGTTCTACACAGGCACTTTGTATTCACTAAAACTTTGGAGGATTGAAGATGGCTAACCTATCGGCACTAGAAAAAGCGAAATTTGAAGAAATGTTCGAGATGTCTGGTGGCTATGTGTTAGATTTTACTAATGCTACTTTTCAAAGTTTTATTGCTGATACTGTGAATTTAAATATTTATTCGGACAGAGGTTATGAAGAACACTGTTCTAAAGCAAATAAATTACGTCAATTCTGGAATCAAGAATCAGATTTAATAGTCGGAAAGTTGATGAACGAATTACTAGGTTACTATGATGACTATCAAACTAGGATCGGGATTTCTCCGACTGATCGACAAACAAAATTAATGACTGAGTTGCGAGATATTACACAACGATTAATTGAAACGAATTCTGACATCGATTTTCCCGAAAGAGAAGAAGAGACCCTAAAAATACTTTTAGAAGATATACGTCAGTCACTTTTAAGACAACAACCTATTCTCGTATTAGATCGCCTACACACTTTTTCAACAAAAATGTTGCGCCAAATTTGCTTAAATCATGGTATTTCGATTCAAAATGAAAAAGGGAATAACTTGCCTCTACATAGTTTAGCAGGCATGCTTAAAAAGAAGTACGAAACAGAACAACTATTTGAATCTTCATTCACCATAAAAGCGATTCAAGCCAGCATTTCCTTGTTTGATGAATACAACAACGTACGAAACAATCAAAGCTTTGCTCATGATAATGATATTTTGAATAGTGTAGAAGCCGATTTTATAGTTCGGACGATGGCTAACGTTCTAACTTTTATAGATAAAGTTGAAGCAATTGGTAGTGATAGTGTGTCTAAAAATCAATTCGAAACAAATCATGATGTTGAGCTGTTGTTTTGATTACTTTTAGAAATTTTATGACTTCGAGGTGGATAGTGTGAACCTTACTCAAATCGTCTCCACTCTAAAAGAACAGTTCCAAGAGTCCTTAAAAGATGGAGAGACGCGAAAAATAATATTTTGGATTGATAAAGATCAAGAGTTTATAGAAGACATTGACCAACTTCATATCGATGATGTGCAAGTGCATGTCTTAACAGAAAATAATCAGTTTTATACGAAACATTTGCTCGAGAAAGAACAACCAAATACTTCGTATTTAATCTATACCTCACTTGAACTTGGGGCAGAGAACAATTGGTTAGCAGATACGATGTATTATGCGAAAGCATTTTACGCTGATCGTGTCTCGCTTATTCTAAGTGAGCTCAAAATCGACCCATCTTTCCGAGGTGTTGTCAAAAAACATGAACGCTTCTTCCTCAACAAAGAACGCTATCGTAAGTTTCAAGCACTTGGGATTGAGACTTACGATGAAGAATTGATTGAGTTGGCAGTTATGAGTGTTCTATGTAACGTTAAAGTTCCTAATTTTGAAGAAGTATTAAAAATCGTTCTACTCGATACATTAGAAGACATCGAAAATAAATATTTGCTGCAACTCGACAAATTTTTTAATACGGATATTTTCTGGGAGTACGTCTCTAAAAAATATGGATACGAACGTGAGACACCGTCTCTTAAAACGTTGTTTATCCATTTAGCAGTGACGGCATTTAGTCATTCAATTAACGAGCAGTATTTAACAAACATCGATGCATTTTTAGCAAAACGCAATCGCACGAATTGCTTAGTATTTATCGACCATTGGATGCATCATCGAACTGACAATGTAGTGTTCGAACGGTATATCAAAATGGTGGAAGATGAAATTCAATTAACTCAATTATTACAACACATGCCAATCGATGAATTTAAAAAGGCTGATACGTTCCCGTCTATCGATCGAGCTATCATTATTTATATCGCGAACGGTTTATTGGAAAAGCGCGAGGATTACGATGCTTACATTAAATTGATTCAATTGAGACGTGCCAAACATTATTATCATCAATTTAAAAACGTGTATGAAGGGCTTTTCTATGCGGTCAAGATGAACGAATTTTATAAGACGCACCAACAGGTACTTTCAACTAAACCAGCAATCGATTTGTTCAAAGATTATCAAACAATTTATTATCAAATGGATACATATTATCGTAAATTTTATGTGGCATTTGACTCGGAGAGTAATATTGAAATCTTCATGAAGCTAAAAGAAATGGTAGAACATCTCTACACACATTGGTTCATGGGAGAATTGAATGTCTACTGGTCTCAAGCTGTGAAAGCAGAAATGACTGAAAAGTGGTCGTTACCGGGTGTGTTGAATCAACAACAATTCTATTCATCTATGGTTGCCCCGTCTATTCGAAAAGGAGATCGCGTCTTCGTGATTATTTCTGACGCGTTCCGATATGAGATTGGAGTAGAACTGGCGGAAAGATTGAATAATGAGACGTTAGGGACATGTGAAATCCAATCCATGTTAGGAGTTGTTCCTTCTGTCACCAAACTAGGCATGGCATCTTTGCTCCCGCACCAAACACTCGATATGAATACAAAAGGTCAGGTTTACGTGAACGGGCAAAGTACTTCAGGATTAGAAAACCGAAGAGCCATTCTTGAGTCGACAGTAACCGATAGTATGGCAATTCATTATCAAGAGATGATGAATATGAATAAGGCAGGTCGTCGTGAGACGTTTAAAGGGAAAAAGCTGATTTACATTTATCACGACAGTATTGATGCTATGGGAGATAAAGTATTAACTGAGATGTACACATTTGATGCAGTGGAAAAAGCGTTAAATGAATTGTCTACTTTGATCAAGATGATTCGTGATGATTTGTCAGGGACGAATATTTTAATTACTGCCGACCATGGATTCTTGTACCAGCGCCAGCCTTTAGAACAAAGTGACAAGATCGAGAAAGTACAAGTCGACATGATTGAAACAAAACATCGATATGCGTTGTCTACTGTGAAAACAGAAGTCGCAGGTCAAATCACAATTGATTTGAATTCGGTCATTAAAAATGAAAATAGTCTCATCGCATACGTACCAAACGGTTCACTTCGAAACCGAATGCAAGGATCTGGAGTGAATTTCAACCATGGTGGGGTAAGTCTTCAAGAAGTCATGGTGCCTTTGTTGTCATACAAAAACAAACGAAGCGGTCAAAAAGATACGCAACAAATCACGAAAGTTGATATTAAACTGACGAGTACAGCCAATAAAATCACGAACAGTATCTTTACGTTGAATTTCTTCCAAACGGAAAAAGTTGAGGAGAAAACAAAGTCACGTACCGTTGTCATTTATATGGCCGATCAGGAAGGTAACGTGCTTTCGAACGAAGAAACAGTCATTGGGGACCGTGTATCAAGTGATCCAATGGAACGAACATTTAAACTTCAATTTGTTTTGAAAGGCAAAACGTATGATCGGAATCAATCGTATGACTTGATCATTAAAGATACAGAAACAGGGATAGTGACAGAACGAGTTCCGTTTACAATTAATTTAGGGATTGTCAGTGACTTTGATTTTTAATGTGCGAGGAGGGAGGAGATGGAAGAGACGATGTCAGTGAATCTTGATCAGAAATTAAATGAGGCGTTTGCCGGTCGAGTTGTTCGGAAAGACTTAACGAAATTGATCAAAGAAGGAGCCAACGTTCCTGTCTATGTACTAGAGTACTTACTTGGTATGTACTGTGCGACGGACGATGAAGCCAGTATCAAGGATGGTATCGAACGAGTAAAGAAAATCCTCTCGGATAATTTTGTGAGACCAGATGAGGCAGAGAAAGTAAAGTCACGGATTCGAGAGATTGGTCAATATTCAATCATCGATAAAGTGACCGTCGCGTTGAATCCAAAACTTGATGTGTACGAAGCCGAGTTCTCCAATTTAGGATTGAAGGGTGTGCCTGTCCCTTCATCCTTCGTAAAAGAGTTTGATAAGCTTCTAGTCGGTGGGATTTGGTGCATGATTAAAATTGACTATTTTTACGACGAGGAGGCACGCAATAAGAGTCCGTTCAGTGTGAGCAACTTGCAGCCGATTCAAATGCCAAATATGGATATTAATGAGGTGTTTGAAGGACGAGCTAAGTTCACGAAATCTGAATGGATTGATGTCTTGATTCGTTCGATTGGCATGGAACCAACGCAACTTGAGGAACGAGTGAAGTGGCATTTGTTGCTTCGTCTCGTCCCACTCGTGGAGAACAACTATAACTTATGTGAGCTTGGACCTCGCGGCACTGGGAAGTCTCATGTCTATAAGGAAATCTCACCAAACTCGATTTTGGTATCAGGTGGACAGTCAACAGTCGCCAACCTCTTTTACAATATGTCGACTCGGAAAATTGGGCTCGTCGGAATGTGGGACTGTGTCGCGTTTGATGAAGTCGCGGGGATTCGATTTAAAGACAAAGATGGCATTCAAATTATGAAAGACTATATGGCATCTGGCTCGTTCGCTCGAGGGAAAGAAGAGAAAAACGCTAGTGCATCAATGGTATTCGTCGGGAATATTAATCAGAGTGTCGACGTCTTGCTGAAGACGTCTCACTTATTCGCGCCGTTCCCCGAGGAAATGGCGAATGATACGGCTTTCTTCGATCGGATGCATTATTATTTGCCTGGATGGGAAATTCCGAAAATGCGACCGGATTTCTTCACGAATAAATACGGATTCATCGTGGATTATATTGCTGAGTTTTTCCGAGAAATGCGTAAGCGTTCATTTGCAGATAGTATTGATTTGTACTATCGCCTCGGTAATAACTTAAATCAGCGTGACACGATTGCCGTTCGTAAAACGGTATCGGGATTAATGAAGTTGATTTATCCCCATGGCGAATATACGAGAGCTGATGTCGAAGAAGTTCTACAGTATGCGCTTGAGGGACGTCGCCGTGTTAAAGAGCAGCTGAAAAAGATTGGTGGCATGGAATTTTACGATGTCATGTTCTCTTATCTCAACAAAGAGACGATGGCGGAAGAGTACGTGTCCGTACCTGAACAAGGAGGCGGCAAGCTCATTCCAGAAGGTATGGGGAAACCGGGTCATGTGTATGTTGTCGGGCAAAGTGACTCTGGCATGATTGGCGTCTATAAAATAGAGAACCAAGTCGTAAGCGGTACAGGTAAGTTTGATAAGTCTGGAGTCGGGACACATCGCGGAGCGCGTGAGAGTCTAGACACAGCGTTTCGTTACTTTACTTCAAACAGCAAGACGATTAGTAATACAATTAGCACGAAAACGAAAGATTACTTGATGCACATTAGTGACCTACAAGGAATCGGTCTGACAAGTGAGCTGGCGATTGCAGAGTTGATCGGGCTCTGCTCTGGGGCACTCGAGAAACCAGTGCAAGAATCGACCGTGATCATAGGTAATATGACAGTCGGAGGCACTATCGCAAAAGTATCGGAGTTCGCAAACGTACTTCAGGTTTGCGTGGATGCAGGGGCGAAAAGAGTGTTGATTCCGGCAGCATCTGTGATGGACTTACAAACCGTTCCTCCTGACTTGTTAGTGAAAGTGCAGCCAGTGTTTTACTCTGATCCGACTGATGCGGTGTTTAAGGCGTTGGGGGTAAGCTGATTGAATTAAAAAGCTAAGTCAAACCGAACTATCCAGTTTTTATGGCATAGTTTGATATTGACTTAGCTTTTTTAGTTTACGACTCTTCTAGTTGATTCATGAATTCAATAACATTCCATGATTCTAGATTAAAAAATTGGAGACAGTTTTTTTCTTTTTTGTTCACTGCATTTAAATTATTTTCAATTAAATCTGAGGCTGCTTTATTGTCCCAAACTTTACTTAATGCTTCAAAATCGATGCTTTTTTGTAATTCATTTTTTAAAGGTAGGTGTTCTAAAGCATCAGAATCCTCGGTTGAGGATTTTTTTTTGATTTTTCCTAGGAATGATCCTATAGAAGACATAGAAACATTACTCAGTACTTTACTTCCTAAAACGCTAATAGTCCCTCCGAGAATTGAAGAAGGAGATATAGAAGTTTTTGAAGTGATAATTTGAAGTAATTGTGGAACAGAATCTACCTTATCAAAATTGTTCGGATTCAAATTGTTCAGCACAACTTTGTCTTTTTCAATTAAATATTGAACAGCAACATAAAGTGTCATAGCAATTGTTTTTGTAAGACGAGTTGGATCTTGCTCGATTTTAATAAGCGTTGGTCGGCTCATACCAAGCAGTGATGAGAATTCTTCTTGAGTTAATGAGAACTGATTTCTGATTTCAGGAAGATGTATTCCGAGTTCAATTAAGAATTTATTAGCCATATAATTCACCTCGTAACAATAATAGCACAATTTGATAAAAAGAATACTAAATGTAAAATATTTTACTTTTAGTATTGATATTGTCTTTTTGTCATGATATTATCTACTTAAGAAAACAATCATATTTTAAGGAGGAAAACAAAATGGCTGATTTCACTTTGGTTGGTAGTCCGGAAGATGAAAATAATGATTGGGCAGTAAGTTTGAAAAACGTATTAAATAAAGGTTCAAATATGAAATTTGGTTTACTTGAACCTATTGCTTTTCCTTTCAAGATTGTATGTAAATCTTACGAGACTATGTTGGATTATGCCCTAAAGCATTCTAAGCAAAGTATCGAGAGTTATGACTTGAACAATGAAAAAATCATTGAGGTTATTACGGATCAAGATCGTAAACTTGATGATGCAGTAAGGGATTGTTTATTAGATGAGTTCAAGCAAAATGGTGTAAGAAAAGCTGAAGGAATTAAAGAACTTCAAAGATTTATGAAAAAAGGGATGAATGCTATTGTCCAGGTAGGAATATTTTTAATGGTGTTGGTAGCTGGAGTAATAGTGTCCATAGCAAAGATTAATCAAGATAAGTAAAATATAAAGTCGTCCTTAATGAACTTCTAAGTTCATTAAGGACGACTTTTATTTAATCAGTTAATATCATTCAAAGTTAGACTTATTTCAATTGTTCAACCGTATCGGCTCAATCCCCATCTCATCAAGCAACGTCCATAACGGTTCCATCGCTTGATCGGCATCGCGGTAGAAGTGACGACCACGGACGCGCCAGAATGTCCAACCGGCCCGTTCGAGCACTTTTTGACGGAACATGTCTTGTTCGTACACATCAGGTCCATGCCAGCGCTCACCGTCACATTCGATAGCAAGACGGTTCGATTCGCCTTCGACGACGAGGTCGATGCGATAGCCGTTCACTTGAACTTGCGGACGGACGAGGTAACCGCGGTTCGTCAAGCGCTTATACACTTCTTCTTCGAATGGAGAGTCGAACAAGTGCTGAACCGCTTCGAACGATTCTTGATCACCGAGCGGGTTTTGACAATAGTTGACGAGTTTATAGCGCATGCAGTTCTGATTGCCGATGTCTTGCAGTGTCACGGAATGGAACAAAATCATTTGATCCCGAGCCCGGCTCGCCGCAACGTTGAAGCGCTGACTGTCGGTCTCTTTCGTGAGTGCCGCAAAACGACGGTTCGGTGCGACGACGAGTGACAGCAACATGACGTCACGCTCATCACCTTGGAACGTATAGGCGTCACCAAAGCGGACGTTATGTTCAATCAACTTATCGATGCCGATCAAATCAGTCGCCATCCGTTCGATCTGTTCAGTCTGCACTTTCCCAAGAAGCGAGATCACCCCGAACGTACGCTTCGCATAACGCGGATCGTCAATCAATTGTTTCAAGTGGTCGACGAGCGCTTTCGCTTCCGGGACGTTGAACTTGTCTTTCGTCGTTTCGGCGACGTTACCATCTTCGACAAAGACGCTCTGTACCGCCGGTGTCAATCGCTCAGCCCGTTGTGGCAGACGAAGCGGAACGATGCGTCCTTCATACACATGGGCGTTACTGAAGCCGATGATCTCCGGTACGCAGCGGAAGTGTTCACGTAGTCCGACCGTCGCGCTGAACTTGACCGAGGCGAGGTCATACAGGCTTGATGAGCCATCAAACAGTGTCATCGTCGTATCGTTGCCGAAGTACGTCTTTTTCTTCTCTTGAATCGCGTTTTGGTCTTGGAACGTCGTCGGGCTGATTTGGCGGTCATCTCCGACGATGATGGCTTTTCGAGCACGAGATAGGAGCGAGATCGCGTCCATCGTGCTTTGTGAGCTCTCGTCAAAGATGATGACGTCAAACAACTCATCGATCTCTTTAAACGATTCGAGGACTCGGTTCACCGGCATAATCCATACCGGAATGGCGTCTTGGGCTGCGGCCATTTGTCGAGCTGCGTCGCGTTTATGACGTGCCGCGTGTTTCCCGGTCCCTTTCCCGATCTGGCGAATCAACTTCGCCCAACTGTTCAAGCGCTCTTGTTTCGACGGTGTCATTCGTGTGAGCTGTTCTTTCCACGCATACGTCGCACACAAGTCCGCTGTCGCTTTTCCTTCCTCTTTCTCCAGCTGCTTCATTTTCTCCCGATAGTCATCGTCACTGAGTGCTTCGAGTAGCGTCAAGACGCGGGCGACTTTCCAGTCGAGTTCGAACGTCTGGAGTTGCAGCGTCGGGGCCGTCCCGTCGTAAAACGCGTTCAACCAACCTGGCGCGACTTGTTTTAGTCGCTCAATTAATCCTTTCAACCGAGTCGCTTTCGCGTTTTGCTGTTCGAGCAGTTGGAGTTCATCGAGCGATTTCGCATAGAGTGAACTGTCCCATGATTCGATTGCTTGTTTCAAACGGAAGGCGGACGAGTGCGTATGATCTTTTGTAAACACACTTACTAGATCATCCTGGACTTGTTGAAGGCGTTTCAATTCATCAAGTACAAATGATTGTTCGAGGTCTTCTTTCGCTTGTCGTAACCATTTCTCTTCATAGTGGAAAGCGCGTGTTCCATACACTTGAATAACTGGAACGATCGATTCGACATAGTTGGGAAGAATGGCGTTCCATTCTCGGAAAGCTTGGCGGACCATTCGATAAGACGTAAACGTCGGTGTCTCTAAGTCAAATTGATAATGCTCACAAATGTATCGGAAATGGCGTGTGAGTTTGGTGAGATTTTGTTCAAACTCATCTCGTTGTTTCAAGATTGCTAAATCACGAGAGGATTGTGGCGCTTTCCCATCGATTTTGACTTCGTCTAGGAGGACTGCATAGCGTTTTCGTTGTGTCAATTTAAAGAAAAATCCATTTGTTTTCCCTTGGTCGAGCAACAGACCTAACTCGTCTAACAGTGTCCAGAAATTCTCAGGCAGCGTAGAAGGGAGCGTCACTTCATGAACAGCGATCCGGCGCTCTACTTCCTCTAATGATAGAGCGTCATACTCGAACTTCTTCAAATCGCGTTCACATTGGTCGTAGTCATTGCGGTGCGTTGCCCAGTGTCGATAGACATCGCGCACCCATTCAGGCAGTTCTTTCACAGTACGTAACAGCGTCTCGATTTGTTGAAGCAGCTCTTGACGGGTGGCGAGAGGCTTCTTTAGTAGCCATTCTGAGGATGCGTACTGATCTGCCAAGTCTGACAGTCGATGGTAGGCTTCCGCGTCGGTCGAATACACGTCACGATCAGGAAAGCTTTGAGTGCTTGGGGACTTGTTCAAATCCACATTGCTGTCGAGCGCAGACCGTTCTGCCATGAGTTGATAAAAATCCGCCAACTCTTCCGCTGAGAGTGGACACGTCTCTTCAAGGATAGGGAGTGGGAGTTGCATCGTGACTTTCTGCTCACTCGTCCATTTTGCCCAATCGGTCGGCGTCCGTGATTCGGTCATATAGCTCAAATTCGTATGTTCACTTGCGGCTTGTTCAATCATTTTACGGCGTAATCGGGCGATTTCCTCGCGCGTGTCATAGAGCTTTTGTTGTTTTTGCTTACCTTGTGTATCAAGTTCAGTAGCGGTCGTACGGTTCAAGTAAGACGCGATTTCTTGGAGCGAGCTCTCTGTCTGCTTCGTCGTCTTCGAATCGGATCCGAGTACGGAGACGGCGAGTTGACGGATTTGTTCTGGCAACTTGTCTCGCAAGACGTGAAGCGCGTGTTCTTTCTCACTCGTGACGAGGACGCGCTTCCCGTGGGCGAGCAAGTGCGAAATCAAGTTTGAGATGGTGTGACTTTTCCCGGTTCCAGGTGGCCCTTGGACGACGACACCCGCATGGTTGCTCAACTGACTCAAAATCCGTTTCTGTTCTTCGTTATACGGGAGTGGGAAGAGGATCTCTTCACCGACAGGTTTCCATACTTCTCGGTCTAATTCGTCAAGCGCATGAATCTCTTCGTCATTCGACGTCAAAAACTGTTGCAGAGCAGGCGAAGGGGACATCCCATCTTCGATGAGTGTCGCCAAGTTCTCGTGCTCCTCGACCCACGCGTGGGCTGATTTCTTCCGAACGAATAATCGCATGCCTGGCATCGCATAAACGGTAGCGATGTCACCGTAAGCATGATCATCGCTTAATAGCTTCAAAACGCGCTGCGACTGTTGTTCAAGATCAGTTTCGGTCCACGGTTTAAAATCGAATGCCAACTCTTCTTTGAAGTCGACCTCGTAACGTGACAATTCGGCTGACATCCAGACGTGATCGCGGTCGAGCATATCGAGCTCGAGCTTCGTTGGCAACGCCGACGCCTCGATACGGAAAAGGCTTTTTTGTTGATCGAATTCCAATACAGCCGCCCGTGTGAACAATGGGCGCTCCACGCTATCGTTTGGCCAGTGCAACATCCCGAACGAATAGATGAGCTCGTATGTATCACTCTCAGTCGAGAGAAGTTGCAAGGTCCGATACATCGTGTCATACAGTTGACGGGCAGATTCGTGCGCCGTCTTTTCTTTCGCCCAAACGTCAAGCGATTCTAAAAAGTCAGTGAAGACGGAATCAAGCTTCTCCGGGAAAAGTTCAGTACGTTTATACGTGTCACCGTCTTGAAGGACGTAGGCGAAAAGTTCTCGTGGCAAGCTCGGACGCTTTTTGGCAAACGGCGCAAGAAAATGAACTTCGATCGATAACTCATCTTCCTGTTGGACCCGCACGTTTGGGTAGGTGAGCGCTACGGGAGACAAGAGTAAGTCGTAATTTTTGGTAGTGGTTTCTGTTCGTATATCCATTCGTTTGACGGCTGCTAAAAACTTAAATAGATCAGCTGTCTTTTTTTGGGTTGATTGCGTCATAGTGAAATCCTTCTTTCTTTCAAAAACAATGGTGTGATGGTCGCCTCATTCCAAACATAGGGAATGTTTCCAGTGTAATTAGGAATCAACTAACATTATAACGCCCATATATAAATAACGGGAGATAAAAATTGTACTGGGTGACAATTGCTTCTAACTTACACGTGAGGATTTACCTAATTTCACGAAAATATAGCACTTAATGACTTTTGAATTTGGTAAAATGAGGATATCAAAATACCAGAGGTGCAAGTGATGAAGGCAGTATTAGATAATGAACAACGTCGACTCGATGAGTTTTGTCTTGTCATCGAATCGCATTTGCATGGCAAACCACACGGTGAGAAGCCAGGACTTGAATCAAGCGACTATGAAATGATTGATATGCGGGGGCACTCACGTCGTTCGGAGAATGCACAGGAACGACAACAATACGAAGACGCATTGAACGAGCTGTATTCTTTCACATTTGTGGTTGAGGACGAAGGCGAAGAAGAGACGTATCCGGTTGGTAAATTCGGGGTGGCCCATCCGAGCTCGCCTGAGATTCCACTCGTCCTTGATTGGCGGAGTGAAATGGCGATGCGTGCATCTATGTTCAACGGGGAGACGATTGAGATGCCGGGCGGTGACATCATCGGGATGACGCAGCTCGAACTTGACCGGAAACAACGACGCGTCGTGCAGGCGAGTCATCGTCGTGACACAAAACGACGTCCTGCGTCACTGACGAAACGGTTTACGAATCAAATCAAGGCGACGTTTAAAAAGCCTTCGCCTGTAACAGATGTGCCACAAGAGAACTTCATGGAGCGGGAACTGACAAAGAAACAAAAAGATCGCTCGATCGACGGGTTCATCGCGACGCGCCAAGCCGAACAGAACCATATCATCCAAGCACCGGCCAATACATATATGATTGTCCAAGGGGCGGCCGGGACCGGGAAATCGTTGACGGCGTTGCACCGGATGTCTTACTTACAGTATCAAGATGAACGTCGGAAGATGCTCTATTTAGCTCCTAATGAGGCGACGATTCATCAACTGTTGAAGGACGCGGAACACTTACAAATTCAATCGGTGTCAACGATGGCATTTGATGAATGGTTAAAGACGGTGTCGTCCAAAGACTTTTCAGCGAGTATCGTTCACGAACTTCTTCCGTTATACCAAGGACGAGATTTATTCGAATGGGCTGAAGCGGCGATCGAAGAATGGTACGAGGACGTCGCTGTATTGCTTAGACGATACGAACCGATTAAGGGTTTAGAGGAATTACATGAACGGGCACTGGCTATTTGGTTCGGCCAAGAGCGTCCTGGACGCGCACAAACGGAACGGATTTTACAAATGATCCGCAGTGAATCGGAACGAACATCTATCTTGAACAAAGAGAAGTATAAGAACGAACTGATTACGGATATGCAGAGATGGAGCGGGGATTTAGATTCGACGAAAACTCGTACGCTTGAACAGTTAATGCAAGAAAATATGAAGCGGCAATTGGCCCGTGAAAAACGAGAGTATCTACAAATCGTCGACTTCTGGAAGAAAACGACGAAACTTGAGGCGGCTACGATTTGGTCGATCATGAAGCAACCAGGCCGTCTCGTTTATCTCAAAAAAACGCAGCCAGAAGAACTGTTGGAAATGTGGCATAAGTTAAAACGTCCGACTGAGCTTGACCGTTTCTTCTGGATGTATCTTCATTATGAGACGACTGGATATCCCGACAAATGGAGTCATCTCTTTGTCGATGAGGGACAGACGCTTCGACCGCTCGACGTTTTCGTGCTCGAGAAGTTGTGCTATGGGATGACGGTGTTTGGCGATACGCTTCAAAGCTACCGTGCGCTTGAGCTGGAATCATGGGAAGCGATTAAAATGCATGGACGATCGAATTGGACGATTGAGTACTTAACAAAAACGTTCCGTACTGCGAAGCCAATTGTTGACCTAGCCAAAGCGTTATTAGCTTATGCGGGCCACGATACTAGTTGGATTGATCCATTTGAAAGGGACGCAAAGCCGGTCGAGTTGCTAATATCGAAAAAGAGTCGTGAATTAAAAGAAGTGCTATCTCGATGGAGAAAAGAAGAATATTCGATTTGCATCATCACACCGACGATGGAACGTGCGTCGTTCTTACATTCAAAATTACAGTTGTCGACGCAACTCATTCAGTCAGAAAAAACAAAAGTGAGCGAGGGAATCATCATTTCAACGATTGATTACTTACGTGGGATGGAATTCGATGCGGTATTGATTATGGACGTGGATGAAGTGAATTATGTAGACACGCCTCAGGAGGCACGACGATTATACGTATCGTTAACACGGGCGTTGCACGAAGTCGTCATTCATACGAAAGAAGAATATTCACTTTTATTAGCTGATCAGTTATTAGAAGTGTAAAAGGAGAATAACATGGGTGATCTCAAACTATTTCAAGTAAGCGAGCAAGGAACAGAAGAACTATACGGCCAATCGATGGCAATTGAAAAATCTCTGCAGCAACTCTTCGAGAAAAATTTAGAGCAGTTGCTTGGTATCCGCTTTGTCGCCTCTGAATACAGCACGGGTCGTACACATGGTGGCCGAATTGATACACTTGGTTTGGATGAGAATAACTCGCCAGTGATTATTGAATATAAACGTTCTACAAACGAGAATGTGATTAGCCAGGGGTTATTTTACTTAGACTGGCTACTAGATCACAAAGCAGAGTTTGAACTATCGATTTTGAAGCAGTATGGAAAAGACGTGTCCGATACGATTGATTGGAGCAATCCACGTCTTGTTTGTATCGCTGGCGGGTTTACAAAGTACGATGAGCACGCTGTTAAGCAAATTAACCGCAATATTGAATTATATCAGTACAAATATTATGAGAATGGTCTGTTGTTACTAGATCTCGTTAATGCGACGACAGCGAAGCCTATCACTACTTCGTCAGATTTTTCCGTGGCAAGCAAGACGGTTAGTGACTACTTAAAACAAGCGACGCTAGAGTCGAAGGATTTATTTGATGCGCTTGTGTCTTACCTCATGGCACTCGGTGACGATGTGCAGGAAAACGTTACGAAACATTACATTGCCTACAAGCGCATTAAAAACTTCGCCTGTGTGGAATTTCATCCGAGCACACAAAAGATTCTCATGTATGTAAAAGTTAATCCGGACACGGTGACGCTCGAACCTGGCTTTACACGAGATATGCGAGGAATTGGACATTATGGAACGGGTGATTTAGAAGTAGTGCTGTACTCTTCCGCAGATTTCGAAAAAGCGAAGCCATATATTGAAAAAAGTTATGAAGCCAATTGATTATGGTAACTCCGTCAGGGTGACGGAGTTTTTTTGTCTCATGAGTCAACTTCTAATTTGAACCCTATCCATTATTTTGCCTCCCTAATCTTTGGAAATTCGTTATAGTGAATGGAACGATTGCACACAGGGAAGGATGAGGGAAAGATGAACCAGTACTATTTGACGGAATGGCGAGCGTTAACAAAAGCAACGGAAGTGACACTCCATCTATATACCGTACCGCTCCAGGATCCATCGTCACGACATACGCAAGGTGGGAAGTTGATTTTTCAATTAAATAAATTGAACAACTTTCAACCGATTGTGTTCTTTGATCAGTACATTGCTTCGTTTGAGGAAATCAAACAATGGGGAAACGAGGCGTTTCTACAATACGAAGCTCGTCCGATCAATCTTTCACGTAACGTCGAGCGAACGTTACTCGAACGACTGTTGAAAAAGCAGTTGGAGCGATTGGGACATCCGCAGTACATGATGAACCGGGGGAAGTTCCGCTCGAAACAGGCGCACCCACAGTCGACAAGTGGGCTACTCATCTATCCGGCACTAGATCTCAACGTGAACGTGTCTCAGACGGATGAAATTGTATTCGGATTCGATTTGACCCATCAATTTGAATACCGCGAAAACCTACTAGAGCAGCTCAAGCGTGAGCCGAAATCCGTGTCTGCGGGAATGCGTGTCATCGATTCGACTCATCCGAAGTCGTATGAGTATGAATTTGTAGAAGTCGCGTCCTATCGAGCGAGTGAAGTGAGTCCGATTATGAAGTGTTCAATCATTGATTATTTCGCAAAGAAGGATCCCAAGCGGATCATCGCCCCAGACGCACTCGTCGTACACGTCAAAGATCGAAACAATCACATCCTTCCATACTTACCCGAGCAACTAAAACAGAGTTGTTCATTCGAAACGATTCCGGCTAGACAGCTTGGAGCAGTCAATCGAATCATCAAATTGTCGCCAGACGCGCGGATGTCGAAACTGATGCCTGAAGCAACCGACTTGATCGGTCGACTGCCGATGCTCCGGTTTGAGCGGCAAGATGTGCGAGCAGCCCGTCTCGGCTATACAATCAAAACGTTATCTTCTCCGCGACTGCGCTTCGGTCAAGGGAAGACGGCGAGCTATGCGAAGGGTGGTTTGAATCAAGGTGGCGTGTTTGAAAAAGGGGAAGCGACCGTCAGTTTCTTTGTCGATCCGAAATTGCGTGATCGCCACAAAGTGCAACAAGTCCTTGATTTTATCAAGAAACTGCAGACCACGTCTGAACGTTTCGGGGTGACGCTAAACGTCTCGAATAAACCGAAGGGCTTGAGCCAAACGTTGTCTATCGATATGTTGCAGGCGGAAGATGTGGTGTTCCAATTGAAGAATGTCCCGAAACACTTTGAAGGTGTTGTCATCGTCATCGGAGAAGGTGCATCACTCGATCATTCGTATCAAGCCATTAAACGCGAATTTGGTGGGAAACATGATGTAGTGACTCAATGTGTCGAGCTACATGACCGCGTGCTGAACTCTGAGGATACGCTGTACAACATTCTACTCGGTGTATATGTGAAGGCGGGTCTGCAACCTTGGATCCTCGGTGAACCGCTCCATTCGGATTGTTTTGTCGGGTTAGACGTGAGCCATGAAAATGGAAAGCATGCATCGGGCATCATTCAAATTATTGGGAAAGACGGGGCGATGATTAAACAGAAGTCACTCTCGACAAGTGAGGCAGGCGAAAAAATCAGTTCTGAGACGATGACTGAAATCATCTATGACACGCTTCATGCGTTTGAAGAACAGTACGGACATGCACCAGCCCATATCACGTTCCATCGAGATGGATTCGGCCGTGAGGATTTGGCTCTCATCGATTCACTTCTTTCTCCGCGTGGAATCCGATTTGACTACGTGGAAATTTTGAAGAACGTCAATCGACGCATGGCGATTCATGAGAAGGAATGGAAGACATCACAAGGGCTTAGTTATACAAAAGAGCGCATGGGCTATCTTCTTTCGACCAACCCTCACGTGCGTGTTGGTATGGCGAAACCGCTCAAAGTGGTACAACAGACGAGCGTATTACCGTTTGAGTCCATTTTGACTGATGTGTATCGCTTGTCGTTCATGCATGTCCACTCGCTGTTGAAGACACGACTACCGATTACCACACATTATGCAGACTTGAGTTCGACGTTCCATAACCGTGGATTGATCAATGCAAATACGCGACACGAAGATGCGCTACCATTCGTTTGATTTTTTGCTACGTCATGAACAGAAGTGGTGTCCAAACGGACGCTGCTTTTTGTTTATCTTTTAGCTTCGTACATATGATAATTGAGAAAAGGTTGATCGGGGAGGGAAGCACATGGAAATCGACCACGTCTTACGCTTCGAACATCGAAATGATTTTCGGAAATGGCTCTACGAACATGCAGACGAACAATCGTTTTGCTGGGTCATCCTCAGTCGGAAGGATGGCAGCGAGGGCTTATTATATTTAGACGCCGTGGAAGAAGCGTTATGTTTCGGTTGGATTGACGGGATTGCGAAAAAGACGGCAGCTGGGGAATTAGCGCAGCGCTTTTCACCAAGACGAAAACGAAGCGACTGGACCGAGTTGAATAAAGAACGTGTCCGCAGACTACAACGATTGGGGTTGATGACAGAGCACGGGGAACGCGTGCTCCCTGATATGCGACGTGAGTCGTTTGTCATTGCTGAGGAAATCATAGCGCGATTGCAAGAAGATACACAGCTGTATCGACACTTTAACGGCTTTCCCGAACTGTATCGCCGCATCCGCACCGATACGATACAAAGTGTTCGTCAAGATCGCGATTTGTATGTGAAACGGCTTGATAAGTTCATTGAGAAAACGAAAGCGAACGAGATGTACGGACAGTGGAATGATAATGGACGTTTGGTAGAGTAGCCAACCAACTTAAGAGAATACAAAAGGTGTCGCTTTTAAAATCGAAGCGACACCTAGTTTCAATCAATCCGTCTGTTTCCGGTTATACATGACAATACTTCCGACGAACGTGACGAGCGCCCAGGCGGACAGAATCAGAAGCTCCACCCATGTAGAGCCGAGTCCAGCGCCAGCCTCAATCTGAAACGCAAGATCGATTAAGACAACGTTCGGTAAGTAGTCGAGAAGGCCGATGATTGCGAACCGGTCTTCGTACACTGACAACATCGGTGAAAACGAGAAGAAGAAGAACGCTGGCATGACGATGAGTGAGGCTTCCATGACCGTCTTCGTCATCAATCCGAGAATCGTCCCAATCCCGATATAAAAGAACGTTGAGACGATAAGTGCGAGTGAGATGACGAACAGATTCGCAGGGGTGTAGCCCATGATGAAGGCACACGCCGAGATAAGGATGAGCGTCGTCACGAAGGTGAGCGCACTCTTTCCGAGCAAGATGTCGAGCGTGCTCGCCGGTGACAACATCAGCCCACGGAGCGTGTTCTTCTCTTTTTCTTCGGCGATCAAGGCGCACTGGACGAACGTCGCGACGAGACTGAACGTGATATTGATGACGAAGTACGTCACGTCGATGCCTCCTCCGCCGAGCTGTGAATAGAAGACGGCGAAGAACAGCGGCATGATCAACGTCGAGGAGACGAATAAGTTCCGCGACAAGTCTTTATAGTCTTTCTGGAAAATGGCGAGTGCCCGTTTCATTGAAAATGTCATGATAATTTCCTCCCCGTCACTTCGATAAAGATATCCCCGAGCGTCGGCTCGTTCGAATGAATCGCCGCGACGTTCTGATCGCGCATCTGTTCATGGAGCCAGTCGGCCCCGTCTTTCCCTTGTTTCAAGTCAACCGTCTCCCCGTCATGCAGTTCGACGCGCATCGAGCCGTTCGCATATTTCCGGCGCAATCGTTTCGGGGCGTCGAGCAGTTGGATCTCGCCTTGGTGTAAGAAGGCGACGCGGTCGCACAGTTCCTCTGCCTCGTTCATGTCGTGCGTCGTCAAGAAGATGGTCGTCCCTTTTGCCTTCAAGCGTTCAATCCCTTTATAAATGTGGCGCGAGTTGACCGGATCGAGCGCGGACGTCGGCTCATCTAAAAACAACAGTTCCGGTTCATGCAACAACGCCCGAGCCAGTGTCACCCGCTGCAACATCCCACGTGATAAAGCGGAGATGCGTTTTTTGCGTTCTCCAGCCAAGTTCACCATCTGGAGCACTTCATCGATTCGTGTTCGTGGCTCGTCGTATAGGTCACAGTAGAGCTGCAAGTTCTCTTCAATCGAGAGACGTGTGTACAGTCCGCTGTTATCGGTCAACACGCCGATCCGCTTCCGATACTGTTCTTGTTTTAACTCCGAGACCGGTACACCGAACACGGTCGCGTCACCTGACGTCTGGGCGAGTTGTGACGTCAAGATTTTAATGGTCGTCGTCTTCCCAGATCCACTCGGTCCAAGAAAGCCGAACACCTCTCCTTTTTTAACGGAAAACGTCACGTTTCGTAACGCCTCTTCATTGCCGAACAACTTTTTCAATTGATTCACTGTAATGATATCCTGCATCGCTCGTTCCTCCTTGTTGATGTCGTCTTGCTTGCTTACATCATATCGAGAAGAAAAGGAGGACGCATTAGAATGGCGATAAACGGCGCTTTTTGAGGAGCGAGTGAAGCGAAGGAGACGGTGAATGGAGCTTATTTCAGCCCGATCATCGTCTTCAATTCGGCCATTTTCGTCTTTGAGAGCGGAATGGTCGTCTTCTCGGCATCATCTAAGACGAGACTAAAACTGTTTTTCGTATACGTGATGACTTCTCGTACCCGTTGGAGGTTGACGATGTACGACCGGTGGCAGCGAAAGAAGCCGTAAGGAGTCAGACGCGTCTCGAGCTCGTTCATCGTGAAGACGCTTGGGAACTGCTCGGATTGACTGTGCAACACGGATTGGCCATCCTGACTTTCGATGTAGTCGATTTCCGGTGGATCGAGCAAGACGATTTTCTCGTTCACTTTCGTCGGAATTTTCTCGAAGCGGACGTGCATCACATCAGGCGTGACATCTTCGTTCGCATCCGGTTCATCAGGTTCGACATCGAGTAGGCGCAAGTGCCGATGGTCGATGCGATAGACGGTCGATGTGACGAAGAGGGCACTCTCCATATTGCTCGTCAGAAGCAGGATCGTCTTTTGTTGTTGCTTCAGTTTCATCAACACGGTCGCAAACAAATGCCTTGTTTCTTGGTCGACGTTTTGATCGGGTTCTTCGAGCACGTAGATGTCTCGATTATGTAATAGGAGCGCCGCGTATTGGACGCGCCGGACGAGCGATAGGCTGAGTCGGTTCAAGCGTTTGTTCCGGTATGGTGTGAGTTGGACGGTTTGCAGAATCGAGTCGACCGCTTCCGTCGATTCATAGAGCATCTGCGTGAAACGCAAGAATTCCTCGACCGTCAGCCGGTCATATAAACCGTCACGGATAGAGAAGAGCGAAAGCGTACGATTTTCTGTATCGATGGTTCCAGAGTAGGCAGCGTGCTCGTCGGTCAGTAGCGCGAACAATATTTCCCGGGAAGTGACGCCGCAGTGAATGGCCGCGATTTCGCCGGGATTGATGGTAAACGAGATATCTTCAAGGATGAGTGTATCTTGTTGGCGAACAGAGACGTTGTCGAAAGTAAGCACCGAATCCCTCCCTTTTTAGTTGGAGTATAACATTTTACAAAGAAGGTCTTAAGAGGAAGATTATTACTCATTCAAGTTACATCTTTTGGTAAAATTAGAGGGCGTCGTTTTATAATAAGGTGGGTGAATCAATCATATGGTCACAAAATACGAACAACTCCAGACACAAGTGTTTGAGTTGCAAGCAGAAGTAGAGATGCTCCAGGCGTTGTTGCTTAAGGTAATCAATCAGGATGCGGCGTTACATCACAACATCGAAAGCGAATTAGAATACATTTTTCTGACACAAGAGTTACCAATCGAAAAACGTTTCGATGTTTCCTTTTATTTGACGCGACTGCAAAAAGAATATCAATTCGAGAAAGTCGTTCCCGATTTTGTATCTTTCCACGAAGGACTAAAGGAAGTATTAGGAGTAAACGAATTATCGATGAGTGTGTCGAAGCGATTGATTCAAGAGCATATCGATCGAGGTATTTTTGCGGTGGGGAAAGAAATCTTAACAACGATGAAATGAGGCTGTATAAGACATGAGCGAAGTACAACGACTGATGGACAAAGTGATTGAATTCCGAGACGAGCGCGATTGGGCGTTCCACCATAACCCAAAAGACTTGGCGTTATCGTTGTCGCTTGAGGCGAGCGAACTGTTGGAGTTGTTTCAATGGGTGTCGAGCGAAGAAGTGCTCGAGACGAAACAAGTCGAGATGAAAGAAGAGCTTGCGGATGTCCTCATTTACGCGCTGACGTTCGCCCATGCGGCAGGAATCGATGTGTCGCAAGCGATTGAAGAGAAGCTTGAGAAAAATGCGGTGAAGTATCCGAGTCCGAACGCCTAAATTGCAATCGACCGACTAACCCTGACCATTATTTTCACTACTTGTTGATATGAAATCGGATAAAGTGGTGAAAGAAAAAATATGGAGAGGGTTAATGAATATGGGCATCTATTATACGTATCAGCATGAAGACGCTTGGAAAGTGGCATTGGAGCGAGGATATTTACAAGGTGACCCTCGATACGCCATGTTCAATGACGAAGGATTTGATTTTTTCAAACCGGCTTATGACTGGATGGTTGAACAATATGAGCAACGAATTGGGATTTCGCTGAATGGAAACTATCCGGTCTGGTGTTTGGACGAGTTTCCTGACCTAAGCACTGACGGACATATCGGACAAGGAAACAAAGGTGTTGTGTTGACGGTTGAATTACCGGACGATCAAGTGTTGGCTTCGGAAATTTCATTTTGGGACTTCGTTCCGTATAACTCTACTTTTTGCGATACAGCCGAAGCATTTGACCACCGGGAAGACATTGACCCGGCATATACACGAAAGTCTTGGGAAAAAATCTTTGATCGAAAGTGGTGCGAAGAGATGGCGGTCAATCGGTCAATCGAGGCACCTGACTATCAATACGTGATTCATCGCATCGAGCTACATCAAGTCCGAGCCGTCATGCCGTTCCAAAACTTGAATGACAGTTGGTCGGACCGGATCCGAGGATTTGGGTGGCGTCTCGGCTATCGACTTGGTTTGAAGAAGTCGATTCCATTCCATTGGCAAGGAAACTGTCATTTTAAAGAAATCAGTTGAAGAGGGGAAGACAGGATTCATGACCCAACGCGAACGGTTTGATCACTTATACGAAGCAGGGAAACGTTCCACCCGCCAAGCGTTCCTTCTTGGATTGTTCATCGTCTTACTCGGCCTTATGTTTTGGTTCACAGGCGAGCGTCGACTCGCTGAACTAATTTGGTTCGTCTTGTTCATTCCAGCCATTGGGTTCGTTAAAATAAGGTCACGAACGAAGACGTTGCTCACGTTCAACGATGCTCCCGACTATCGGCGACTTGTCTGGTATGAATATTGGAGCGGGATGGCCGTGATTGTGATTTTTTGTATCTTGATTGTGACGTTGCTATTACGTCCGGAACAAGCAAATATTTTAATTCTCGTTGTGGCGTTCAATCTATTTGCGTGGATTGCCTCTTCTAAGATTGATCAAAGGCTTGCTAATATCGACCCGGAGCACGTCACACATAAAGTCTACGAACGAGGAAAAGTCGGTTTCTTTCCGAAATGAAATCAATAAAAAGGGAGTAGCGCGCGCTACTCCCTTTTTATGAAATCGATCGACCAGTAATGCGGTCGACGAGTCGTTTCGCTTCAAGTAGTGACATGTCATGAGTCTCCCGTAAAAACTTTACGGCCGTGACGACCCCATGCGTATCAATTTTCTCTTTCACTATTGCAGCCAACGCATCGTCTAGTATGAGAGGATCGTTCTGAATTTGCTTTCGCCGCAGTGCACGTACGTCTTTTGCTTGCTCAGCAATTACATTGATTAAAAAGGCGTTTAGCAGGAGCGATGCGATTAAGAACATGGTGTTCAACTCCATGGAAACACTCCTTTCGCTTTAGTCAGGCATGATGGTGAAGCTATATGCGTTCGTCAGCGGGTTATGAATAATTAACTCGTAACTGAGTTGTTGTTCGTTCGCCTTGTCGACCAATAGATTGATTTCCGACATGTTGAATACGCGTTGACAGGCGATAGTAGAGACTAGTAATACACCGCCGATGATGGCTGTGATGACGAGACGTTTCGTCCAAATTGTGAATGATGTCGACATTAAGGGCGTGCCTCCATCTTTTCTTCGATTCGTTCGAGACGTTCTACTAAAACGTCGAACTGTTGTTGCTGATGAGCTGCGGCTTGACGCTCCAGATCGAGTCGCGTGTCAGCTCGTTTTTCATAACGACCGATAAATCGAACGATCAATACGATGCCGGTAATGATTAACGCGAGTGGGACAATTATTGCCAATAAACTAAATAGTAATGTGATTAAAACATTCATCCTCTTTCCTCCTTTACGTAATCCACACGACTAGTATACTTCCAAATTCATACAAACTCAAAGAGCTCGAGGGTGGATGGATTGACCTCACGTTCGTTATGCTATAGATAACAGACATTAAAGGAGTTCGATTATGGCAATTTACTATACATATCAACACGCAGCAGCTTGGGAAGCCGCAGAAAAACGAGGCTACTTGTTCGGCGACCCAGAATATGCCGTGTTTCAAGATGAAGAGTTGGCATTATATCGCCCTGCCTATGATTGGCTGGCCGGACAATACGAAAAACGGACGGGTCAGTCGCTCGCGGGAGCGTATCCCGTTTGGTTGAGTGATACGATTCCAGACGTCGGACGAGGAGGGTATCTTGAGCCGGGAGAGCCCGGTGTCGTCTTGACCGTCGATTTGCCGGATCTGAGTGTGCTCGCGATAGAGGCGGGCTATTGGAATTTTGCTGTGAATCGTTGGTTTTTGACGTTCGAGGACAGGGAGGCGACAAGTGAAGAAGAATTGCAGACGTCATGGGAGAAGATGTTCGACCAGGATTGGTGCGAGGCAGTAGTTGAGGAGTATCCCGAAACGAACACGAAATACTACTATCTCGTCAATCGAATCGAGGTCGGCCAAGTGCTTGACGTGATGACGTTTATCGAGGAAGGAGCAACATTATGAAAATCGCCATCATCGGGGCGGGCGTCAGCGGCCTTTACGCCGCCTCGCTCCTCATCGAAAAAGGTTATGACGTCACCGTATTTGAAGCACGCGATCGCATCGGCGGACGGGTGTTGAGCCAAAATGGCTTCGACCTCGGTCCGACATGGTATTGGCCGGACACCGAGAAGACGATCACGCAACTCGTCGAACGACTCGGACTTCCGGTGTTCCCGCAACATACGACCGGTGACTTGATGCTCGAGCGGAAAGTTGGCGTGATCGAGCGCCACGCGTTGCCACCCGAGCAGACCGTTCTATCGATGCGGCTTGAAGGCGGTATGGCGACACTGACCACAGCGCTCGCTGGGAGACTTCCAGAAGGGACAATCGAACTCGAGACGACCGTCACGTCGATTCGACAGACAGAAGACGGGGTATCGGTCACGGTCGAAGCAGGATCGGCAAAAACGTTCCAACACGTCATGTTAGCCATCCCGCCACGGCTCGTCTCACGCATCTCGTTTCAACCAGAACTGTCTGAAGCGACGAAGGCGAAGCTGTCGGCTACACCAACGTGGATGGCCGGACAAGCAAAAGTGGTCGCCGTGTATGACCGACCGTTTTGGCGAGACGCCGGCTTATCGGGGCTCGGTATGAGTTGGTCCGGGGTGTTGCAGGAGATTCATGACGCGTCAGCGCCGGGAGGGTACGGGGCACTGTTCGGTTTCTTCCGGTTATCACCTTTTGAGCGGGCCACACTAGACCGGGACGAGCTCAATCGTCTCGTCGTCGAGCAACTCGTTCGACTGTTCGGGGAAGAGGCACGCGAGCCGCGTGACGTCTTGTACGTGGATTGGTCGAGTGACCGCGACACGGCAAGTTCGCAAGATGCCCAACCGTTGACCGACTTCCCTGTTTACGGACCGATTACGCTCGACACCGCTTGGGCAGGACGTCTCTCACTTGCTGGGACCGAGACGGATTCCATGTTCGGCGGTCATATCGAAGGGGCACTTCGTTCTGCAATCCGGGTCGTCGAGCAACTCTAACCAAAAATGCGTATCCTCCCAAGTCGGGACGATACGCATTTTTATTTGAACTTCTGAATCATCAACGCGAGCGCGCGATTGATCATCTTCATCTCGTCATCCTCGAGCACGGAGAACATCTCTTCGGCGAGCTGTTCTTCGATTCGATCGACTTGTTTCGAGTAGTCGAGGCCGACCGGACCGAGCCGGATGAAGCTCTCACGCAAGTTGTCCGGATTTTTCTCTTTTTGGACGAACTGGCGTTGTTCGAGCACTTTCAACACTTGGCTGACCGCACTTTTCGAGATATTCATCTTCGTCGCGATCTCGGTCGTCGTCCATGTGTCTTTTCGTTTGAAGAGCAGCAACATCTGTTCTTGCTGGTAACTGAGTTCAAACTCGTTCAAGTCGGTAAAGTATTTGGTGAACAACAAGTCGAGCTCGTCGACTTGACGATACATCTCAATGACTTGTTGTTTGCGTGTCTCTTTCAAAACCCGTTCTCCTTTCATTCCTTAACGTGTGTCACGGAACGTCTGGCTCCGCACATACAGGACGATACTAAATGCTAGTCCGATTATACCAAACGTGATGAGGAGCGTTTGAATCGGAACGGATAACGCGACAAGGATTGATAGCACGGCGAACGCGATCGGCTCTAGGCCGGACGCGGCGAGCGCCATGATGCTCATGACGCGACCGATCTTATCTTGGTCGCTATGCTCTTGCATGAGCGTGACGGCCGGCAAATAGACGAGCATCAGCATGAAGCCGCTCATGGCCGCCGCGAAAGCGAGCATCGGGACGGACTCGGCTTGCGTGTAGAAGAGAAATGCGACAATCGTCAAGAACAAGGCGCGGAAGACGAAGCGGCCGCGGTGGACCGACCGCAGCAACAAGACGAGAAAACTTGCGACGAACGTCCCGACGGCGAGCCCACCTTCAATCAAACTCAAATCAAACGCCGTGCCGCCACGTTCACCGACGAGGATCGGGATGCTCATGATGAGCGGTCCCATGATGAACAAGTTGACGATCGCAATCGAGAACGTACCGCTTCGCAAAATCGGTGTCTTCGAGACGTAGCGGATTCCTTCTTTCAAATCCAAGACGACGTGCTTGAGCGACATCGTCTGTGCCGCTGGAATATGGTCTCGAATCAGCCGCGGCATCATCAAGAAAGCAGAGATAAAGATGAGCGCAGCCGCGGTACTAAAGCTAAGACCGAAGCCGCCCCACGTCAACAGAAGACCGGCTAAAAATGGACCGATCACGAACATGAGCTCGAGCGACCCTTGGAATAACGAGTTGGCGCGTTGGAGCTCGTGTTTTTTGACGAGAGACGGGATGAGTGAAGACAGCGCCGGATACGACATGCCGTCCAATAGTCCGAACGCAATTGAGATGAGGACTAGTGCGACCACGGAATAAGCGTCATTTAAGTGCAATGAGACGACGACGAGCATCAAGACACCTTGCCCGAGGTTCGTCAAAAATAAGAGACGACTCTTTTGATAACGGTCGGCAAAGACACCGCCGAACACCATCATGATCACGCGCGGCAACGAGACGGCCGTCATGATGATGCCGAGCAGGGCCGGTTGTTTCAACACATCGATCGTGAGCCACGACATGCTCAAAAAGAAGATGGAAAAGCCGAGCGTCAGCGTCATGCCGGACAGCCAAGTGAAAATGAAACGGGAATTGTGTAGCAAGTTCATAAGGAGACCTCATTTTTAAATAAAGTTAAGTTAACTAAACTATAAGACGAGATTTTAATCTCGTCAAGCAAATCGGACCGACGAGAAAAATGTAAAAATACGGAACTTTTTGAGACGGATGAACGTATAATTACAGAAGAGGTGAACGATATGAACAAACATGAACGTCTAAAGAAAATGATTAAAGGAAATCGCAAATGGCTTCTCGTCAGGCTCGGTTTTGCGATTCCGATTGGCGTGCTTCTTTTCTTCTTTTTGCAAACCGAGACACACGCTCTCTTGTACGGCAGTTTGATGATTGCGTCATTGTTTGCGTACGGAGTGATGATTGTTCGCGAAAGTCGGTTTATGAGCAGCTTTACCGAGCGGGTCCGGGCCAAGCGCATCATTCACATCCAATATATATTTGATTTTATGATGGTTGTCTTTATTTGTCTCTTTTTCCCGTTGCTCTTGAAGTTAGAAACAATTAGTTGGGTACCGTATTTTGTCTTCTCACTTACGGCTTTAGCCCTGGTGCTTGTCGAGCGTTTACTTGATGAGAAGGTAAAACTGATTGACCCTGAACAACCGACGCGTCGAGACGTCAAACGAGAAAGTTTTTGAGGGGGAATTCGATGATAAAACAAGAACGCATCAATGTCATCTATAAATCGAACGTTAAAATGGCATTGCTTCAAGGCCTCATCACGTTTCCGATGTCGTTTTTCATCGTCGGTTTGATTGAATCGGATTCATGGAACGGTTGGTACGTGACCGGTGTAGCCGTCTGTTTGTTGTTACTTGGGGGCTCTTTTTTAAAGGTGAGTCGGTTCGAGATCGGGTTGACCGAGCACGCTGGTGTAAAAAAAATCATTGCACGACGAAACGGATTCACCTTCGTCCTGTTTGTTCTCTCGATTTTGTCGATTGCACTGACAATTAAACTCGGTTGGATGTATGCGTGGATAGTGGTGCTGACAATCGGTGTGTTGTATGGAGGATACCGCTTGATTCGAAAACAAGACGAGCGATTGACGGACATCGACCCGGAGCATCCGAGGTTTCGGGAGATTCGACTCGATAATGTTAGGGACTAAGGGGGAGACTGATGGACCGGGAAACTCGATTCCAAGCGCTGTTACAAGTGGACAAAACGTATCGACGTTTTATGATTGGGAGCAGTGTACTCCTTTTCGTGGGTGCGCTCTACTTTATGATGCAGACGACTTACTCCAGCATGATCGCGGTTGTTGGCCTCGTGCCGACGCTGTTTTTCGAATGGAAAAAGACGGTTGTCTACCTGCAGTTTAATGAAGACTGGGCGTATCGTCGTCTCATCAAAGTGAATTTTTTCTCACTATGCTTCACTTTCTTTTTACTGTTCAGTCTCATTGCGCTGCTTTTGACGGGGAAAATTCATGTGGATGCACTTATGTGGGCACTGGTGATTGGGGCACCGCCATCCATCTTGTTGCCGTTTTGGATTGACAAAAAACTTCTTCAACTCGACCCGGAACATGTCACCTCGAGTATGCTAGTGAAAGCCAATCGTGAGCAACTGAAGCGCCGTCTTGACGGAATCAATGATTAGAAAAGGACTGAAGTTGTATGACGAAACAAGAACGAATAGACCGAATGGATACATATCGTAATCAGTGGAAGAAACGGCGGGAGACGTTATTCGCACCGTTCCCTGCATTCTTATTTTTTTCTCTACTCGCTGAAGAGATTTGGTGGTTATGGACAGGGTTGATGGCATTGTTAGCAGCCGGACTGATAGTATCTTTATGGAAGGAAGCCGATGTGTTTGCTCGTCTGTCTGACAAACCTGAGGCGCAACGGGCGACACGGAACGTCTACTGGATTCTCATCGGTTGGCTCGCTCTCACAGTCGGTAGTGTCGTCAGCTATAAACTCGTGGCCCCGTGGTGGGTATGGGTGCTCCTAGTGTGCTGCGCGGTCATGCTGACGCTATTTTATAACCGATCCAACAGATCCGTCAGTAAAGACCCTGAGCAACCGCTTCGTTCAGAATTAGCTACGGCGAGAGGTGTCCTATGACCAGCCTGACAAAACAAGAACGCATTAATCAGCTGCTCGTACAAGACGATACCCATTGGTTTGTACGGTGGTGGATTTGGATGGCCGGGCTCGTCGCCACGGTCGTCGTCGGCTATATGGCACCGACGTGGCTCCCGTTTGTCTTGGCCATCTCCTATTTCCCGTATTTATGTCTGGAGTGGCGTAAGACGAAGCTCTTGCTCACGTTCAACGAAAGCCGTCGCTACACACGCTGGGTCTACATGGGCTTCGTGTTCGAATGGATCGGATTCGTCGCGATTTTGAGCCTGTTCGCTTTCTATCATGCAGGTGTTGTTTCGATTCAAGTTCTGCTGGCACTCATTGTCAGTTTGATTGTTTTCAGTATCCTCACCCCACGCTGGCTCGATCGATTCATCTTGATGTTCGATGACGACCATGTCACCGCGAAAGTGTTGAGCAAAGCAAAAGAACAACGGAATACCGAGCACAAAACGAGTCAATGACACATGTCATGGTTCGTTTTTTTTCATTAAGCAATCTCGAATTATGAATCGATAAGCTTCGTAAAGACTCTAGTTCACATAAGGATCCACTTTGTGAGAGTTGGAGAATACCGAGGGCATAGATAACAAGGTCATTGACCTAAAGATAAGATTTATCCATAAATTATATTTTTTATAGAAACGTTTCGATAAACCATTGCATCTCATTTTGTAAGCGCTTATACTTTTGATATACACAGGTGAAACGTTTCGATTTACAAATTAGAGATAAAGGCGGGATGGAATGAGAGCGACACAATTAGTGCAGCAAATGACGGTAGCCGAAAAAGTGGGACAGCTTGTTCAGACACTGCCATCCATTTTTTCGGATGACGAGCAAGATGTGATCACCGGACCGATCGCGGAGCTACTTAAGGAAGACGGCATCACCGACGAGAATCGGTGGAACATGGGATCGGTCATCGGGATCAGCAACGCGAAGCAAGCGCGAAAACTGCAGGAAAGTTATTTGCGACATAATCGACTTGGCATCCCGCTCCTGTTCATGGCAGACATCATCCACGGGCACCGGACGATTTTTCCGGTCCCGCTCGCGATGGCCTGTTCTTGGGATCTCGACGGACTTGAACAAATGGCACGCACTTCTTCTATCGAAGCGACGGCCTCCGGTCTACACGTCACATTCTCTCCGATGGCTGACTTGTCACGCGACCCACGTTGGGGACGTGTCATGGAATCGACCGGAGAAGACGTTTGGCTGAACGGGGAGATGGCGGCGGCGTTCGTCCGTGGCTATCAGACGAACGATTTGACGAGAGAAGATGCGCTAGCAGCCTGCGTCAAACACTTCGCGGCCTATGGTGCACCGGAAGGCGGACGCGACTACAATACGGTCGATGTGTCCGATCGCGAACTGCGTGAGTACCATCTACCAGCCTACAAACGGGCCCTTGAAGAAGGGGCGAAAATGGTGATGACGAGTTTCAACGTCGTCCATGGTGTTCCGGCCTCTGCGAGCGAATATCTCATGCGGGACATCCTCCGAAGCGAGTGGGGGTTTGAAGGCGTGCTGATCTCGGATTGGACGGCGATCAAAGAACTCATTCATCATGGCGTCGCTGAGACGTTGAAGGATGCGGGCGAACTCGCGCTACGAGCTGGCGTTGATATCGACATGATGTCGGGCGCATATTCTAACCATATCGAAGCGATGCTTGAAGAAGGAATCGATGAGGCGTTACTCGATGAGGCGGTCTTACGGATTTTGACGCTAAAAGAAGAGTTAGGTTTATTCGACAACCCTTACCGAGGGATAGATCAGACGAAAGAGACAGCGCTCCATCTGTCAGATGAGCACCGTGATCAAGCGCGGCGTCTGGCCGAGAAGAGTGTGGTCCTCTTGAAAAATGATGGTGTCCTCCCGTTACAAAAGCAACGTGTCGCGCTGATCGGACCGTTCGCCGACTCGAACGACGTGCTCGGTCCATGGGCGGGCTACGGGAAAAAAGAAGAGGCCGTGACGTTGCGACAAGCGTTCGACCGGGCCGAACTTCCATATACGTTTACGGGCGGGGCGACCGTCGAAGCAGAGATTGATTGGACGGAAGCATGCCGTATCGCCGAGCAAGCGGACGTGATCGTCTTGGCGCTCGGTGAAGCATCATGGATGAGTGGAGAAGCCGGCAGTCGGACGGACATTCGTCTTCCGAAGACGCAACGCGAAGGGCTTAAACGCCTGAAGGCGCTCGGGAAGCCGGTCGTGACGATCTTGTTCAACGGCCGTCCGCTCGACCTTCGCGACGTTGTCGAGCAGTCGGATGCAGTGCTTGAAGCCTGGTATCCGGGGACCGAGGCCGGTTCGGCACTCGTGAACTTGTTGTATGGGCAAGTCAGTCCGTCCGGGAAGTTGACGATGTCGTTTCCTTACAACATCGGACAAGTGCCGATTCGCTATGATGCGCTACGGACAGGGCGTCCGTCAGACATCGAACACGCCGACCCACGCTACACGAGCAAATATCTCGACGCGCCGAACGAGCCGCTCTTCCCGTTCGGATATGGCATGACATACACGACGTTTAGTTACAACGACTTCATCGTCAAAGAAGTAACGGACGGCATCGTCGAGGCGACGGTCGTCATTCGGAATGATGGGACGACGACGGCAGACGAGATCGTCCAATGGTATATCCAAGACAAAGTGGCCAAAGTCTCGCGGCCCGTCAAGCAATTGAAAGGGTACGACAAAGTGACGCTCGAAGCAGGTGAGTCTGTGACGGTAACGTTCACTGTTGAAGCAGACATGCTCCGCTATCTTCAGCCGAACGGTACGTTTGACGCCGACCCTGGAACGTTTACGCTCTTTGTGGGCCCGAACAGCCGTGACGTATTGGCAAAATCTTTTGAACTAAAAACAAAAACGAGGTGTACGACGTGAATGTATTAACCGAACAGACGACGCTGACAGCTGGAGACGTGAGCCTCTCGCTCACTCCGATGGGAGATATCCGTCAATTAAAAACCGGACCGATCATGGTCAACCAGTTGATCCACCATCCATTTGATGGCTCAATGGCCAACCTCTACGTCCGATATGAGAAAGGGGTTGCCCGTCCGTTGCTTGGGCTTCATTCACCTAGTGATTTCGTGGCCTCAGGCCAGGAAATCGTTTGGTCCGGGCGATACCCTGAGTTCGCTTATGAAGTACGGGGGACGCTCAGTGACACTGGCGTTCGCCTTGATGCGACATTCGAAGGGACAGGTCGATTCGACGTCACATACGTCCAAGATCTCGGGCTCGCTGATGAAGGCGGTGTCCGCACGAACGAGGCGTACATGGCCCAGTATATCGACTATGTGAAGACGGGTGCGGCGCTGATGGCCCGCCAAAACCAAAAGCAGTCGACCGGGTTCCCGGCGATTCGGATGACGTCGTCCCGAGCCATCGCAGAATATGCGACGGACGGATTTGACGTGTATGGGACATCGTATAAATTGACTGGACGGGCCGCGGGGCTAGACGGGGCATTGCCTTCCCGCGTGTATCAATATGAGTTCGCCTTGCCGACGCTTCGGACCGAAACGTTGGACATGGGGACGGACCGAGAAATCGCGTTCGAATTGTCATTCGTTCAAGATCATCCAGAGGCGCTGACCGAGCAATCGATCGAGCGTTTCGTAACGGTCGAAGCGGGAGCGCCTGTCGAACAACCAGTACGTCCGCGTCCGCGTCTTCGCCAACCGTTCCAACCAATCAGCGGAGCCGGGCTCACGATGACCGAAGTCGAGCGCCTCTATCCGGTGCGCCGACTCGAGGAGACGGAAGACGGACAGCTCTTGTCCTTCTTCACAGAAGAGGGCGCGCACGTCGTGTTGGCGGCGAAAGAGCACCTCGTTGAGCGGAGTCACGGCAACATCTTATTGAACGCCGGCAGCCTGATGCCGGACGAGTCGAAGCTCGCGACGACCGTGTTCATGAACGGCGTCTTCAACTCGCACATCGTTTACGGCAACACAAACTTCAACAAGTGGACGACCAACGTCCGCAACCCGCTCAACGTCCCGAAAACTTCAGGGCAGCGCATCTATGTCGAGATGGACGGGGCATACCGTTTGTTGACGATGCCGAGTCTGTTCGAGATGCGGCTGAACGAGGCAGTGTGGCGCTACGAGCTAGACGGGGAGACGATCGTCGTCCGTACGTTCATCGCTTCGGATGCTCCGGTCATCAAGACGACCGTCGAATCGTCGCAACCGCGACGCTTCGTCATGAGTAACCAGATCGCGATGAACACGCAAGAGTACGTCGCCCCGTTCCACATGGAGCAGACGGACAACCGGCTCGTATTCAAGGCGGACGAGGCGGCAGACAGCGCCGCGACACGACCTGATCTGACGTACGCGATCGAGAGCGATCAGCCGTTCCAACTCCTCAAAACGTCGGATTGGTTCGATCAACCGTTCGAGGATGATCTCGTCTGGATGGCTTACGAGCCGAGTGAGCGTGTGACGATGCATCTTGGTCTGGCGACGCATACTCCGTTCGAGCTAGATGAAAAGCAGGAGCTACACGCTTACCGTACATGGATGGACAGCTATATGAACGGGCTCACACTTGAAGGTGAGACGGCGGACATCGAGGCGTTGAATATTCAGGCGCTATGGTACGTCCAAAACATGCGGGTGCACTATCAGTCGCCGCACGGTCTTGAGCAATATGGTGGAGCCGCCTGGGGGACGCGGGACGTGTCGCAAGGACCGATGGAGTTCTTGCTTTCGACCGGTCACTTTG
This sequence comes from Exiguobacterium sp. SH3S1, assembly GCF_004337105.1. NCBI lineage: Bacteria > Bacillati > Bacillota > Bacilli > Caryophanales > Exiguobacterium > Exiguobacterium sp. SH3S1. Next base: position 82,451 of record NZ_SJUW01000007.1, on the reverse strand, counting down.
ACGAGGCGCGTAAACTTCTCCTCGTGATTTTCAGCCATCAATTCAAGGATGGGGATTGGCCGCAATGGTTCATGTTCGATGAATATGCGGGCATCCAACAAGAAGATAGCCATGGTGACGTCATCGTTTGGCCGCTCAAGGCGCTCTCGGATTATTTGAGCCGGACCGAGGACGTGACGTGCCTCGATGAAACGATTCCGTTCCGCGACCGGGAAGGTAAGGTGGAGGCGAACGCTTCGCTCTATACACACGTCGAACGCGCGCTCGGGTTCATTGAAGAGCATTTCGTCGACGGCTCGGTCTTCTCCGCCTATGGCGGGGGAGATTGGGACGATACGCTGCAACCGGCCGATGAGGACTTGAAACGTCACTTGATCAGTTCATGGACGGTCACCTTGACATACCAAGCGTTCCGTCAGTTGCATGAACAGTTGCCAACGTCTGCTTTGGCAGAACGTCTAGGCGAGTTGAGCCAAATCATCCGCAAACAGTTCACTGAGGAGATGATCCGTGACGGTGTGATCGCAGGGTTCTTGAAAGAAGTCGATGGACGGTTCGAGGCAATGCTCCACCCGTCCGATGAAACGCTGCCGATGCGCTACCGCTTGTTGCCGATGACGCGCAGTGTCATCGCGGAACTTGTCGATCAAGACCAGATGACACGTAACTTTGATTTGATCGCCACGCATTTGACGTTCCCGGACGGGGTTCGTCTCATGAACCGGCCAGCTGAATACCGCGGCGGCGTCAGCCGTCACTTTATGCGGGCCGAGCAGGCGGCAAACTTCGGTCGGGAGATCGGACTGCAATACGTGCACGCCCATATCCGTTACATCGAGGCGCTCGCGAAAGCAGGACATCGTGAGAAGATTCGCCCGGCCTTCAACATGATCAACCCAGTCCGGATGGACGAAGTGAAAAATGCCGCACCACGGCAACGGAACGCATACTTCAGTAGCTCGGACGGGGACTTCGCTGACCGCTACGCAGCGGAGTCGCAATTCGACCGCTTGAAAGATGGGACAGTACCCGTGAAAGCGGGATGGCGCATCTATTCGAGTGGACCGGGAATCTGGTTCAACCAGCTCGTCTCGAACTACCTCGGGATTCGTCTCGGGACAAACCATGTCGAGCTCGATCCGATCGTGGATGCCGATATGCATGTCCAGCTCCGCCTCTTCGGTGCGGATACGACGATCCAGTTCCGTAAGGGTGACCCGAGCGTGACATTGAACGGTCAGAAATTGACTGGTCACGCTCTGTCGAACCCTTACCGAGAGGCAGGACAACGCATCGGAAAAGATGAATTTTTACGCTACGCCAAGGAAAAGAATGAGTTAGTGATTACGGTGAAAGGGTGACGAATTCGTCACCCTTTTCTTAATAGGAGGAGCATATGGACGCAAAACAAATAAACACGGTCTATCAAGTGTATCCGAAGAGCTTTCAAGACAGCGACGGTGACGGGGTCGGTGATTTACAAGGAGTGGTCAGTCGCCTTGATTATTTAAGCTGGCTTGGGGTCGACATGGTCTGGCTGAATCCGGTATACGTCTCGCCCGGTTACGATAACGGTTATGACGTCGTGGACTATGCGCGGATCGACCCGATGTTTGGGTCGATGGAAGATATGGACGAGTTGATCCGAAAAGCGAAAGATAGAGGGATCGGCATCATGATGGACATCGTCGCCAACCACACGTCGCATCAGCATGATTGGTTCCTCCAGTCCGAGCGTGACCCGGAAGGAGCATACGGCGACTTCTACATTTGGCGCGATACGCCGAACGAATGGAGCTCGTTCTTCGGGGGCGGGACGTGGACGTATTCACCGGTCCGGGGCCAGTACTATTTCCATGCGTTCGCCCCGGAGCAACCGGATTTGAATTGGGGGAATGAGCAAGTACGGACGGAGATGGCGGGCGTCTTGGCGTTTTGGGCCGAGCGCGGGGTGACTGGTTTTCGTTTTGACGTCATCGATTTAATCGGGAAAGATGTCGACCGCAAACGATGGCTCGACTTTCCGTTGATGCGCCGCTACTTAAAAGATTTAGTGGCGCAAGTCGACACCTCTTCTTTGCTTCTTGTCGGTGAAGCGGGCGGATTGACCCCGGACGAAATTCTAGCTTTGCAACGGGACGGTTCGCTAGACGTCGTCTTTAACTTTGAAGTCTGTGCCCTCGACGAACAAGCGGGGCAGGGTAAATGGAAGCTCGCCCCGTTCGAGCCGTCGCGGCTGAAAGCCACGCTCGACACGTGGCAACGGGCGTTCGCGGTCGAGGGACGCAATAGCCTGTTTTGGAACAACCACGATCAACCTCGTGCCATTTCAAGATGGTATGACGGTGACGAGCGGGCGGCGAAAATGCTCGCGGTCCTCTTATACGGGTTGAAAGGGATCCCGTTCCTCTACCAAGGGGAAGAAGTCGGCATGACGAACGGTATGATCGCGCCAGAGGATTATCAGGATATCGAGACGGTGAATTACTTACGGACGGGCGGGACGCTTGATGCCGTCCGAATGAAAGGACGTGATCACGCCCGGCTTCCGATGGCATGGGGCGAAGGAGCGGACACGTTCAGCACGGGAACACCGTGGCTTCGGTCGCTTCACCACGACGAAGGTAGGGACGTCTCGACGATGCGCTTGGATGAAACGAGTCTGCTTCACTTGTACCGAGAACTGATTGCACTGCGTCGGACGAATCGAGTGCTACGTGACGGGGCGTATGAACTCGTTCCGACCGAAGATCATCTGTACGTCTATCGCCGCTTCCTCGCGGAGGAGACACCACTCCTTGTCGTCGTGAATCTGTCTCCGGACACGGTACCGATACCGGTTGAATGCGGGGACCGATTGATTGCCACAGAGCAGGTCGAGTCACCAATGCTACGGCCGTATGAAGCGTTCATATGTTATAATTTTTGACAGAAGGAAGTGAGGAAATGGCAGGAATCAAAGACATCGCAAAAGAGGCGGGCGTTTCGATATCGACCGTTTCGTATGCGCTAAACGGTAGTCCGAAAGTGACAGAAAAAACGAGGCAACGCATCATTAAAATCGCCGAAGAGTTGAACTACGTGCCAAACGCCGCGGCGCGTACGCTAAAGACAAGAAAAACGCATATCATCGGAGCGTTTCTCGGGGACTACTCCGGATCGTTCTACGGGGAGTTACTAAAAGGGATCAACCAAGAGCTGGCTGATACCGGCTATGAGTTGATCGTTTGTAACGGTCCCGAATCACATCGTCTGATGACTGAGCGCATGGTAGACGGGGCGCTCATCTTAGGGCATCGCTTCACCCAAGAACAAATTTTAGAGTTCGCGGATCGAGGCCATCCGCTGACGATGCTCGACCGTGAGATTGAACATCCGAACATCAGTTGTGTGCTACTCGATAATCAAATCGGAATGAATCAAGAGATGGACGCCATCTTGGAAACGAACCCTAATCAGATTCATCTTGTGAACGGTCCGGTCGGCAACCATGATGCTGTCGAACGACGGAAAGTCGTCGTTGATCGCGCAAACGCAGCCGGAGTCGCTGTTCGAGAATGGAACGGCGAGTTTACGAAACGTTCAGGTATCCGGGCAGCGAGTGAATTGCTTGAAGTGATTCAAGAAGGCGACGCCATTATTTGTTTGAACGACGATATGGCACTCGGGGTTTATGACGTCTTGCAAAACTTTTCTCTCCGGATCGGGGAAGATATCTCGCTCGTTGGCTTTGATAAACTTGAAATCACCAACTATACTCAACCTCGAATCGCGAGTGTCAGCTACTCGAAGCCGGACTGGGGCAAGAAGGCGGCTCGTGCGTTGCTCCATTTGATTGAAGCGAAGGAAAATTCAAAACAGACAATCCCTTCAAAATTCATTAAAGACGCTTCAATCCGAAAAAAAAATAATAAAAAATAAAATACGTATTGTAAGCGGATACATTGTGAACTATAATGTTTATAGAAACGTTTAACCTGTTGATTTTGCAGTAAACCTTTGTATAAACATTATTTTTTTACATGATAATCGAAACGTTTCGATTATCGAGAAACGGAGGAATTCAGATGAAGAAATTAGGGTTAGCAGCGGTAGCGGGCACGGTAATCATTTCAGGTGTGTTGGCGGGATGTTCTTCTGGATCGAGCGGCGATGACGCGAATACAATCACGGTCTGGGCGATGGGCGAAGAAGGAAAAGCTTTACCGAAACTAGCAGAACAGTATGAAAAAGAGAATGAAGGTGTCAACGTCAAAGTACAGGCGATCCCTTGGGACACGGCGCACGATAAACTGTTGACTGCGGTCGCTTCGAAAAATGGTCCGGATGTCGTTCAAATGGGAACGTCTTGGATGCCTGAATTCGTAGAAGCGGGAGCACTCGCAGATATGAAAGACCTTGTAAAAGATTACCCGGAGCTCGATCCATCGAACTTCTATGAAGGATCGGTTGAAACGGTTCAATTCGAGGACGGCCTTTACGGAGCACCGTGGTATGTCGACACACGCGTTCTTTATTACCGGAAAGACGCGCTTGAAAAAGTAGGTTACCCGGAAGCACCGAAAACATGGGATGAATTAGAAGACGCTTCGAAAAAACTAGCGGCTCGTGACGGGGAAGACATGTACGGGATCACGTTGGACACGAACGACCAAATGCTATCGTTCATGTTCGCTCGTCAAAACGGTTCAGAGCTGTTGACAGAAGATCAAGAACCGCTCTTTGATCAACCGGAATTCATTGAAAGCGCAGAGTACTTAACTAATTACTTCACAGAAGGATATGCGCCAATCGATTTAGGGCTTGATGTCGTTCAAGCGTTTGGGGCCGAGGAACCGAACGTGCCGATGTTCATCAGTGGACCGTGGATGATCAACATCATCAATGACCAAATGCCTGACATTGAAGATAAGTGGGGTACAGCCGTCCTTCCAGCGAAAGAAAACAATATCTCGTTCCTTGGTGGATCGAACTTGAGTATTTTTGAGAGCAGTGAGAAGAAAGACGAAGCTGCGAAATTCATCGCCTATATGAGTAAACCAGAAACACAGACAGAGTGGATGGAGATGACGAAGTCACTTCCATCGACGAAAGCGACATGGGCAGAGAATGAGACGCTCAAAAACGATGAGAAACTCAAAACGTTCGGTGAGCAAATGGAAGCAGCAGAGCCGATGCCGATGATGACAACGTGGGAAAAAGTAGCGCAAACGTACTTGCAGAGTTTTGAGAAGATGTATCGCGGTGCGGCTACTGTAGAAGATGAAGCTAAGGTGTTCCAAGAAAAAGCGAAGTCGATTTTAAAATAAACGGAGGGGTACACCCCCTCTCGTTTTATTAAAGGAGAACCTTATGAAACAATTTCTTAATGATCGAGCGCCATATTTGCTCGTCGCTCCGACCGTTCTCTTGTTACTCATGTTCTCGATCATGCCGCTATTCATCGCGTTTTTCATGAGTTTTACAGACATGGATTTGGCGGGGATTGCGAACTGGGCAAACATCGAATGGATCGGGCTCACCAACTACATCGAAATCTTCAAAGATGAAGTGTTCATTCAAGCGCTATTGAATACGGTCGTTTATGTCGTCATTGGGGTACCGATTGTCATCGGTCTCTCGCTCGCGATTGCGATGTCGATCAATTTCGGGACTGGCAAAGTCTTCGAATGGTTCCGTGTCGTCTTTTATATGCCGTCGATCACGAACGTCGTTGCGGTCGCCGTCGTCTGGGGCTTCTTGTTTAATCCGCAGTACGGCCTCTTCAACTTCCTATTAAACACAGTCGGCCTTCCAGACGTACCTTGGCTCCAAGACCCGTTTATCGCTAAGCTATCGTTGATCATGCTCGCTGTATGGCGTGCAGTCGGAATCAACATGATTATTTTCCTAGCGGCGCTTCAAGGGATTCCACGCACGTACTATGAAGCGGCAGCGTTAGATGGAGCGAGTACGTTCCAGCAAATGTTCAAGATCACAATCCCGTTGCTCCGTTACGCGATTTTCTTCGTGACGGTCACGACGCTGATCGGCTGGATCCAGTTCTTCGAAGAACCGCTCATCATGACCGAGGGTGGACCGCTCAATTCGACGACGTCGCTCGCACTCTTTATTTACAACAACGGTTTCCAGCTTAGTAACTTCGGTTATGCGGCTGCCGGGTCCGTCGTACTGTTCATTTTGATCATCACGGTGACACTCATTCAGTTCCGTCTTCAAAAGAGCGAGAATAACTATTAAGGAGGGACATTCATGATTCCAAACGAAAAACCGGTTGCCGTGAATGTGAAGCGGGAGAAATTCTCGCCACTTCCCGACTTAAACCATAAACGAAAAGCCAAGCTGTCGCAGTTGTTCGTCGCGCTCGTTTTGACCGTCCTTGGCATCGCCTTCATGTTGCCGTTCTTCTGGATGGTGATCTCGTCCTTTAAAACGGATGCGGAAATCTTGTCGCTACCGTTGACAATCTTACCGGAAAACGTGACGTTCGAGCATTACATCGATTTATTCGTAAATTTAAACTTTTTGACGTATTTGAAGAATACGTTGTTGATCGTGCTTGCATCATTTTTCGGTTTATTGCTCACAGCAATGGCCGGTTATGCGTTTGCGAAGCATAAATTTAAGGGAAGTAACGTCCTGTTCATCGGTGTCTTGGCGACAATGATGATCCCGGGTCAGGTTACGATGATTCCAGTTTATTTGATGCTCAATCAAATGGGTCTTACGAACACGATGACGGGGATTGTCCTCCCCGGTCTCGTCGGGGCGTTCGGGGTCTTCTTGTTCCGGCAGTTCATGACGACGATTCCAGAAGAAATGTTAGAAGCGGCCCGCTTGGATGGAGCGAGTGAGTTTCGGATTTTCTTCTCAATCGTCTTGCCGATGTCAAAACCGATTTTGGCTGTACAAGGGATCTTAACGTTCATCGGGGCCTGGAACAGCTTCTTATGGCCGCTTATTATCGCTAACGACGAAGCGCTTTACACGCTGTCTGTCGGACTTGCGCTCCTCCAAGGGCAGCACGGTGGGAACTATGCGTTACAGATGGCCGGGGCCACATTTATGGTCGTGCCGATCATCATCATCTTCATGATTTTCCAAAAGTACATCATCGAAGGGTACAATATATCTGGGATGAAGTGAACCTTACGCCATGTAAGGTTCTTTTTTTATACTCAGGACATCGGTCCTTTATACTTTAGATGAGTGAGATGTACATTGAGATAATAACTTGCTCTACATCATAGAATCGAGGAAATGAAATATGTTAGCCATTATTATTGGACTCGTGATCGGCATCTTACTACCAATACAGACGAGCGTGAACTCGCGTCTGCGTTCGATCGTAGGGTCACCGTTTGTCGCTTCGTTCCTATCATTCGCGGTCGGGACGACCTTTTTATCGCTCATCCTTCTTGTCTCTGGACAAGGGTTCGGGTTCGACTCGTCAATCTTTCAGCAACAGCCGATCTGGATGTGGTCGGGCGGCTTGTTAGGGGTCATCTTTTTAACGGGGAACATCCTCTTGTTCCCACGTCTCGGCAGCGTCCAGACGGTCATCATGCCAATCTTTGGACAGATCGTGATGGGGCTCTTAATCGATCACTTCGGTTGGTTCAATTCGACCGTGAGCGTCCTCACACCGTGGCGCGTGTTTGGGGCCTTGCTTGTTTTGCTAGGGGTCGTCGGGACGGTCGCACTCACCGACTGGATCAATCGTCGCCGCGGAAAATTTGTCATCGCGAACCGGGTGGAGACCGGTAACTTGAACGTCTGGCGTTTACTAGGAATCGGGACCGGGATGATGAGTGCGATGCAGACCGCCATCAACGGCTATTTAGGGACTGTGCTCGAGTCTGCGCTAAAAGGCGCGCTCGTCTCGTTCGTCGTCGGAATCGTCACACTTCTCCTCGTCTTACTCATCCTACGGCCGAGCGTCGAATGGCGCGGGCTATCGGGACAACCGTGGTGGATTTGGCTTGGTGGGATCATCGGCGCGCTCTTCATCGGCGGGAACGTCTTGATCGTCCCGATGGTCGGGACCGGAATCGCCGTCGTCATCGTCATTGTCGGCTTATTATGCGGTAGTTTGCTGATTGACCGATTCGGTTGGTTCGGTGCAGCCAAAAATCCGGTGACAGGGATTCAACTCGTCAGTTTGCTCGTCATGGTGCTCGGTATCATGATGATCCGCTTGTCATAATATAAAGGAGGGGATACGATGCGCGGAGTCTTATTCGCCATCAGCGGCGGGTTCTTTTTAACGTTGCAAAGCGTCGCCAACGCACGAATCAGTTCACAGATCGGTACGTGGCAGGCCGCGACACTGACGCAGATGACCGGCTTCGTCGTGGCGCTTCTTGTCATGTTGGCTGTGCGTGACCGGACGTATAAACAGATGCGACACGTGCACCCGCTCTATTTGTCGGGTGGCGCGTTCGCAGCCCTCATCTTGTTCAGCAACATGACAGCCGTCCATCAGCTCGGTGTCACGTTGACAATCTCCTTGTTTCTGATTGCGCAGCTCGCCCTCGCGCTCGTCATCGATTGGCGCGGCTGGTTCGGGATGATACGCCGAGAGTTGAACGTGTCACAATTGCTCGGTGTCGCCATGATGGTCGCCGGCATCATCTTGTTGAAATGGTAGGAGGGGACCGGATGCTAGAACACTATTTGACGCAACTGGAGTTGCAGGTCTTGCCACAAGCGACACACGAACATTTCACGCTCGTCCGTTACGAGCCAGGTGCGACGATTTGCGCCCAAGGTGACGACGCGCACCACCTTCATTTTCTCGTCAAAGGCAAGATTCGCGTGGCGCATACGTCGGCAACTGGCAAACGCCTCGTACTGTCGTTCAAACGTCCGTTCGATTTGATCGGTGACATCGAATACGTGCGCCGGACACCGTACTTAAATACGGTCGAGGCGGTCACGTCGGTCGAGATGCTCGTCATCCGGTTTGACGATTTGGCCCGACACGCGGCGGACGATGTGGCGTGGCTCCATTATCTGTTAGAAGAGATCACGAGAAAGTTCGAGTTGAAGTCGCAGTCGATGAGTTTCAACTTGTTTTACCCGGTCGACGTCCGGCTCGCGAGCTACTTGCTGTCGATGACGCCGGACGAGCGTGCGCTCGGGTCGACGGTCGATGAGTTGACCGATATCGCCGACTTGATCGGGACGAGTTATCGCCACGTCAATCGGACGCTCAAACGCTTCGTCGAACAAGGATTGATTGAACGGGATCGTCGGTCGATCGCAATCATCAATCGCGCCGGGTTGATCGCTGTCGCAGGGGAGAGTATTTATGAGTGAGGGGGAACGACAATGGCACTTGGAATGATGCTCGCGGTCATGGGCGGCATGCTCGTCTGTGTACAAAATACGTTCAACGCCAACGTGAAACAACGGGTCGGGGCTTGGGCGACGACGACACTCGTCCTCGCACTTGGTTTTCTCGCCTCGCTCTTCATCGGATTGATCAGTGAAGGAAGTGCTCTGTTTGATTTACGTGGCATGGAGACGTGGTACTGGTTCAGCGGCATCATCGGTGTCGGTGTCGTCATGAGCGTGACGCAAAGCGTCCAGCAGCTCGGTCCGAGTTACGCCATCTCGATCGTGATGGTGTCGCAAATCTTGTTCGCCTTGCTGTGGGATACGCTCGGCTGGTTCGGACTTGAGGCGATCCCGTTCACGTGGAAGACGGCGCTTGGCATCGTATTGATCGTCGGCGGGGTGCTGTTGTTCCAGTTGAGTGGAAAGAAAGTGGTGGCACGCCAACAGGTAAAACAAGTAGGTTGATCTTCAGAATGATTTACGACAGTTCGTACAAGTTTGCCCGTGTTCCTGCCGTCTCACAACGGTTTGGCAATGCGGGCATTTTGTCGTGTGCGAGGCGTTCGGTTGAATGAGTGAGCGTTCCTCGAACGATGACGGATATAAAGTATAGGAACGAGTCACAATAAAGCCGACGATGCCGAGCAAGACGGCTAAAATGAGGATATCCATCGAATTCCCTCCTAATAATTGGTATGCTAGTTGTATATACGCGTCATGGATGGATCTGGTTTCAAAGGGGGAGATTGGATGATTACACGGAAAGAACGGACTGAAGAACTATATGGATTGGCTGAAAAGCAGTCTAGCATGGGCACGGCGCTTCGAATCGGTCTGATTGGTTTAGCCGCAGGACTATGGTTTTATGGGAATTTTTCGCTAACTCATAGTGCGATGTTTCTGTTTGTCACGACTATTGCGGTGCCGTTTAGCTATATGTCCTGGAGAAAGACGCGCACGCAGCTGTCGTTCAATGACAATCGTGCGTATCAAGGATTGATTCGAGTAAAAGGGATTGGGGACATCGCAATGTTATGGGGCATGTTCGGTTTAATGATAGGACATGAATTAAACTTCTTTGAACTATCGACGCTCAGCAGCGTGGCTGTCAGCATATTGGTCGTCCATTTATTGGCTGCGACGTTGATCGACAAACGATTGCTCCGCATCGATGACGAGCACGTCGTCGACAGTCTGTTCGGGCTGACGAAGCGGGAGCAGATGAAACGGAAATGGGACGAGAAGTGATGGTCGAGCATACAAATCGCTTGCCTCAATTGATGCGACTTGAACAAGTATCGATTCGTTTGTTTGGTCTGCTAGTCGCCGTCATCATCTTAAGCTCATTCTATCTTCATAGTCGGCATACGTTGACGAACGTTCAAGTGTTCGCGGCCTTTGTAGTCATTTACGCAGCACTGGTCTTATGGGGCTGGTTGCGGATGAAGCTATTGCTCCGCTTTAGTTCGGATAAGCTGTATCGCCGATATGTTCGAATCAACTTTTTATTCATCTTCATGACGGTAATCGGGCTCGCTATATTTGTTTGGGGCACAGTCATTCAAAACTTTCAAAACGTAACGTATTCATTACTTGGTACGCTAATCGTTTTACCATTCCTATATTTTGAATGGTGGGTGAATGAGCGACTCAAAAAGATTGACCCAGAGCATGTGACGAATCAAGACATTCGCCAATACAGACGAATGAAGAAAGCAGGAGAAAAATGATTATTTGGAACGATATACCGGACGACCCGAACCGGTTGCCCGTATTAACGGACGACGTATTGAGTGAAGTTTAAGGGCGCCTTGGGGTGAAACTGCCGGACGATTATCTTCAGGCGATTCGTATCCAAAACGGGGGATATGTCGAACAGCGCGATTTGCCGATTGTATGGAATGGACAAGATGACATCGCCCTCGTCGACTCAATTTCTGGGGTCGGGCGTCACAAAGGGTTAATCGAATCGAAAGCCTTGTTGACGGAATGGGGTGTCGAGGATGACCAGTTAATCGCCTTCGCAGGCGATGGACATTTCTTCCTCGTGTTCGATTACCGTGAAGGAGCGACGCCAAAGATTGCCTATATCGATACGGATACGGAAGAGATTGATGTCTTGTTCGACTCGTTCAGTCAATTTAGCGAAGCGCTCACGACGGTCGACATGGGAGTACATGCAGAAATGATTCCAGAACCGGTCGCTGAAGTGAAGCAGAGGCAGTCACTCTTGGACGATGCACGACGTCTGCTTTATAGCGAAGAACCGAAAGAGAAACTGCACGGTGCGGTTGTTTGGTTCAATGAAGTGGACTCGCTCGGAGCGAACGAACTCGTTCGTGAACTGTTAACATGGATGGATCACGAGCTGTTACGAGATACGGCGACAAGCGTCATTCAAGAAGTCATCATTCGACGGAAGCCTTTAAATCAACAACTGTTCGAAGCATTTTTTGAGACGCTCCACAGGCAAGACGACGCCTATAGTAAACAACGTTACGAAGAGACGATGTACATTCTCGACAACGATATTTGAGTCGAGTGAAACTATTTGCTGTTCTCTTTCGTAAAAAAAGGTAATGAGATTTAATGAGGGGGATTTGATGGTTGACCATACGGTAAGACTTGAACGAATGATTGAAAATGACCAGAAGCGACAAAAACAGACGCTTTACCCGACATTTGGGTTTATCGCACTGTTCATCATTTATTTCATGACGAAGGAGATTTTGTTGCTGTTGCCGATCATCTTGGTCGGACAGTTCCCGATGCTCTATAAAAGCTGGCACCGCATGAAGTTGTTGCTTACTTTCAACGACGATGTCCGTTATCAACAAAAAGTACGGTCCGAATTTGGTTTGGCCGTCGGGAATCTCGTGTTTCTCCTGCTATTGATTACGAGTTCGATGCTTGGATGGATCACATTGCTTACATTCATCATCGTCATTATTGTCGGACTCATCACGTTCATGACGTTGGGGTTCCGAATCGACCGTGAGTTGAAAACGATTGACCCAGAGCATGTGACGGGGACTGAACTTAGTAAAGCGCAACTCGAGCGCCGCACACGAAAGACATCATAATGGAGGATAAAATATGATTGAAAAGCAGGAACGACTGAAACGAATGGTCGAGAACGACCGCAACGTGAACCGGACGGCGCTTTTGCTCACGTTCGCGATTTTAGGGATCGCCTTTTACTTCATTTTCACGCAAGACATTAAAGTGGCGACGTTCGCCGTCATCATCATGGCGACCCAGCTGCCGAGTCTTTATCGGGCCTGGCACCGGATGAATTTACTGCTCACCTTTAACGACGAGGCGCGCTATCAAAAGTTCGTCCGTCTCGAATTCGGGATCGTGCTCGCCAATGTCATCTTGCTGGGTATCTTTATCGCCATCGCCTGGTCGATTGAAGGCTCGCTCCTCGTCTTCGCGGGAATGCTTCTCGCCTTGTTCATCCCATTTATTTTCTTGTCGGTGTGGGTGAACCGGAAGCTTGAACTGATTGACCCGGAGCACGTGACGAACCATGAGCTGCGGACGGCGCATCGCGATGCATCAAAGAATCGGTTCAATTAATCAAAGGGACGTGAAGACGCATGAGACGAAAACTAGTCTTTTTTCTGATTGTGTTTCTGCTGTTTTTAAACGCATGTAGCGAGAATGGGCGCGAACTCGTTGTCGGGACGTATGTAGATGAGAGTACGATCGTTTATTCAGGTGACGTACTTAGCGACGAGGCAGAGATTGCGCGATTCCTTGAGGTGATTGAAACGAGTCCACTGTCTGAGGAGGGAGTCGAAGGTCTTCCAGATTACGTCATCACCGTCAACAATTTGTCTGAATCGACGATGGAAGCGATGGTGAACGTTTGGGTCGGAGAAGACGATGAGATGCTTTTCACTCGAGGAATGGAAGGGACCGACGTGTTTGAAGTCGATTCGATGTACACATACGATGTGAACGAGATTCTTCAGATGAATCGGTAACGACGTCAAAGGAGATAAATAAATGCACCTCACAGATGGAATGTGGCAACTGATTAACATCGTTCTGACGTTTTGTGTGTTACTTCTACTGATATTTTGCACTGATTTTAACCGTTATCTTGCATCTAAAAGCGTATGTATATTAACGAACGTTCGTAACAAGTATTAGGACTTTTACGAACGCTCTAACGGAATGAAATATAAGAATAAATAACTAAAAGCTTTGATTTTTATATAGTCTAAAATGGATGAAATTGGTATATTTAAACTAACTAAAAGTATTGGGTTAAAGTTTTGATAATAAGTATGAGGGAGGGATCTATATGAGTAAAATAGTAAAATTAATTATTAGCTTGGTAATTGTAGGACTTATATTTTTGGGAGGTTTTTTCGTAGGCAACATGAGTAAGACAGAAATTATGAAAGAAATAAAAATTAGTTATGAGGGCATTGAAAATTCAAGCAAAGTAATTCACAAAAAAAATTTTACTGATTCAGAAAATCCAACTGTTATTGATAATTTTATTATGATTTACTTGAATGCGAAAGAGATTGATGATCCAAATATAGATATAGAAAATCCAGATATGTATATCGAGTTAAATAATCCATATGCTTCTGTAGGTTTAATTGATTCAAAATTATGGTTTGTTGATGATGATGCAATTATTGGTGACCGAGCGGGTGAGAATTGGGATCAGATTGATTTTTATAAAATTGATGAGAGCGATGCCGAGTATATAAAAGAAATTGTTGAATACGGAGAAGAGTAACAACTCCGAGTAAATATGAGTTTACATATCATTGCGTTATCGGAAGTTTTTCTAAATGAAATATATAATTATAAAACCAGTAATCTTTATAAAAGGTTACTGGTTTTTCTCAACTCCGGTGCAAAGTATAGCTTGAAATTAGTGCACTTTATCTCTTAAAGTGACAGTTTTGTGCAACGTGGATTGGTTTTATGGTTGTCTATCGCTGGATGGAAGACTAAAACCCAGCTTCTGATTCGTCAGAGGCTGGGTTTTCTTATGAAAACATACCGACTAAACAGCCACAGATGACCATACCAGCTGTATAAAACTTGAAGCGGTGTCTTTCCCAAAACGAGTCATTCACGTTGTCACCGCCACATCATCTTGAATGCCTTCGACCATCTTCACGAACGCCTCGTCGGGGTCGGTCGTCCCGGACGCGCGCAACCAGTCTCAGAAATCTCCTTCATACAGGACACGACCTTCATGGAGGAAGATGACATGGGACTCCAGCTGGGATAAGTCATGCAGTTGGTGCGTCGAGATGAGGCACGTCCGACCGTCTTTTACGAGTCGCTGTAAATGACGCATGATGTTGATGCGTGACGCCGGATCGACGCCGCTCGTCGGTTCGTCGAACAAGTAGAGCGATCGTTTGACCGAGGCGAGCAATGTCACGAATAGCCACTTGCGTTCTCCGACCGACATTTTGCCGAGCTTCATCTTCCACAAATGCTCGAACAGCTCTTGTTCCCGGGCGGTCGTGAGTCCATTGACATAAGTCGCTAGTCGCTTGAAGTCAGGCCGCTTTGTGAGCCGTCCGATGAAGTACGTGAGATCTTTTCCTGTTAATTCGTTGTGATACAAAATCTGTTGCGTTAAATACAGCATGTCAGACGATGGTACGAGCTGTAGCGAGGCCCGGTCGACTGGTGTAGACGTCAAGTTGATTTTGACACTTTTTGCTCGTTTGCCTTTTACACTTCTGCCGAAAACAATGATTTCCGGTTCCTCATCCGATGACTGTCGTCATCACTATGTATGATTTCGACGCGATGGAGTAAGCGGTCCAGTATCGCAGTCGTGATGCCCTGGTCCCCGATCAATTCGCCCCATTGATCGGGGCTTTTGTTCGAGGTCAGGATGATCGAGCTGCGCTCGTAAAGGTGGTTGACGAGATGGAAGAAGAGATTGGCTTCTCGTTGGTCCATGGCCATATACATCAGGTCATCGATGATGACCAGGTCCGAATCTCGCAACCTTTTTAACTGGATCTTCGACTTACTTGAGAACTCTTCACTTTTTAATAGTTGGACGAGTTCGCCCATCGTGACGAAGTATACCTTGAACCCGTGGTTGACCGCCTCGATTCCCAGCCCCACAGCCAAAAACGTCTTTCCGACGCCCGGAGGGCCCAAGAGGATCAGGTTGTACTGTTGCTCGAGCCAGTTGAGCTGTTTCAACTGCTTCAGCTGTCGGGCGGTTAGTGCGGTCTGTTCCTCTAAATTGAACTCCGAGAGGGATTTAATGAACGGGAATCGGGCCCACTTCATTCGTCTCTCCAAACTTTTAGCGTCTCGTTTGGCGCGTTCATGGTTCGTGATGGCACTTAGAAATTCGATATACGTCCAGGAGGCCATTTCGGCCTCTCTCAAAATCTGTGGGAGGGCGTCAGCCGTCTCGGCGAGACGAAGCTGCCGAAAGTCCTGTTGTAACTCGGAAACGCTTTGACTCATTTTACCGTCACCCCTTTCAGGATGTCGGTGTAGGCTTGGATCGGCCTCGTTGCGACCTGTATCCCGGATTTCTTCGGACGTTCGGTATCGGGTTTTGTATCACACCCATCGTCCGCGAGGGTCGCGAGATAGTGGACCACGTCTCGGAAATCGTTGGCGCTGAACAGCTTCTCTTGCGAACACTTTTCCAGTGCCTTCGTTAAGTGATTGGGATACATGGTCGCGACGTCCCTGACGATGTTGAACTGGTCGCGGCGGTAACGTGGATACCGCTTCGAGAGCTCAACCAGATAGTCAGAGGCAGACTCTCTGTCCTCGAAGTAGGCGAGGACCTGTTGCTTCAGTTCTTCGATTCCCTTGGAACGATCTCGCAGGTGGTCACGGTTTTGAATCAGTTTTCCGCTCTCTTGGCTGATCCGGTGGTCTGCGATCACTTCTCCCTCGGGAGACTCGCGGATCAATAATCGCTCCTGATCGGTCACTTCGACGAATACCACCTTTTTCTTGACCGATGAGTAGGTCCCGATTGGGACGGTGTAACGGTTTGAGCGATAACGGATTGTGTTGTCCTTGCCGACGTTCCTTGCTATACTTTCCATATGGATGCTTTCGAAAGAAAGTAGCGAGGAGACCGGTTGTAAGTGTTGTTTTTCGACGGAGAACACTTCAGCTGGTCTTTTTTTCGTTGTCTGGTGGACATTATAATTTCCTGTCCTCTCCAGCCATCTCATGGAACGGTCGTTCCAATCCTCGATATGCCGGTACACTCTGCTGTCCGCAAAATTCCGTTTGATATACTTCACGACGTTCTCGATCATACCCTTCGACTCCGGGTCGGCCCTACGACATAAATAGATCCTGAACTTCCGTTCGTTCACATAGGCTTGAAACTCATTGGTCAATAGAACGTCACCTGCGTTCTCGTTGATTGCGATGAGGTGATCCTGGTCGTAGACGATTTCAGAAGGGCGCCCACCATAGAATTGAAACGCATTCTCGTGGCAGCGAATGGTGTCCTTGGTGGTGAACGGACGCTCTCTCCATTCCACATACTTCATTCGAGAGTGCGCAAGTACGAACGCGATGAAATAGAGCTTGATCGTTTTCCCATCTTTAGTCCGTTGTCTGGTCTCACCCCAGTCCACCTGTATCTGCTTGCCCATCGGTTGTTCAGGGATGGCCTCGTAATGGCGGACAATCCTTTTCTTTTCAATCTGATAGATTTCTCGGATTTCCTTCACGTATGTCCTCACCGTGCTCGATCCGACCGAGAGGTCGGGATATCTTTCAAGTAACCAGTCATGGACTTGTGCGCTGCTCAAATGCGGATACTCCTCCAACCATGCAATGATCCAGTCCCGATATATGTCGAGTTTCTTTTTTCGTGAACAGGCTTTTCCGTCAAATTCATGTAGGGCGTCTTCATATGTCATCTTCAGGTACTTATATACCGTCGGTCTTGATACCTTCAGCGCTGTGGCGATTTGAGCCACTTTGATGTTTTGCTGATACATTTGATGAATCTTGATGTGTAGCACTAACTTTTCCTCCAAATCCATTCCCTCCAGATAAAATAGCTTCAACTACTCTATCGGAGTTCTGTTCTGATTCTTCGGCAATAGTGTAAAATCGTATCGAGCAAAAACTGTCAATTTTATTCTAGCGTTCACAACTGGGAGCGTCCTTGTCATATAATCAAACAACGTCGTCTTCCCGGCCCCGTTCAGGCCAATCAAGACGTTCAGTTTACTCGGATGTAGCGTGAATGAGACGTCGTCGAGCACGGGACGTGTTGCTTTCGGATAAGAGTAGGTCAAGTTTTGAATGTTCATCATTTCCTCCTAGCGTGTGACGGATGAGACGAGGTTGAAGCGATTCATCGCGAACAGGCCGACGATGACGTAACCGACAAGAGAGAGAATTGTCGTAATCAGGTTAAACGAGACGTCGACTTGCGTGACACCATGAACGACGGCGAGCGACAGTTGAAGTAGGGCATAAAACGGATTGGCATAACCGAACCAGACATCTGGCTGTTTGACGGCTAAAAGGAACAGCGGATAGGTGAGAATGTTCGCAAATTTCATCAAGCTCGATACTTTCACCGGCAGAAGCGTCAAGACGACACTCCCGAGCGCGAACGGGAAGCTGGCGAGTAATAGCAGTATTGGGCTCGCGAGCAAACCGAAAGTGAAATGACCGTGGACGAGCGTGACGACAACTGTGAACAGTAGGAGACTGATTGCGGCAAACAAGAGCTGGGCCAATAAGATGGCCAACATGTATGTATATTTGTTGCCGGAGATCATGACGTACGTCTTCATGAGACCGTATTCGCGCATTCGTGCGAGTTCGAGCGCAATCCCGTTCAAATAAGTCGCCAAGATGATGTACACCCAAAAGTACGACAAATACGTGGCGTATTCGGCAGACGTCATCGTACCGATATTTGGTGGACTGTACAGGAGGGCGACACCGAGCGGGAGTCCCATCGTTAAAAGAAATGGAACTTTATCCGTAAGGACGATTTTTGCGTACAGAAAGAAATAACTCGTGATTTGATGCATATATACCTCCGAGGTTGATATGGATTAATTCGATATACGCATTTACTAGCATGATAGTTTCAATTATTTGTAAATTTATCCGTTCATACTTTGTTTATAACTTCTGTTTATCCTTGAGGTACAACCAAAAGGAGGAATTGACAGATGAACAAAAAACTGAAGTGGGGATTAGGTGGCGGTGCCCTGGCCATCGCGTTAGGAGCAGGCATTTTCTTGATGCCGCAATCGGTCGAATATAAGTCAGAGCAAGTGGCGACGGAGACGATTGAGAACGTCTATACGTTTGCCGGTCAGGTGACGACTGTCGGAGAAGATGCGACCGGACGACTGTTGATCGACGAGCGGGATTTAGGGAAAGTCGAGGAAGGTGATGCGCTGACGATCTATGCGAACGCATTGGACACTGAACTCGAAGGAACGGTCGAATCGATTGCGGATGAAGCGGAAGCATTGACGACTCCGGGCTCGTCAGCACGTTATGCGATGAACGTCACGTTGCCTGAAACGGACGGATTACGAAACGGGATGACGCTCGAAGGCTCGATTGTCGTCGAACGTGTCGAAGAAGCAGAGACGCTATCACTCGACAGCATCACGTTTGAAGAAGGCGACGCCTACGTGTACGTCGAGGGCACGGATGGTCCGGTGAAACGGCAAGTCGAGCTCGGCATCAGCGACGGCAGCCGCGTTGAGATTAAAGACGGATTAGACGAAGATAGCGTCCTCTTAATGGATGAGGCAACGGCTGGGGGTATCATGCCACCACAGATCGGAGGAGGACAATGAGCGCACTCATTGAAGTCACCGATTTGACGAAAGCGTACGGGGCGGGTGGAAACGAACAAATCGTGTTGAACGGGATCGATTTGACGGTTCACGACGGCGAGTTCGTCGCCATCCTCGGGCCGTCTGGTTCGGGAAAATCAACGCTCATGAACATTCTCGGTTGTCTGGACGGATACACGAGCGGTCGCTACAGCTTTGGCGACCGTGACGTGACCGGGTTATCCGAGACCGAATTGTCGGCGTTCCGCAATCAGCAGATCGGGTTCATCTTTCAACAGTTCAACTTACTGCCGCGATTGACGGCAAGCGAAAACGTCGAGTTACCGCTCATCTATCAACGGCTGTCGAAGTCGGAACGAAAAGACCGGACGCACCAAATGTTGACGCGCGTCGGGCTCGGCGATAAACAGAACCATTACCCGAACCAACTGTCGGGCGGGCAACAACAACGTGTCGCCATCGCTCGGGCGCTCGTGACAAATCCGTCTCTACTGCTCGCCGATGAGCCGACCGGGGCGCTCGATCAGACGAACGGACGTCAAATTCTGAACTTATTTCATGAATTGCATGCGGAAGGGAAGACGATCATCATGATCACACATGACCTCGACATCGCCAAAGAAGCGACGCGCATCGTCTACGTTCGGGATGGCCGTATCGAGAAGGAGGAACGACGATGATTCGAGAAAATATACGTATGGCTTGGCTGACGGTGATCAGTCATAAGATGCGCTCTTTCTTGACGATTCTTGGAATTGTCATCGGGACGGCGTCCATCATCACACTCATGACGGTCATCTCAGGTGTC
This sequence comes from Exiguobacterium sp. SH3S1, assembly GCF_004337105.1. Classification (NCBI taxonomy): domain Bacteria; kingdom Bacillati; phylum Bacillota; class Bacilli; order Caryophanales; genus Exiguobacterium; species Exiguobacterium sp. SH3S1. The sequence continues at coordinate 62,465 of NZ_SJUW01000007.1, read as the reverse complement.
ACGTCCTCAATCAATGAAGAAGTCGCGACGTTCGGGGCGGACCGGATGAGTGTCCAAATCGAAGATGCGACGAAGAATGGCATCAGCGTAATCGAAGTAGAACGTCTCGAAGCGATTGACGGCGTCGAGTCGTTATCGCCTACGACAAGTCATCAAGCAGGCGTCTATTTGGGCGGTCAAACGACCGAACAGAGCGTCCTTGGGAAGAGTGACGCGTTCTTCTCGGATTCGACACTCGCTTCCGGGCGTGGCATCACGCCAGTGGACATCTCGGAGCGGACGCGCGTCGCCGTAATCGGCGATACGATTGTGAAGGAATCGTTCCCGACCACGTCGCCAATCGGTGAGACGATCACTATTGGCGGGATCCGTTACATCGTCGTCGGCACGCTCGCCCCGTCTTCAGAGTTTTCGATGTCGACGGACGAGACGATTGTCATTCCGGTGACGACCGCGCTTCACCAGTTTCATGTGAATACGATTTCGACGTTTGACCTGTACACGGAATCAGGACAATCTGAGACAGTAAGTGATGAATTGACGCAGCAGTTGACGACCGCATTTAACGGTCGGGACGCGTTTACCGTCACGAGCTTTGAAGACGCCCTCGCGTCAATCGACCAAATCAACTCCTTGCTCAGCATGCTGCTCATCGGCATCGCGTCCATCTCGCTACTCGTTGGCGGTATCGGCATCATGAACATGATGCTCGTCTCGGTGACGGAGCGGACGAGTGAGATCGGCTTACGAAAAGCATTAGGCGCGACACCGGCGAAAATTCGCCAGCAGTTCTTGTTTGAATCGGTGCTCTTGTCCGTCCTCGGTGGGTTGGTCGGTGTAGTGGTCGGCGCACTCCTTGCCTTCGGTTTGACCGTCGTCATGGGTGTCCCGTTCACGTTGGCTAGTTCGACCGTCGTTTTGGCACTCGGGTTTTCAGTCGTGATCGGTGTCATCTTTGGATATATCCCGGCCCGTAAGGCGTCCGCCTTGCAGCCGATTGAAGCGTTACGAAACGCATAAAGAAAGAAGGAATCTCGTATGGTCACGCTATTGCTTGTCGAAGATGATCCGGCACTCGGAGGTCTTCTGTTTGAATATTTGACGACAGCGGGCTACCGCGTGCTGTGGGCCGTTGACGGAGAGGAGGCGCTACATCTGCTCGATCAGCAACCGATCGACGTCATCGTGACCGACATTATGATGCCGCGTCTCGATGGTCGAGCGTTGACCGAGCAACTGCGGGGCGCAGGTTACACGCTCCCGATTCTCATGTTGACCGCGCTCGAGACGTTGCCTGATAAGAAGAAAGGCTTCCGGGCCGGGGCCGACGACTATCTCGTCAAGCCGGTCGATCTAGAAGAACTCGAGCTCCGTATCGAGGCGATGCTACGACGAGCCAATATATATCGAGACCACCAGATTCAACTGAACGATTGCGTGTTAGACGAAACGTCACTGACGGTTATCACCCCGGTCGAGACAATCGAGGTGCCGAAGAAAGAGTTTGAGTTGCTGTATCATTTGGCGACGCATCTTAATCAAGTGTTCACGCGACAACAGTTGCTCGATCGCATATGGGGCTATGAAACGGAAAGTGACGTCCGTACGATCGACGTCCATGTTAACCGTCTCCGGAGTCGATTGAAGCATGTCGACGCGTTTCAAATCAGTACTGTCTGGGGACTTGGGTACCGTTTGGAGTTGAAGTCATGAAGCGATTCTTCAGCTCAATTTACGGACGTTTCCTGACCATCTTCTTCGGGCTGTTGCTCATTCCGATTTTACTGACGCTGACGCTCTTCTTGACGTTCCAAATGAACGCGTTGACGTCGCAAGTCGAGACGATGCTCGTTGAACGGGCCGAGAGCATGCTGACGGCTTCTGAGCGTTATAAACTAGGAGCCGATGAGGTCATCAACTTGTTTTCCGAGCGGACGCTTGTTGTCGAGACCGACCGCTACGCGGCCACAAATTGGTCAGTCGCGGAGCGCGCGCGTCTTGAACGAGGCGACGTGCTGACCGTAAGCGACGAGCGATTGCCTGCCGTCACGCTTTTAATCGATCGGACTGTCGTGACGTTGACCCCGAACGCGGACGAGAATCCGGTCTCGATTTTCCGTGATTTATCGTTCCAGACGTTGCTGCTCACGGCACTCGTCTCGAGCGTGCTTGTCTTGTTCGCGGTCCGGCTCATGACGAGACGGATCGACCGGGTGACAGAGGCAGCAAGTAAAGTCGCTTCTGGTGATTTGACGGTACGGGTTCATGACGGCGGGGACGATGAGATCGGCAAATTGGCGAGTCAGTTCAATCAGATGACCGAGACGTTGGCGACGAACGAGTCTAAAAACGAAGAATTGACGGCGATCATGGCGCATGAATTCAAGACGCCGGTCGCCTCGATCCTCGGCTACGCGACGCTATTGAAACGGGATGATGTGCCGACGGAAAAACGAGTCAACTATGCGACGATGATCGAACAGGAAGGCAAGCGGCTGTCACGGTTGTCACGTGACTTGCTGCGCCTTGCCAAGTTGGATCACTCGGTCGTCGGATTAGACGTCAGCCGCTTCTCGCTCAGTGAACAGATGCGGGAAAGTATCTTATCGTTTGAACGAGAATCGAGTCGCAAACGGTTGAATCTGATCGCTGAGCTTGATGAAGTCGAGATGGTCGGCGATGCCGGTCTGCTGCAACAAGTGTGGATCAACCTGATTCAAAACACGATGACCCATTCTTATGATGGCGGCACGATCCGCATCAAGCTCATGCAAACGGCGGAATCGATTGTTTGCGAGATCACGGATGACGGGGAGGGCATGACCCCGGAACAAGTGAGCCGTATGTACGAGCGATTCTATCAGGCCGACCCTTCGAGACATCAAGGCGGGTCAGGACTCGGTATGGCGATCGTTCAAAAAATCGTCACGTTGCACGGTGGTCATGTAGACGTCACGAGCGAATTGAAGTCAGGGACGACGGTGCGTGTGACGCTTCCCGATCAAAAAGACAGGTAGCTGCTACCTGTCTTTTTGTCTGTCCGGCTTCAACCCGCCCGCGACGAGCGGTCCTTCAAACGTGATCGTATAGATGATGCGCGCGATGTCCTCTACCGTTTCAGTTCGGTCATTATAGAGCCACTCATAAATGACGCCCATATGTGCCGACGAGATATAGGAGACTAGATAATCGGGCGGGACGAGCGACTGCGTCTCGTCAAACAAAACGGTCGGGGAACGGTGGAACAGCGCCGTGTACATGTAGGCGCGGAGTCTCGCCTGGAACTGCGGGTCGCCGTTCGGACCGAGGAGCGGTTTCATCAAAATCTTATTTTGCTCGATGAAACGGATGAACGGGACGAGTAACTGATGGGGAGCGGAGCCTTGTTGATTGCCAAAGACGTTCGGCAAATTTTTGATGAGTTTTGTTTCGGCCTCATGAAAGATTGTTTCAATCGATTTCTCCATGAGGTCGTACTTATCCACATAGTGGCTATAAAACGTACCCCGGTTGATGCCGGCGCGTTCGGTGAGTGCCTTCACCGTGACCGCTTCAAATCCTTGTTCTTCGATCAATTCGAGCAACGCTTGTTTAATCAACTGCTTCGTCCGGACGACCCGTAAGTCTGTCTGTTCCATATTTTTTTCTCCTTTATCCAACACATTGTCGCCGTCTGTCGGAAAACCGACACTGTGACCGAGGTTGATGATTGTTGGCCGTTCGAGCGCGGACTATACTGAACGTATAAACCAACACGGTGTCTTTTAGTTCAGTGTACACGAGGCAGACATCGGGAGGGAGTCCAATATGAATATTCAACTGAACGACGTCAGTAAATCGTTCGGTGACCAACTGGCCATCGATCATGTCGGCTTCACGATCAACTCGGGAGACATTTGTTGTCTCTTAGGACCGTCTGGGTCGGGGAAGACGACGCTCATCCGTTTGATGATCGGCGCATTGGCGGCAGACAAAGGATCGATTCGAGTCGGCGAGACGGTGATGCCGAACATGAACATGCTTCATAAGATGGGGTTCATGCCGCAAAACGATGGACTGTACGACGATTTGTCGGGTGAGGCGAATCTCGAGTTTTTCGGCTCGATTTATAAACTCGGCAAGGCGGCGCTCAAACAGCGCATCGACGACGTGCTCGCCCTCGTCGACTTGTCGGCCGACCGGAGAAAGCTCGTCCGTAACTATTCGGGCGGGATGAAGAAACGGTTGTCGCTCGCCATCGCCATCCTCCATCAACCGGACGTTTTGTTTTTAGACGAGCCGACGGTCGGGATCGACCCGATTTTGCGCCGCCAGATTTGGGATCAGTTTCAAACGATTCGAGCCGGTGGGACGACGATCATCGTCTCGACCCATGTCATGGACGAGGTGCTCGAATGTGACCGGGCCGCGCTCATCTATAACGGGCGCTTGATCGCCTATGACACGGTGACGCACTTACTCGAGCAGACCGAGAACGGACGCGTCGAGGAACTGTTCCTCATTGCCGGACGAGAGGAGGCGAAGCGCGATGCGTAACTTGGCGAAACGGGTCATCTTTCAGACGTTGAACGACAAGCGGAGCGTCGCCTTGATTTTGATCGCCCCGCTCCTCATCCTCACGCTCGTCTACTTCTTGCTCGGCGACTCGGATTACGTGCCGGTCGTCGTGCTGGACGAGGCTGCCCAGCAGCAGCTTGTCGACGCGTTCGAAGCCGAGACGCTCGACGTGCGACTCGATACGGTCGAGGAGCCGGTTGCTTATTTGGAAGACAATAAAGACGTCGATGCCGTCTTCGAAGCGGGACAGGCGGGTACCATGATCACGTTGCGCGAACCGTCGACGAAATCGTCGAAAGCGGTGCGTGAGATCCAAGCGGCGTTGTCGGCGCTCAATCCGGCGGCCGATATCGAGATGAATTACGTATACGGAGAAGAAGGACAGTCGACGTTTGATTCGTTCGGCTACGTGTTCTTGTCGCTGTTCTCGTTCTTCTTCGTCTTCATCCTGTCGGCGATGGCGCTCGTCAAAGAGCGGAGCGGGGGCACGCTCGAGCGCTTGCTCATGACCCCGATCAAACGCGGACAAGTCATTTTAGGGTATACGCTCGGCTATGGCGTCTTCGCGGTCGTGCAGTCTGTCTTCATCGTGCTCTATACGATTTACGTACTCGGGCTGACGTCGCTCGGGAACATCGGTTGGGTATTTCTTGTGATGATTTTAATGGCCGGGACGGCCGTTTTGTTCGGGGCGACGATTTCGGTGTTCGCCCGTTCGGAGCTCCAAGTCGTCCAAATGATCCCGTTCACGATCATCCCGCAAGTGTTCTTCTCAGGATTGATCCCGCTCGACTTGATTCCGTACGGGCTCGGCAATTTGAGCTACGCCATGCCGATCTTCTATGGGGCGACGGCAATCAAGGAAGTGATGGTGTACGGGAGCGGTTTCGCCGGAATCTGGGGTTATGTGCTCGGTTTGATCGTTTACGCAGGTGTGCTTTATTTATTGAATATGCGGGCGCTCGGGAAGTATCGTGGGCACTAAAAAAGGATTCGGGCGTGGGCTCGAATCCTTTTTATGATCAGTTTTTAACGCCGTCACGCTTCGCGATCTTGTCGCTCACTTGCTGACCGCTCAGTGTCACCATCGGCATGCCACCGCCAGGGTTCACGGTGCCGCCGACGAAATACAGGTTATTGTACAGCTCGCTTTGCTTCTTATGCTTGAAGCCGCCGTTCCGTTTTTTATCTGCGACGGTGCCGTAAATCGCGCCCCGGTCCGATCCATACGTGCGTTCGATGTCATGAGGCGTCCAGACGTCGCGCGTCACCGTATTGTCTCGTAACCCGTCCAAGCCCATGCGTTCGAGCTTATCGAGGACACGTTCCTCAAACGCCGCATACTCTTCTGGTGTGAACGGTTCGTCTTGGATGTACGGGATGTGCGGCAGGATTTTAATGTTCTCGTGTCCTGCCGGCGCTTGTGTCGGGTCGGTCTTATTGACGTTCACCAAATAGATGGTCGGGTCGTCCGGTAGCTCGTGTTTCTCGAAGATCTTATCCATCTGTTCGTGCAAGTTCTCGGAGAAGAAGAAGTTGTGGTGGCCTAAGGCCGGATACTCTTTTTTGACGCCAAGATGAATCACGAAGCCAGAACTCGCCGGTTCATACTTTTTCACGAGCTTGTCGACATAGTCTTCATCCGCATCGACCATCTTTTGATAGAACGGGATGACTTCCATGTTGGAGACGAAGTAATCGGCTGACCGGAGTCGGCCGTCCTCGAGCTCGATGGCGGTGATCTTCTCGTTGATCGTATGGGCACGGACGACACCTTGCCCCGTATGGATTTGGACGCCGGTCTCCTCGGCGAGTTTCGTCAATCCTTCGGCCAATTTGTGCGTACCGCCTTCGACGTACCAGCAGCCTTGCGCGTACTGCATATAAATCATCATGTTGAGCACGGCCGGGGCGCTGTAAGGAGACGAACCGACGTATTTGACGTAGTAGGAGAGCATCGTCCGTAAATGCGGGTTGCTGATCCGTTTCGAGATCCCGTCGTACATCGTCGACGTTAAGTCAAATCCGAACAACGTCGAAAACAGGCCGGTTTTCGCAACAGCTTCTAGCGGCGATTCAAACCCTTCCTTCAAGTAACTCTTCTCGGTCGTATGGTAGATGCGCTCGGCATAGTCCAATAGTGCCCGATACTCTTCCATGTCTTTATGTGACAGCGTCGGATTGGCGCGCTCCATCACGTCGAGGTCGCGATATAAATCTAATACCGTGCCATCCGGGAAGAACGAGCGCCACTCGAGGTCGAGGCGTTTGATCGGCACGTAGTCCGCCATCCGCTTGCCGCTGGCCGTGAACAATTTTTCGAAGATGTACGGCATCGTTAAAATCGACGGACCGAGGTCGAAGCCGAACCCGTTTTGCTCGAGCCGATTCACTTTCCCACCGATATGGCCATTCTTTTCATATAAGGAAACCTCATACCCTTGTTGGGCGAGAGAAATGGCCGCTGACAAGCCGCCAAGTCCTCCCCCGATCACAATTACAGACTTGTTCACGTTGTTCATATACCGTGTCGCCTTCCTTCCAACATCTATTTTGCATACATTCAGCTCTTAAGTACTTTGCCGTCGGTGGACAGATTCCCTGCCTTGACGAGGAGGGGAAGATGCAATTTTGCACATTCAACATATAAACCGTTGGCATTCAATTCTTCTCCGTATACATACCCGTTTGGATACGTTTGGAATCTGAATGTATGAAGTGAGTGGCGGCCGTTAAAGGGACATGACCCAATCTTTCGCTTGATGAAAAATTGGGACGCGTTCAGCTAACTGAATCACGGTGAACCACGCACCGGTATAGCCAAGCGCAGATAAGACGTTATAAAACGTATACGTTCGAAACGACAACGAGGTGAATCCGGCGACATAGTGAATCGGGTGGCGCAAACCGGGAATAAAATAGGAGACAAGAATGACGCGTGCTCCGTATCGTGCATACAGCGCCTCGGCTCGTTTTAAATAACGTGAATCACGCTTTGAAGTTGGGATGAATCGATTCAATCCGCGGCCAATCAAATAAAACCAACTAAAGGCAAACGTGAAGACCATCCAAGTGGATATGAACACGATCCATTCGGGAACTGTCATCACGGCTGTAATCGTCAAATGGGTGACCATCAAGACGTCATCGGACAACGGGGTAAACATGATGCCGATTGCGAGCACCACGTATTGTGTAAGTATTGTTTCCAATCGAGTCACTCCTTCTAACGTCTAGTATGGAGCGATAAGCGTAAGAAGTGTTTAGCGGAGTCTTAAGAAATGTTAAGAAGTTCGACAGAATGCGTTGTGATGCGCTCGATACACTTCATATAGGTAATAACTAAAACATGAGTCTGCATGTTTTTGCCGTTTCACAGGCGAAAGTGTATGCGAAATGTAAAAGATGCTACGCTAGTTTAAAAAGATGAATTCCAAGTTCGTCTGTCAACACGTATTGCACGATGTGAGGGGGAAGAGAATGCGTCCACAACCGACAATTCTGATTGCCGATGACGATGAGGCAATCCGCGAGTTGCTCGCCATTTATTTAAAAAACGAAGGATACGCCTTGCGATTTGCAAAGACGGGTCAAGAAGTGCTCGACGTCGTCGCACACGAAGCCATCGATTTACTCATCCTTGATTGGATGATGCCCGTCATGGACGGCATCGAGGCCTGTATTGAAATTCGCAAGACGCAGTTCATGCCAATCCTCATGCTGACAGCAAAGACAAGTGATTTGGATTTGATGCAAGGCATCTCGATTGGCGCAGACGATTATATGAAGAAGCCGTTCAATCCGCTCGAGGTGACACTTCGCGTGAAGTCGCTACTTCGACGCTACCGGGACTACGGTGCTGACCAGTCGGCCCAGTCCGGTGTACTCATCTTTGATGACGTCACACTCGATATTCAAACAAGACAATGCACGAAAGGGGACACTTCGATTCGGCTGACACCGAAAGAATTTGATATCCTCGCCTACTTCATGCGTCATCCGAATCAAGTGCTGACGGTCGAACAGATTTATGAGGCGGTTTGGGGCGAAGATGCGTTCGAGGTCGACAATACGGTCATGGTCCATATCACGAAAATTCGTGAGAAGATTGAAGAGACGCCGCGGAAACCTTCGTACATTAAAACGGTATGGGGCGTGGGATACCGCCTATGAAAAAACGACAATGGGACCGGTTACTCGTTAAATTAATCGGAATTATATTAATCAACGCACTTATCGCCACAATCGTATTTTTAATCATGGGCTACTCGATTAGCTTGTATTATATTCAGAACGAGACCACGCCTGATCCGTTGATTTATAATCTTGCTTTCTTAAGCGTGACATTTATTACAATTATCATTTTTGTGATTGGCTTTTCATTAATGATGCGAAAGACGCTGCAAAAAATCACGGATTTATCAAATGAGATTGAACAAATCGCAAACGGAGATCTTGGACGAACCGTTGAAGTGACGGGACGAGATGAACTCGCTACGCTTGCAGAGAGCGTCAACCAAATGTCGAGGCAGTTGCATCAATTGTTCGAGAAAGAGCGGGCGCATGAGGAAGAACGGAACCAACTGTTCTCCAACTTGTCCCATGATTTGCGCACCCCGCTGACAAGCGTTCGCGGTTATGTCCAGCTGCTACACACTGAACGGGAATGGACAGATCAAGAGCAAAGTCACTTCAACGTATTACATGAAAAAACGGCACAGCTCGAACACCTTCTCGATCAACTGATGGATGTGAATCGATTGTATTCCTCACAAGTGACGTTATCGAAACATCGCTTGAATATCAGCTTGTTGACAAGCCAATTGGTTCACGAACTACAACCGTTGTTTGCTGAAAAGGGACACCGTTTAACTGTGAACGTTCAACCGGATGTTTATGTGGAAGCTGACCAAGAGCAACTTATCCGTGTCTTTCAGAATTTGATGTCGAATGCGTTAAAATATGCGACGGATGAAAACCCGATTGAACTGACACTCGTGCAACAGGAAACAGTGGTTGAATGGCAACTCTGTAACGGGACGGCACAACAGACAATCGATGCGATGGATCAATTGTTCGACCGGACGTACCGTGTCGATGCATCACGAGGTGAGACACCAGGCGACGGGCTCGGGTTATCGATCGCACGTCAAATCATGTTGCTTCATGAGGGGACGCTTACGGTGTGTTCACCGGAAGCAGGGCGTATTTGTTTTCGGGCGCGCTTTACGCTTCGTATGTAAACAGTTGTCGATAGACACAAACACCGAATCAGCTTTCGCTAGATTCGGCGTTTGTGCGTTTTTGACCGATGTATTGAATGATCGCGGATGTACCTTGATGAAGTTTTCCCTCGTGTCGTTCCACAACACCTTCAAACAAGTGGCACGTGTTGAGTGAGTCGGTGAAACTGGAGAAATCATGCGTTGTGTATAAGAGCGCCTTTTCTTTTGGTCCGCCCGTCCCATAAGCGAGTTGCTCTTCACTATACACTTCTGTCACGAAGTAGCCTCCTGGCTTCAATGCGCGTTCAATCCCGGTAAAGACAGCCGCTTTCACTTCTTTCGGGAAATGACCGTATATACATAAAACGACATCGTAAGCCTGTTCAGGCCAGTTCGCTTCAGCCAAATCGACGAGACGGGTTTGCAGCGTCACGCCGCGACGTTCGGCCAAACGTGTGGCTTTGTCTAACCCGACTTGCGAATAGTCCCACATTTCGACGTGGAGTCCTTGCTCCGCGAGCCAAACGGCATTTCTGCCTTCTCCCTCGGCGATTGCGAGAACGGTCATTCCTTTTTTGAACAAGTGCGCTTGTTGCTTCACGAACTCATTTGGTTCTTCTCCATAGACATACTCATCCGTATCAAAACGTTGATCCCAAGTTGACATGTGATGTTCCTCCTTATCGACGGTCGAGCCGGCATGCGATCTCGTCTCTTCATTTTACTCGATGAACAAAAAAAGCATCCGAGCAGATGCTCTGAATGCTTGTTAGCGTTTAAGTAGCAAGACGACGCCCGTTACGAGAAGCGTGAGTCCGCTGAATAACCGTACTTGATTGCAAGTCACTATCGTTCACCCCTATAAGTCATGATCATTCGTTCATTTTTTGGCGACCCGGATTTGGGTCCGTCCCATCTCCCGATAGATCGAGAGGATGTCCGTCCCATAATTGCCCGACGGTTGCATCGCCCATTTACGATGCAAGGCCGGCCAAGTCGTCGCAGAGCCTCGTTTCACATAATGGAAGCGCGGGTCGACGCGGGTCGAGTTTAACGCTTCTTTAGAAGCATATGCTTTCAAATGTTGAATCTGTGCTGTTACGCCTTGGTGCGGTGAGCGGAAGAAATGCCCTTTGACCCCGTTACCGACTGTGCCGATCCCTGAGTAATTGTGCTGCTTCGGGAGGACGTCCCCGCCGTAGCGGAAGTAACCTGTCTCTTTCAATGCTTGGGCAAAGGCGACGTCCCCGCGGACGCCTTCTTTTGCGCCGATGATGACGAACAGTTTGGCGAGCTCTTCGACTGTCACGCCATGAAGGCGGACGGTTCTAGGATTTTTCGCTTTCACGTAGTCTGCCATCTGTTGAGGAGTTAAAGTCGATGCTCCCATAATAGCACGATTCTCTTTCTTTGGCGCGGCCTCGACCGCTGTTTCGAAGGTGAAGCATGAAGTTAAAATCAAGATCATAGCTAAGCCAAACGCGAGCACTTTTTTCATCAAGACATCCTCCGATTCGATTGAATAAACTATACAGATAATACCATATTATTCAGAGTCGCAATCATTAATTTTAGCTAAAAAGGGAACATAATCCAAATTTGTGTCGTAGATTAGAATTGAGGTGAGGGGAATGGATAAACAAGCACGTGCCATAGCGCTAAAACGGCATCAACAGAAACGAAATCGTTCTCAAATTAGTCTCGCTCTATTACTCGTTTTGACGTTTATACTCGCATATCAAATCGGACAGTTTTATATCGGGCTCGGAATTGGGGTTATCTTGTCTATCGTTGTGACGGGATGGCTCCATTATAAGGAGAGTCAGTTTGCGCGGAGTATGGCGCCTGAGGCGAACGTCAAGCGATTGATTAGTCGTCAGTATATGTGGACATTTTTGTTCATGGTGTTACCCAGCTTGATTTTATTTGTCATGGTTCTATTAGGTCGCCCACTCCTCGGCTTATTTTTTATAGTTGCAGTCGCAGGTCAGTATGTGGTGCAGTGGTATTATGAGCAACAAATTCGGTTGCTTGACCCGGAGCAACCTAGACGGGCAGATGTTCGAGAACAATCGATTTAGAGAGGCGGTACCACATGTTTACAGCATATCAATTCCAGATTAAATTGCTGGGGAGTCCGACCCCTGTATGGCGCCGGTTCATCATCCCGGCCGAGACGAATTTCAAACGGCTTCATGACGCGATTCAACTCGTCATGTGGTGGGAAGATTCACATTTGGCAAAATTCGAGGACGATTTACGTAACCCGACGTTCCGCTTCGTGTTAAATCCTGAAGAAGTGTATGAACACAAAGATCGTCTCGCGTATTTAAAGGCTCAGTCAAAGCTGAGCGAATTTGAAACGAACCTATTGGAACGGTTCAAGCAAGTAACGGTCCGGGACATGAAAAACGTGAAGCTCCCGAGTATCATCGAGTCCCATCAAACACTCTACTACACGTACGACTATGGGGACGATTGGCAACATGAACTGACTCTGGAGAAAGTCATCGCCGATTATCCGCACCCGCATCCGTTGGTGACGGAGTGGGAGGGCGAGACGCCGTTCGAGGACATCGGTGGCATGGCTGGAAACATACACCTGCAAGAGATTTTAAATGATCCGAACCATCCGCAACATGAAGAAATGATTGAGTTAGGAAAAGAAGTTGAGCCGTATGAAGTCGATCGCATCAACTTTTTGTTGAAAGAGTATGTGACGGTGAAGCGAGTGAAATGATTTAAAGCGGCGAAAGTCGCTTTTTTTGTTTGTACCTTAAAAGAAAAAGTAACCACCTAAAGTAAAATAATGTAATAAAATGAAGGTGCGTATACCAGCTTTATGGAATGTTTTTAGTGCTGAAGAAAGGATGAGGTTATGGAGTTTATTGCTCATGTTCGTATAGAAGATGGAGAGATTCAGTCAGTTCGTCAGCATTTGCTCGATGCAAAATGTTTAGCTGAGCAATGGGGAGATCCGCTTGGACTCTCGAAAGTGTGTGGTCTTGCGGCGTTACTTCATGATATGGGGAAATACAGCGACACATTTCAAGATTACATACGCCGAGCTGTGTCGGGTGAGAAGGTGAGGCGTGGAGAAGTAGACCATGCTACGGCCGGTGGTCGCTTATTATTCGACAAGTTAAAAGGGAAATCACCAAATCAACTATTAGGTGAGATTGTAAGCAATGCGATCATCTCTCATCACGGAAATCTTCATGATTACGTCCAGGGTGAGGACTCGCCTTTTCTTCAACGAGTAGAAGTGAAAACACTCGAAGAGTATGAGGTTTGTAAACATCGATTCTTTGACGAAGTTATCTCAGAAACTGACTTCAATGACTACGTTGAAGTTGCCAATCAACAATTATGGAACTATTTGAAACGGATCGGTGCTACAGTACCAAATTCCTCATTTCTTACAAAATTAGTCTTTAGTATTTTGATTGACGCCGATCGAACGAATACAAGACAGTTCGAGGAAAATAAAATCGATTCGGGCCTCATAGATAATCTGTTTCTCTACAAAGAGCGCTTAGAGCAACATATAACAGGATTGAGTACCTCGTCAAAAGTTTCTCCGATTAACGCGTTACGACAGAAAATGTCAGAGCAAGCAATGCAACATGCTAAGCAACCAAGTGGGATTTATACGCTCTCGATTCCGACAGGGGGAGGGAAAACGCTAGCGAGTCTTCGATATGCCCTTCACCATGCTGTTCACTATCATAAACGACGAGTTATTTACGTCGTCCCGTTCACGACAATTATCGAACAGAACGCTCAGGTCGCGCGATCGATTTTAAAAACTGAAGAAATCGTCGAGCACCACTCGAACGTCGTTCAGTTAGATGACGCTTCGGAAGATGAGATGAATCTACAGGCGAAATTGAATTTAGCAAAAGACAACTGGGACGCCCCGATTATCTTTACGACAATGGTCCAATACTTGAACACGTTTTACGCCAAAGGAAATCGTAACACGCGTCGTCTTCATCACTTAAGTGAAGCAATTGTGATTTTTGATGAAGTTCAAAAAGTTCCGACCAAATGCGTATCGTTATTTAATGAATCACTGAACTTCTTAAAAAACGGACTAAGTTCGAGTGTGATTTTATGTACGGCAACGCAACCGGCACTGGATTTTGTGAAACATCGGTTAACGAGTGACGGAGAAATGATTCACGAGTTGCCGGCCGTGATTGAAGCGTTCAAACGAACAGAGATTGAAGTTGTTTCAGACGACTTTGATACGGAGCGACTCGGTTCATTCGTGCAAGACAAGGCCGCCATCAATCAAAGCGTTCTCATCATTTTAAATACAAAAACGGTTGTCCGTAAGCTTTATGAATCATTGAAACAATCGTTTTCTGAAGACGAAGTGTATCACTTGAGCACATCGATGTGTGCCGCTCACCGAAAGTGCATTTTGAAAGAAATCAATGGCCGACTCGATCAGGGCAAGCGAGTGATTTGTATTAGCACCCAGCTGATTGAAGCAGGAGTTGACGTTAGTTTTCAGTGTGTCATTCGTTCGTTCGCAGGACTTGATTCAATCGCGCAGGCGGCCGGACGTTGTAATCGACATGGTGAAGTAGAAAGGCAAACGGTCTACTTGATCAATCACATTGAGGAAAATGTCTCTAAATTAACGGATATCGCAAAAGGACAGGAAATTGTAAAGCGGCTTGTTGTCGATCTAGAGCGAGATCCAAACGCTTATGGTGGAGAGTTACTATCCCCGCTTGCGATGAAGCGATATTTTCAAGAATTTTATCAGCTCCGTGAAGTTGATTTAGATTACCCAGTAAAAGGTTCGGCTGAAACGCTTGCGCCTATGCTATTCAAAGGAAATGCGAATCAACATCAAGTGAGTGACACGCCACTACTATTGGTCGCTCGTCATCGAACCGTGGCTGACAACTTTCACGTGATTGAGCAACTGACAGATGACGTACTCGTACCTTATGGAGACAAAGGAAAAGAGTTGATTGCACTGTTGAATGGTGACGTCAACTGGGATGATGCGCGGAAGTGGTTAAAAGAGTCTCAACAATACACAATCAGCATTTATAACCATGAAAGACAAATACTTGAACGGAGTGGAGGACTTGTTTCTCTACTTGAAGGAAGATTGCTCGTGCTCCAACCATCGGCATACGATGAACAGTACGGTTTAAATCTTTCGCAAGATTCTGAGATGCAAGGTCTATTTATGTGATGAAAGGAGAGTATTATGCGAAATTCGATTGAGTTTAAAGTTTACGGAAATTATGCCTTGTTTACGGATCCACTGACTAAACTGGGCGGAGAGAAAATGTCGTATCAAATTCCGACGTATCAAGCTATCAAAGGAATTGTCGAATCGATTTATTGGAAACCGACAATTGTCATGGTCGTCGATGCGATTCGAATCATGAATCCGATCAAGATGGAATCGAAAGGGATGCGTCCAATTGAGTACGGCGGTGGGAACTCTTTAGCACACTACACGTACTTGCGCGATGTGTGCTATCACGTTCGAGCTCATTTTGAGTTTAATTCACATCGCCCGGACTTGGCGTTTGATCGAAATGAAGGAAAACACTATGCCATTTTAAAACGCTCGCTTGAAGCCGGGGGTCGTAGAGACATCTTCCTCGGGGCGAGAGAGTGTCAAGCCTACGTGGAGCCCATCGAGTTTGATGAAGGAGAAGGCTTCTATGACGGAGTTGATCTTCACTTTGGGACAATGGTGCATGGCTTCAATTATCCAGATGAGACGGGTGTCGATGAACTTGCCGTTCGCTTGTGGCAACCAGTGATGAAAGACGGGGTGATCACATTCACAAGACCAGAAGACTGTTCACTCGTCCAACCAATTAAAAAAATGCAGGCGAAAACATTTATAGAAGAGGATATTGAGTCAGCAGAGTTGTTGTATGAACAACTATAGGAGGGTGAATGTATGAGCGTGTGGCAACAACTATACGAGACGTATAATCAACATCTTGATGAAGTAGGTAAGCCAGAAAGTCGTTGGGAAGGCAAGACGTTCACGTTACTCCCGATTTCTCATACGACGCAAACAGCGCACATAACTGTCAACATAACGCCAAGTGGCGAATTCCACTCGGCTGAAGTGATCGAGAAGGGTAACGGAAACACATTGATTCCAAGTACCGAAGATTCATCTAGTCGAGCAGGGAGTGTCGTCGCACCGTATCCGTTACATGACAAATTGCCTTATGTGGCTGGAGACTATGAAGCATTTGGCGGGGTGTATAAAAAAGATAATGCGCATCTGGTTTATATTGATAACTTGAAAAAATGGTCTGAATCCTCTTATGGATTTGATCGGTTGAAGAGCATCTATTCGTATTTGCAAAAGGGACGACTCATTGAAGATTTAGTGGACGAGAAGGTGCTTTTTGCAGAGACTGATGGGACGTTGAAATGGACGTGGAAAGAGAAAGAGGAGAAACCTTTGATTTACTCTGTTGTGACAGGGGGGCTTGAAGGGGCATTTATCCGTTTTCATGTCCATTCGTCTGAACAATTGAACCAAGAGCCATGGCGAGATCCTGAGTTTTACCAATCCTTTATTGATTATTATGCCGAGCAGGCAGGTGAATCCACCTTATGTTTCGTTACTGGACAACAAAAAGTTGGGTCGACGAAACACGCGAATAAGATTCGGAATGCTGGAGACAAAGCTAAACTCATTTCTGCAAATGATAGTAGCGGATTCACTTTTCGAGGTCGATTCGATAAATCTTCTGAAGCTGCCTCGATTAGTTACGAGGTATCACAAAAAGCGCATAACGCTTTGAAATGGCTCATTCAAAGACAAGGAAGAATGATTGATCAACGTGTCTTTCTGGTTTGGGGGAGTCAAGCGACGGAGATGCCAAGTGCAGTTGATTCGACTTTCTCACTTGCTGCATTGTTTGACGATGTGGAGGAGAAAGAAGTATTCGATACGAACCAGGGCGGTGCACGAGCATTTTCTGACGCACTAATCGGTTATAAAAGAAAGTTACCTCGACAAACCGTGAATATTTTAATACTAGATGCGGCAACGACAGGTCGTTTGGCGATCCTTTATTACCGTTCATTTGACCAAGAGCACTACTTTAGTCGACTTGAAGCATGGCATACGGAACATCCATGGGAGTACACCTACTTTGATAGCGAGAAGAAACGACGAGTATTCATTGGTGCACCTGCTTTGAACGATATTGCAACAATGGCCTATGGACCGCGTGCTAATGAAAAATTAATCAAAGCAACTGTCGAGCGGTTGATTCCTTGTGTAGTAGATGGACGTGGCGTACCGGACGATATTCGACGTAGTTTGACTCAGCGAGCATCGAATCCGATTGGTATGGAAAACTGGGAATGGGAGAAAACGCTACAAATTGCCTGCGGAATGATTAACAAGAAAGAAGGGATGAACATGGCATTGAATCAAGACATGACAGATCGAGATTATTTGTTTGGACGGCTATTGGCACTTGCTGATTATTTGGAACGTCGGGCGCTAGGGAATGAAAAACGTGCCACAAATGCAATCCGTTATATGAATGCATTTTCTCAAAATCCGGCTCGGACGTGGATGACGATTCAAAGTGCACTTCAGCCGTATCAGGCTAAGCTCGGAACAAAATTAACGTACATCAATCGTTTAATTGACGAGGTTGGGGCACAAATCGATCCGAGTGATTTTACGAATAAGCCTTTGTCTGGCAAATACTTATTAGGTTTCTACAGTCAGCGACATGATTTGTATCAGAAGCGTGAAGAAACGCAAACATCCAAAGAGGAGAGTGTTGAAGCATGAACGTACTAGACCATAAAATCGATTTTACTGTTGTGTTATCTGTTTCGAAAGCGAATCCGAACGGAGACCCGCTCAATGGAAATCGTCCACGTCAAAATTATGATGGCTACGGCGAGATTTCAGATGTTGCCATCAAACGTAAAATTCGCAACCGTCTACAAGATATGGGAGAGACGATTTTTGTACAATCGAATGACCGTCGTTCGGATAGTTACGAGAGTCTACGCGACCGTGCCGAGGGAAATGAAGAGCTGAAGAAATTGATGAAAGGAAAAGGCATGGGTGACCAGTTCGCTCAAGAAGCATGTGCGACTTGGATGGACGTGCGTTCATTTGGCCAAGTGTTCGCGTTCAAAGGTGAAAAATCTGGGGTGTCGATCGGTGTGCGAGGACCTGTCTCTATTCATACGGCAACAAGCGTTGCACCGATTGATATTACGAGTATGCAGATTACAAAAAGTGTGAACTCTGAGAGTGGAAAAGAACGTGGCTCTGACACAATGGGAATGAAACACCGCGTCGATCACGGAGTATATGTGTTGAATGGAAGCATTAATACTCAACTTGCTGAAAAGACGAATTTTACGAAAGAAGATGCAGAAAAATTAAAACAGGTTCTTGTTACACTGTTTGAAAATGATGCTTCTTCCGCTCGTCCTGAAGGAAGCATGGAGGTTCATAAAGTGTATTGGTGGGAACATAGTTCGAAATTAGGACAATATTCGTCTGCGAAAGTGCACCGTTCCATTTCGGTAAATCCGACGACAGAAGAGCCAAAAGACTTTTCGGATTATGAAATTCATATTGCTCCACTTGATGGCTTAGAACCTGAAGTGTTGGATGGATTATAAACAAGACGATTCCTATTTGTTGTTGTCGGGCATTCAACACTTTCAATTTTGTCCGAGGCAGTGGGCGCTCATCCACATCGAACAGCAATGGGAAGAGAATTCTCGAACCATTGAAGGGCAACACTTGCACAAAAAAGCGAACGATCCGTTCGCGCGTGAAAAACGGAAAGATAAACTAATTGTGCGAGGGATGGCAATTAAGTCAGAAGTGTTAAACGTTAGCGGCCAGTGCGATATCGTTGAATTTGTCCAAGATCCAGCAGGGGTCTCTTTGTATGGAAACCCTGGTACGTATCGACCCATTCCCGTTGAGTATAAGCGTGGGAAACCGAAAGTGGGAAAAGAAGACGAACTTCAGTTGGCTGCACAAGCCATCTGTCTGGAAGAGATGTTTTTATGTGAAATCACCGAAGGTTATCTTTACTACAATGAAACGAAGCATCGTCATCCGGTACTGCTATCGGAAAGTTTGAAACATGAAGTTAGGGAGATCGTTGAGAAAATGAACGACTACTATAGGCGGCGACATACTCCAAAAGTAAAAACGGGACCGCATTGTAAAAGTTGTTCTCTCCAAAATATCTGCTTGCCAGAATTGATGGTTCGAGAGAGTGTCAGTGAGTATATGGAGAGGAGACTTCGGGATTGAAAAAGATGTTGAATACGCTATTCGTGAACCAATCGGATGCATACCTTGCTCTTGATGGCGGGAATGTAGTAGTAAAGAAAGACGACGAAGTTTTAGGGCGAGTGCCTCTCCATAACCTTGAAGGAATCGTTACGTTCGGATATACCGGGGCTAGTCCTGCATTGATGGGGTATTGCGCCGAGAACGATGTGCCTCTAACGTTTATGACAAAGAACGGTCGATTTTTAGCACGTGTCATCGGAGAAAGTAAAGGTAATGTCGTGTTACGCAAAACGCAGTATCGACAATCTGACTGTGAACTTCAATCGGTAAAACTCGCTCGGAATTTTATTCTCGGAAAAGTATACAATCAAAAATGGATGCTTGAACGGACGACTCGCGACTATCCGATGCGGGTTGACGTTACACGCTTCAAGGAAACATCGCAATACTTCTCGAAAAAGCTAATAGAAATTCGTGAGTGCGGAGATCTGGAAAGATTACGAGGTCTTGAAGGGAAAGTGGCGGTTCATTATAATCAACTTTTTGATGACATGATTCTTCAGCAGAAAGAAGAGTTCGTGTTCAAAGGACGTTCGAGAAGACCACCACTTGATCGCGTGAATGCGATGTTGTCATTCGCCTATAGCTTGTTGGCACGCGATACTGGCGCTGCACTCGAAGCAGTTGGTCTCGATGCGTACGTCGGATTTTTGCACCGGGAACGTCCAGGACGGATTTCGCTGGCTCTTGACTTGATGGAAGAGTTGAGAGGGATTTATGCGGATCGGTTCGTACTTTCACTAATAAATATGAAAGTAATTCAAGCGAAACATTTCGTTCAAAAAGAAAATGGTGCTGTACTCATGACTGAAGAAGGGCGCAAAGTCTTCCTCTCAGCATGGCAGAAGAGAAAACAGGAGATGATTCAGCATCCTTATTTAAAAGAAAAAATGATGTGGGGACTCGTACCTTACGCGCAAGCCTTGCTATTGGCTAGACATTTGCGTGGAGATTTAGAGGAATATCCAACTTTCTTGCATAAGTGAGGGATGCATGTGCTCGTTTTAGTGACATATGATGTGAATACTATCTCACCCGGAGGCACGAAACGGCTTAGACAAGTAGCAAAAGTTTGTCAGCAGTACGGTCAGCGAGTTCAGAATAGTGTGTTTGAATGTATCGTTGATCAGACAGAATTTACGACCTTGAAATTGCGGTTACAAGAGATTGTAGACGTAGACCGTGATAGTCTTCGTTTTTATAGACTTGGGAACCAACATGTATCTAAAGTAGAGCATTATGGAGTGAAAGAATCTTTAGATTTGGAAGGCCCTCTCATTTTTTAAAGATGAAGGTGTTTTCAGTGAGTGCGAACTTGAAGTGCACATCATTTTCTAGAGAGGTTCGCACCTGGTTTTTATAAAGTTTTTGAATGAAAGATCAACGAATCTAGTCTTCGGAATACAAAAATAGGTAATATTGTTTATCACATTTATTTTAGTCGGTTTTTTTAGCTTAAATCGGCTATCGCACTCCATGTGAGTGCGTGGATTGAAATTTGAAGATGAGTCCGCCAAGCTCGCCCCATTCCCCATCGCACTCCATGTGAGTGCGTGGATTGAAATATCCACGTGTTGTGCCACCGAGTCATTTCCGAATCGCACTCCATGTGAGTGCGTGGATTGAAATAGCCGAGCCCGCGCGCGACGAATTGCCATCACAGAATCGCACTCCATGTGAGTGCGTGGATTGAAATCGTGATGATGGCGTCGCCCTCGTAGCGTTTGCCATCGCACTCCATGTGAGTGCGTGGATTGAAATAGACCGATCTCCAAGTCCGCGACCATCTGTTGCAATCGCACTCCATGTGAGTGCGTGGATTGAAATATTTTGTCTGCAATGTAAGAGTAAATCTCTCGAATCGCACTCCATGTGAGTGCGTGGATTGAAATAGCTACTGGGGCGAGACGTATCACCTATCCGCCATCGCACTCCATGTGAGTGCGTGGATTGAAATAGCCGGGCTAGAGCTAGGAGAATCGCCATCACCGAGATCGCACTCCATGTGAGTGCGTGGATTGAAATAACGCGCGCTTGAAACGTGAGGGCGTCCTCTCGGATCGCACTCCATGTGAGTGCGTGGATTGAAATTTGCTCCACCTTAGCGAGTCGGTTGTACTTCGTCATCGCACTCCATGTGAGTGCGTGGATTGAAATTATGCCGGTGTTGACTGGGGCTATGAGCACGCAGATCGCACTCCATGTGAGTGCGTGGATTGAAATTCGTCACTGTTCAATCCATCACGATACTTCATCACATCGCACTCCATGTGAGTGCGTGGATTGAAATGGCGGCCGGGCGGGTGGCGTCCCATACGGGGCTCCCCATCGCACTCCATGTGAGTGCGTGGATTGAAATGTCGACCCGACGCACTACTTCGACATCGCATACCATCGCACTCCATGTGAGTGCGTGGATTGAAATATAAAAACCGAGTCTTCGACCACTGCCGTGAGCATCGCACTCCATGTGAGTGCGTGGATTGAAATGAATCCGCGACGCTACAGATGTACACGGCGCTGATCGCACTCCATGTGAGTGCGTGGATTGAAATTGTGAATTGCCCTTGTCCTTGTAACGTGAAGCTGATCGCACTCCATGTGAGTGCGTGGATTGAAATTGTGAATTGCCCTTGTCCTTGTAACGTGAAGCTGATCGCACTCCATGTGAGTGCGTGGATTGAAATACATGGAGCGCGATATGCTCACTTAGACCACCCTATCGCACTCCATGTGAGTGCGTGGATTGAAATGTCTGTAAAGCCCCGTGTTAGCCATGACGCGCCATCGCACTCCATGTGAGTGCGTGGATTGAAATTGCTTCCGGCAACTCCGAGTCATAATTGTAGGCATCGCACTCCATGTGAGTGCGTGGATTGAAATATTTCGTCGACATTTGAACCAATTGCGACGAAGTTAATCGCACTCCATGTGAGTGCGTGGATTGAAATACCTGTAAAAGATGATGACGCCATGAAATCGCCTATCGCACTCCATGTGAGTGCGTGGATTGAAATAATTGCTTTGCGTCTACTCATGTTCGTCTTATCATCGCACTCCATGTGAGTGCGTGGATTGAAATAAAATTTGGTTTGGGAATTTGTAGACGGCGCTCATCGCACTCCATGTGAGTGCGTGGATTGAAATCCCCTTTGCTGCTGCCAGTGTCCGACACGATAGACATCGCACTCCATGTGAGTGCGTGGATTGAAATATGACCATTCCGCATTAGTTAGCACCTCCTGAGGCATCGCACTCCATGTGAGTGCGTGGATTGAAATATGACCATTCCGCATTAGTTAGCACCTCCTGAGGCATCGCACTCCATGTGAGTGCGTGGATTGAAATTTATTTAACGTGATAGTGTTCCCGTTTTGTTCCCGATCGCACTCCATGTGAGTGCGTGGATTGAAATAAACGGTCGTTGAACTCGTCGATTGCCGCGAGCAATCGCACTCCATGTGAGTGCGTGGATTGAAATCGCTATGTCTATAAGGCACGTCCTGATTCCGAGATCGCACTCTACGTGAGTGCGTGGATTGAAATACATCGACCCGTTTCACGAAGAACGCGAGGATAAGGTCGCACCTCGTGTAGGTGCGTGGATTGAAAAGGCATAATCAGTATCATAAGCATTGACATTTCTAAGTGACTTATATCGTTTTTACAGGCAAATGGACGAACCTCTGTAATCAACGCTGTTAAAATCCCTTATATCAACGTATTAAAAATCCCTCAAATTAACGGATAATGATTCTGACAACCTGAAAATGGAGTGTGAGACATGATCCGAAGTGAGGGATTTTTTATGATTCGTGAGTTAAGAAGCAAAGGATGGACAATCAAAGCCATCTCTGACGAGACGGGATATGATCCTAAGACAATCCGAAAGTATTTGAAGATGGAAAATGCACCTACGAAAGTGAAGCGGAAAAAGAGGAAAGGAAAACTCGAACCCTACAAAGACTACATAAACGAACGTATAAAAGAAGGTACAACCAATTGCGAGGTTCTGTTCGATGAGATTCAAAAGCTAGGCTATGAAGGGAAAATGACGATTCTGAGAGAGTACGTGAGACCTTACAGACTTCAGCCTAAAAAGCAGGCTACCGTCAGGTTTGAAACACCGCCTGGACGACAGGGACAGATGGATTGGAGTGATGCCGGGATGTATGAAGTAGACGGTGAAATGCGTATGGTATATGCCTTCTCCATCATCCTCGGGTATTCAAGAATGCGATACATCGAGTTCACAACCGACATGACGCTGGAGACTCTGATGAAGTGCCATATGAATGCGTTCGCCTTCTTCAATGGCGTACCGCAACAGATTCTCTATGACAACATGAAAACTGCGGTCATCAGCCACAATCCAAACGGTATCAAGTTCAATCAGAAATTCGAAGATTTCTTAGCCTATTATGGGATTACGCCGAAGGCGTGCAAGCCCAGACGGGCACAGACGAAAGGGAAGATCGAGCGCTCATTCGGCTATATGAAACAGAACTTTTTCAAACGACGTATCGGAAAGACATTGGAACAATTGAATCGTGACGTCCTGGAGTGGCTACAAAACACGGCCAATAAAAAGAAAAACGATACGACGAAAGAGTCACCTGAGAAACGCTTCGAGGTTGAACAAGGTTTTCTAGCACCAGGACATTTGAAGCCGCATTATCCGGTACATCGCTGGGAAACACGTCAAGTAAGCAAAGACTGTTTTGTGTCCTACCAAGGACGACAGTATTCAGTTCCGTTCCGGTTCGTCGGACAGCATGTACGAATTAGAATCACCCTTGACCATCATCTCGAGGTCTACGCTGATGGCGAACAAATCGCCCAACATCCGATTGCCTCCGGGAACTTGAAGTATCAATTAAATTTAGAGCATTACAAAGGGCTAGAAACGACTCAAAAAGGTTTGCCGACCCGTCGTCTCCAGCCCGATATTCCTGAAGTGGAACGTCGTTCCCTTCAAGTGTACGAACAGTTCGAAAGGAGCGATCACGAATGAACACGGACCTTCTCACTGAACGCTTAGAAAAAGTTGGATGGCAATTGTCGGCCAACCAGCTTGAAGGAATCCTTGAAGATGCCTCCAAGAATAATGTAGCATATTCGGACTTTCTAAACAGTATTCTGATGACGGAAATCGAACACCGTGAGTCAACAGAGCTATCGAAACGAATAAAACGTGCCAGACTCCCCTATTTTAAGACGCTAGAAGACTTCGACTTTGCGTTTCAGCCGAGCATCAATGAAAAGCGCGTCAGGGAGGTGATGACCTGTCGGTTCATCGATAACGGCTTCAATGTATTATTATTGGGCCCACCGGGGGTGGGGAAGACACACTTGGCAATTTCAATCGCTGCGGAAGCTGTCACGAAAGGTTATCGGACTTCGTTCATTACCGCGAACGATTTTGTCGAGGAGTGTCAAAAAGCAGAGAAATCTGGCCTTCTTCCTCGTATCATCAAAAGGTACTGTCGATCCGAGCTACTCATTCTAGATGAAATCGGTTATTTTCCGTTCGACCCCATCAGTGCGAATGCGCTGTTTCAAATCATCTCGAAGAGATATGAGAGAGGCTCGATCATCCTGACTTCAAACAAGTCATATATTGAATGGGGAAAAATATTTGGTGACGAGGTTTTGGCAACCGCAATTTTAGATCGCCTTCTTCATCATGCGACCACTTTTAACATTCGGGGAGATTCATATCGGATGAGGGAAAAGAAACGGGCCGGCATCCAGCCGACCCGTGTCGATAGTTTCCAAGAGTAACGTGTAAAAAAGGGATTTTTAATCCGTTATTAAGAAGGAATTTTAAACCGCTGTTGACAAACCTCCTCAGAGATTCGTCCATTTGCCTGTAAATTAATTTCATGTTTGTTTAGTTTGCGCGTTTCAATTCTTTGTTTATATCTTCTTGTTTGAAATCAAGGTTTCGAACATCAACCCGTTTCACAAAGAACGCCAAGATGAGCGCTAGGATGTTCATCCCTAATGCGACGTAGAACGACACTTGAATCCCTGACAGTAGCGCTTGTTGCGTTAACGCGCCCATCCCGCTCTCAGTGAGTGTCGACGGGTCGACGCCGGTCATGAGTGACTCGGCTTCAGTCCGCGTCACTGAGTTCATAATTGTCACCAAAATAGCCGTTCCAATCGCACCGGACACTTGTTGTGCCGTGTTGTTGATGGCCGTGCCGTGTGGGTTCAGGCTCGTCGGCAATTGGTTGAGACCGTTTGTTAAAATAGGCATCATCACCATCGACATCCCGAACATACGAAGCGTGTACGTCGTAACGATATACGTATACGTCGAGTCGAGCTGGACGTTGGCGAGCATATACGTCGAGATCGCCGTGATCGTGAGACCGGTGATCGAGAGGAGCTTCGGCCCAAATTTATCGAACAGTTTCCCCGTGATTGGTGACATGATCCCCATGATGATGGCACCTGGCAACAGCATCAGTCCTGAGTCGAGCGGTGAGATGCCGCGGACGCTTTGGACGTAGGCCGGCGTCAAGATCATGCCTGAGAACATGGCGACCGCGTTAACCATCGCGATGACCGACGCGAGGGCGAACATCGGATATTTATATGCCCGCAAGTCGAGGAGCGGTTTTTCCATGTTGAGCTGGCGGACGATGAACGCAATCAAAGCGACGAGACCGACGATCATCGTCGTCAAGACGATCGGGTTATCCCAGCCGTCCGAACTCGCCGAACTGACCCCGTACAAAATTCCGCCGAAGCCGAGCGTCGACAAGACGAGCGACAAGTAGTCGAGCGATTGGTCTTTGTTTTGCACCATGACGTTCTCGGCTTTCCAAATCGCGAGTCCGAGTCCGATGATAGCGAGCGGGAGAATCATCTCAAACAAGACACGCCAGTTATAATACTCGACGATATAGCCTGACAGTGTTGGACCGATCGCCGGTGCCGTGATCATGACGAGTCCGAAGATGCCCATCGCCGTTCCACGTTTCTCACGCGGGAAGCTGACGAGCATGACGTTCATCAAGAGTGGTCCCATCGTCGAAGCCCCGACCGCTTGAATCATCCGGCCACTGAGTAACCAGCCAAACGTCGGAGAGAAGGCGGCAATCGCCGTCCCGAGAGTGAAGATTGCCATTGACGTAATGAAGAGCGCCCGGTTCGAGAAGCGGGTGATCAAGTAGGCCGATGCCGGGACGAGGACACCTGTCGCGAGCATGAAGCCGGTCGCAAGCCATTGGACGGTCGAGTAGTCGGCGATGTCCAAATCGACCATGATCGATGGGAGCGCGACGTTAAGTAATGAGTTGTTCAAGAAGGCGATGAATGCCCCGACGAACAAGACCGCGAGCATGAGATACGGCGGTTTCTTTTGGAATTCTGGTTTCATCTGGACTGCTCCTTTATTTTATAAATAGTTATATACTAGTAAGTGTCAATGACATGATTTTATACCCGTTGTACAAATAAATCAACAATTTTGTACCGTGAGTTTAAAATGCTATACTTAGGATACAAATCAAACAGAACGGAGTAATCAGTATATGAAAGATAAGAAACGAAAAGTCGCGGACGTCGCCATGACGTTGTTCATCGAGAATGGGGTACAGCAGACGTCGGTCCAAGAAATCATCGAGCGAGCCAACATCTCGAAAGGGACTTTCTACAACTACTTCGCCTCGAAAACGGACTGTGTCGCCAACATCCTTGAGAACTTGCGCTATGACGCCGGCCAGCGTCGCATCGAGATGCAGATGGGACGGGACAAGCGCGATAAAGACGTATTCATTGAGCAGATCTCGATTCTCATTCAGTTAAATGAGGAACGTAATCTGTACGCCTTGTTCGAGTCGATCATGTCGGCAAACGAACCCGAACTGAAAAAACTCGTCTTGCAGCACCGCGTCTATGAGATCGAGTGGCTCGCCATGCGCCTGACGGAAATTATCGGCGAAGCGATTCGTCCGTATTCGATCGAATTGACGATTCTATTCAACGGGATGTTGCAACACGTGCTATTCACACTTCGCATCACCAACACGGCCTACTCGATCCAACAGCTCGTCCGCAACCTGTATGCGTACGTCGAGCTGATGGCGGCACGGATGGTCGAGACGGGCGAACATATTTTGAACCCGGTCACGGTCGATCAAATGCGGGGGACGACGGATAAAAACTTGGTCACGAAAGAAGAGTTGCTCAAAATGGCAGAGCGGATCCAAAAGCATGTGCTGATGACGGAAGAACAAGGGGATTTATTTGAGGCGATCACGTATGAACTGCATCAAGAGCGGCTTCGGAAAATTGTCATCGAGCAATTGCTCAAGCCGTTCCAACGTTTGTTCAAAGGTGTGACCGGCGAGACCGAGGTACAAAAATTTACGAATCTTGTCTGGTTGTATACACGGACACATTGACGACAAAAACTTTCTTGTTGCTGTTATATAGAAGAAAGACGTCACAAAAATAAATCTCAAAATATTCCACGAAAAAGAATTGATTCCTACAAATTCATGCGCTACAATCAAGTTACCGAAAGCGCTTTCGGGAAGAGGAGACTGACATGGGTACGATCTATGATTTAGCAAAGAAAACCGGCTTTTCGATCACGACCGTCTCTAAAGCGTTGAACAACTACAAGGACGTAAACGAAAAGACGAGAGCCAAAATTTTAAAAGCTGCCGCCGAGATGGACTATCTGCCGAACGCGCACGCCCAGTCGTTATCGACGAAGAAGTCGTGGGCGATCGGAGTCATGTTCTCGGAAGCGAACGAAGTCGGGATGAAACACCCGTTCTTCAACGGAATCATTGAGAGTTTCCGTCACGCGACAGAGGAACAAGGCTACGATTTGATGTTTGCCTCAAGGAACCTCCGCAACCGTGACATGAGTTATCTCGAACACTTCAAACACCGCGCCGTTGACGGCATCGTCGTCATCTGCTCGGACCGGATGGATGAGCAAGTTCAAGAACTCATGCAAAGCGACATCCCGATCGTCGTCGTCGATATGGACAGCGCGGATTGTAGCGTCGTCTATTCGGACAATATCGCGGGTGCACGTCTAGCCGTGAACCACTTGTACGAGCTCGGTCATTGCAAGATCGCACATATCGCCGGTGACAGAACGATTGACGCCGGTGCGACCCGAATCAAAGGGTACGAGCTCGCCATGCAGGCACTCGATCTTCCAATTGAACCAGGTTATTTGATCAACGCCGGATTCTTTTCAGTCGAAGAAGGTAAACAAGCGATGGAGAAGCTTCTCCAGCTCGAAACCCCTCCGACCGCAGTATTCGTCGCGGGTGACCAGATGGCGATTGGTGCGATTGAAGCCGTCCATGAGCATGGTCTCCGGGTACCGGAAGACATCTCGATCATCGGTTACGATGACATCGACATGATCAAGTACATCACGCCGAAGCTGACGACGATTCGTCAAGATACGGACGAGATCGGCGAAGCAGCGGCCGAGTTGTTGATTGAACAGATGACCGCTAAAGAACGACTCACAGAACGTCGCGTCATTCCGGTCAAATTGATCGAACGCTTGTCATGCGCACCGGTCAAAAAGTAGAGTAGTCCCGATGATATTTCGAAGTCGCTCTCTCCCCTTTAACCGGATAGAGGGAAGAGCGCGATTTCGAAAGTCATTCTCAAAAAATCGAAATCGCTTTCGATATTTTATTTCGACATTACCGAAAGCGCTTTCGACAAATTATTACCTCTTCTTGCAAACGCTTTCTAAAAAACATTAAAAGGATGGGTTCACACATGCGTAAAAAATTAGTCAGCTTACTTTCAATCGGAGCACTATCAGTCGGCGTCTTGGGCGCGTGCTCAAACGACGAAGAAACTTCAGGTTCTGAAACAGCTTCTAAAGACGACGTTCTAAAAGTTTGGTCGTTCACAGATGAGCTCAAAGAACCAATCAAAACGTACGAAGAGCGCAACGGCGTCAAAGTAGAATTGACAATCGTTCCAATCGCTGACTATCCGACAAAACTCAAGCCAGCACTTGAAAGCGGCGTTGGGGCACCGGACGTATTCACTGGGGAAATCGCGTTCCTTAAGCAATGGGTTGACGCAGGCTACTGGGAAAACCTTTCAGACGAGCCATACAATGTAAATGAAATCGCGGACGACTACATCCCATACGTCTTTGACCTCGGGAAAGATCAAGAAGGCAACGTGCGCGCCCTTTCATGGCAAACGACTCCAGGTGGTGTCTACTACAAACGTAGCCTAGCGAAAGAAGTGCTCGGCACGGATGATCCGACTGAAATCGGAAACATGATGAGCTCGATGGACGGCGTCTTCGAAGTTGCTGAGAAGATGAAACAAAAAGGCTATCGTATGTTCCCAGATGAAGGCGCAATCCGTTGGTTCTCACAAGGCGCAAACCCTGAAGCATGGGTAAACGACAAGAACGAACTCGTCTTGACACAAGACAAGATCGACTACATGGACTACGCGAAAGAGCTTCGTGAGAAACAATACACGGCACTCGCTCCAGAATGGTCACCATCTTGGTTCGAAGGTATGTCTAAACCGATCAAAGTTAAAGAAGGCGGCAAAGAAGTCGAAACACAAGTCTTCTCGTACGTCCTCCCAACATGGGGTCTCCACAGCGTCTTGAAAGACAGCGCGAAAGATACAGCTGGTGACTGGGCAGTCACGAACGGTCCAAGCCCGTACTTCTGGGGCGGCACATGGCTCGGAGTTTACGAAGGATCGAAAAACAAAGAAGCAGCATACGACTTCGTTAAACTCATGACGCAAGACGAAGAGTTCTTGACAGGTTGGGCTGAAGAGACTGGTGACGTTCTTTCTTACAAACCGGTCACAGATAAGATCAAAGACGATTTCAGCGACGAGTTCCTCGGCGGACAGAACAACTATGAGTTCTTCCTCGACCAAGCTGATAAAATCACACCAGGGATCGTAACGAAATACGACCAGCAGCTCGACACACTCTACGGCGCGTCTGTCCTCCAATACGTTGAAGGCAAGAAGTCGAAAGACGAAGCAATCGCAGAGTTCAAAAAACAAGCGAAGAACGCTTACCCAGACATTACAGTTGACTGAAGCAAGCTAACCCGTGGGGGGATTTCCCCCCTTAAGGGTTGCTATGGAAGGAGTAACACGACGTGAAAAAACTAGACCGTTACGGCTATGCCTTTATTGCCCCATTTTGGGTCGTCTTTTTGACATTCAGTATCTACCCGGTCTTCTTGACCCTGTACTACAGTTTCACCAACTATACCGGCAGCCCGGGTGAAGAGGTCGTCGGTTTCGCGAACTACGCGCGTTTGTTGACAGACACATACTTCATCGAGGCGTTCGTCAATACGATTAAGATTTGGGGAATAAACTTTGCCTTGCAAATCGGTCTCGCACTGGCTCTCGCGCTCTTGTTCTCAGATCTTCGTTTGAAATTGAAGGGCCTCGCGTTCTTCCGTTCATTCTTCTATCTTCCTAACTTGATCACGATCAGTTCGGTCGCACTCTTGTTTGGAATCTTGCTTGACTGGCAGCACGGATCACTCAACATGATGCTCTTGAAACTCGGCATTATCTCAGACCCAATCAATTGGTTATCGCAACCGGTGACGGCACAACTGTCCGTCTCACTCATTTTGACATGGATGTGGTTCGGTCACTCGTTCATCATCGTCATGGCCGGTGTATCGGGGATTTCGCAAGACTTCTTCGAAGCTGCCCATATCGATGGCGCGAACCGTTGGCAGATGTTCACGAACGTCACGGTGCCACTGCTTAAACCGATTCTCTTGTATATCATGATCACATCGCTCATCGGTGGCCTGCAACTGTTCGACCTTCCGCTCTTGTTGACGGATGGAGTCGGTGCGCCAGATGGATCACTGAACACGATGGTGCTTTACTTGTACAACCAAGCATTCAAGTATAACAACTACGGCTATGCATCAGCGGTTGCTTACGGCTTGTTCTTGATCACGCTCGTCTTCTCGGCGGTCGTCTTCAAAGGCATGTTCCGTAAAGAGCGCGCTGCGCAGAAGGGAGCATAACCAATGGAACAAAATGCAGAATCACGGCGTATGCTCGCCGACAGCGAAGTACAGCCGCCGCGCGAGGAGAAACCTCTCCGCGTGGAGCCACCAAAAAACAAGGTCAAAAAGAAACGGTTTAGCCGTGGATTGATCTATACGGCCTTGATTATCTTGACGATTATCTGTTTCATCCCGTTCCTCATGATGCTCGTCAACGCGACACGGACGAACGGAGAAATCATGACCGGTTTCTCGCTCATCCCAGGGACATCACTGCTCGATAACTATGCGATCTTGAGCGACTACATCAACATTTGGACCGGATTTAAAAACAGTTTGATTGTTGCGGTGCTCGTGACGTTACTCTCGGGTTACTTCTCAGCCATGACTGCGTTCGGATTTGCATTCTACGACTTCAAAGGGAAAAACGTACTCTTCATCTTCATGCTCGTCATGATGATGGTCCCGGGACAACTCGGACTCATCGGTTTCTACGAGATCAGCAAGACGCTCGGGATTCTCGATTCGTTCATCCCGCTCATCATACCGTCGATCGCGAGTCCGTTCGTCGTCTTCTTCATCCGCCAGTACACGCAAGCGACGCTGCACGTCAGTATGATCGAAGCAGCGCGGATCGATGGAGCGAGCGAGCTTCGCATCTTCCATACGATCGCGCTTCCGATGATGATGCCAGCTGTTGCGACGATGTCGATCTTCACGTTCATCGGCTCGTGGAACAACTACTTGATGCCGCTCGTGCTCTTGTTCTCACCAGAGAAGTACACGTTGCCGGTACTCATGGGCTTCTTGAAAGGTTCGCAAGTCGCCGAAAACCTCGGCGCCCTTTACCTCGGTATCGCGATTTCAGTCGTGCCGATCATGATCGCCTTCTTGTTCTTGTCGAAATACATCGTCAGCAGTATCTCGGCTGGTGCGGTCAAAGAATAACTAGACAGAAAAGAGGAATTGACTATGCAGTTTAACAAAGACTTCGTCTTCGGAACGGCAACTTCGTCTTATCAAATCGAAGGCGCCCACAACGAAGACGGGCGTACGCCGTCGATCTGGGACATGTTCTGTGACATCGACGGACGTGTGTTCGAAAAGCATAACGGTGACGTCGCTTGCGACCACTACCACCGTTATGAAGAAGACATTCAGCACATCAAAAAGCTCGGCGTTGACACATATCGCTTCTCGATCGCCTGGCCACGCATCTTCCCGGCCAAAGGTGAGTTCAACCCGGCCGGTATGGAATTCTACAAGACGCTTGCGACGCGTCTCCGTGAAGAAGGCATCAAGCCGGCTGTCACGCTCTACCATTGGGACCTCCCGATGTGGGCCCATGAAGCAGGCGGCTGGGTGAACCGCGACTCGGTCGACTGGTTCCTCGAGTACGCGAAAGTGTGTTTCGATGAGCTCGACGGCATCGTCGACTCATGGATCACGCACAACGAACCATGGTGTGCCGGCTTCCTCGGCTACCATGCCGGTGTTCACGCACCGGGACATCGTGACATGAACGAAGCGGTCCGCGCCGTGCACCACATGTTGCTGTCACACGGTAAAGCAGTTGAATTGCTCAAGAACGACATGAAGTCGACGACACCGATCGGCATCACGCTCAACTTATCACCGGTGTACGCGAAGACGGACTCGGCGAACGACAAACTCGCTCAGAACAACTCGGACGGGTACTCGAATCGTTGGTTCCTCGATCCGGTCTTCAAAGGCCAGTATCCGGTCGACATGATGAACTTGTTCTCGAAATACGTTCACTCGTACGACTTCATCAAACCAGGTGACATGGAGACAATCTCGACAGAGTGCGATTTCTTTGGCATCAACTTCTACAGTCGCGGACTCGTCGAGTTCAGCGCAGCGAACGACTTCATGACAGTCGCCGCTTACTCCGATTACGACAAGACGGGCATGGGCTGGGATATCGCCCCGAACGAATTCAAAGACCTGATCCGTCGCTTACGTAACGAGTACACAGATCTTCCAATCATCATCACAGAAAACGGCGCAGCGTATGACGACGTGCTTGAGAACGGCGAAGTCCATGACGATAAACGCATCGACTACGTCAAAAAGCACCTCACAGCCGTATCTGACTTGAACGACGAAGGCATGAACATCGCCGGATATTACCTCTGGTCGCTCATGGACAACTTCGAATGGAGTTTCGGTTACGAGAAGCGTTTCGGCATTCTCTACATCGACTTCGAGACGCAAGAGCGCGTCTGGAAAGATAGTGCGAAATGGTACGCCGGTGTCATCGAACAGCATAAAGCAGGTCACGCCGACAGCGTCGAAGCGTAACCAACAAAACAGCCAGTCCCTGCCGCTACGGGGATTGGCTGTTTTTGTGTGGAACTTATTCAAGGGGGGAACGTATGAAGTAGGGAGGAGGAGCGACGATGGCGTTGGACTATCGAACAGACGAAGAACGCGCCGAAGACCGTTGGACGACAGCGCTTTTCATGTGGACGCTCAACGGGTTCATCTTTGGGATGTTGTACGGTGTGGTGTATCGGGACGTTGCCGTTGTCTTCTTATCTTGTTTTTTGCTCGTCTTCGGAATCAAAGGCGTGTTTCGGCGCGATGACCGCATCAAGCGGGAACGAGCGATTCGCGAGATGGGGATCGAGCTCGACTCAAAAGAGGGGGAAATGTTGATGAAACGCGAATATGCGACGTACGAAGTGACAGGCTACGACGACAAAGGCAAAATCAAGTTCATTCATTTGAAGGAAGGCGAGTTCGTCTTACCGGTCGAAATCAAAGGGGACGATTTGACGAAAATCAAAAAGATGATGGAACTCAATCCTGGGGTGATCGTCATCGTCCATGCGGCAATCGACCAGAAGCGGATGCGCCTCTTAGAGATTGACGGCTATTCGTTGCGGAAGGAAGAAAAGTAATGGCGATCACAAAACTGATGTCGCGCGACGAAACGATTGATGTGACGATTGAGAGCTACGCGTACGCTTATCCTGACGCCGACAACGTCCATGACGCGGCGTGGCACCGCAATTGGATCGGGTTTCACGCACCGGACCACCGCATCACGTTCGATGACATCATGCTTGATAGTTTGCTCGTCGCGCACTACATACCAGTATTTGAGTCGTTCGTAGCGGGTGACGTGCAGGAAGTCGAGTTCGAGCCGACGGAACCGTTCGTCAGTTTGACGTTGACGAGAAGAGATGGCGACGGAGACGAGGTGGGCGTACGAGGCCATCTGGAGCATCCGCTCGGGGACGATACGGAAGAGTTGAGGTTCGAGTTTGAGACGTCCGTGTTGAACGTTGAGCGCTTTCTAAAAGGCTTACGGGACATCGCGGATCAGTTCCCGGTTCGCATGGTGACGGAATAAGTAATTATACGTCAGGAAAGCCACGGCCAACAGAACAGTGACGTGATAAAAAAACGCCGTGACAGTAAGTGTCATGGCGTTACGAGTCGAGTTGTGATGTGTTGGCCCGATACTTGCCTAACGAATAGGCAGCGCACAGTAGGAAAATCGTATGTAGGCCAGCGCCGATCAGCATCGCATAAGGGAAGATAGACTTGAATCCAAGTCCGAAGGCGAGGGCTGCGCTCGACAATATCATAAAACTGGGTGTGTAGTTTTTCATATTATCTCAACTTCCTTATTTGTTTCCCTAAATATAACAGCCCTTCTCATCGCTGAGAAGGGCTGTCGTTTTTTACTTAGGCTGACGCTTTTTCTGCTTCTTCTTGTGCTTTCAACTCTTCACCGTACGAGACGCGGTCTTGCATGCGGACGAACGGGAGGTAGACGGCTACTGCCATTGCGATCGTGACGATCTGCAAGAGCGCTGCACGCCATCCGCCGATTAAGAAACCAGAGATGATCGGTGGTGTCGTCCATGGCACTTGAAGTGCGTTGAACGGATCGACCCAGCCCCAAAGGATTGAGAAGTACACCATGAACGATGCGATTGCAGGTACGATAACGAACGGTACGAACATGATCGGGTTGAACACGATCGGCATCCCGAAGATGACCGGCTCGTTGATGTTGAACAAACTTGGTGCAAGCGAGAGCTTACCGAGCTGTTTCAAGTGAGCCGAACGGGCGACGATAAGTGTGGCGATGATGAATCCGATCGTGATTCCTGAACCACCGAGCTTCGTGAAGACGTCGAGGAACTGGATTGTAACGATTTTCGCGTTCTCACCGGCAACGAGTGTTTCACCCGCATCGATGAGTGCTTGGTTTTGAAGCGCGTTTGCTGTAAGGAGTGGCCCCATGATACCCATGATGATTGCGGCACCGTGAATTCCACACCACCACATGACTGACATGAGAACCATGATGATGACTGCTCCTGCGAGCGTGTCTGTCAAGTTTTGAAGTGGTGATTGAAGCACGTCATAGACGACTTCTGTGAACGTACGCTCTGCAACTGCTTGGAAGACAGCGAATGTCACAGCAGCAAGTGCGATGATCGCAAGACCAGGAACGAGTGCCGAGAATGAGTTCGAAACACCAGGTGGGACACCGTCAGGCATTTTAATGCTGATCCCGCGTTTGATGAATTGCGAATAAATGAATCCGACGACTAAACCGACGACGATGGCAGCGAGGACACCTTGTCCACCTGTCCATACTTTCGGGATGACTCCGTTGACTGCTTCTCCTGATTCAGAGAGGACAGAAGCTTGTGTGATGATCAAGAACGAGATGATTCCGAGGATACCAGCTGGTACGCCTTCAATCTTTTCGTTTTTGACGTACGAGTAGGCGATTCCGAATACCCCGATTAAAGCGAGGATGTCAAACGTCGCACCGACGACTTGCGTGAGTGGGAGCGTCCAATCGGCTCCGAATAATCCTGACATGAACTCGGCCCAACCTGGAATCGGTAGTGCCAAGATAAGCAGGAACAGTGAACCGATGATCGTCATCGGCATTGTCAGGATGAACCCGTCCTTAATTGCAAGGACGGGCTTTGCGTTCGCAAAACGAACGAAACCTGGAGTGAACTTTTCAAATACTCTTTCTAAGCGGCTCATGGGGAAACCTCCTTATAGGTCTTCAGCGCGCGTGGCGATGATCTCTTTGTACCAATGGAACGACTGTTTCTTCTTGCGGGCGAGACCGTTAGCGTGGTCAACATAGATGAAGCCATATTGCTTCTTATATCCGTTGAGCCAGCTGAGGAGGTCGATGACCGACCAAGCGTAGTAACCTGAAACGTTGATGCCTTCTTGAACGGCATGTTTCACGGCACGCAAGTGGCTTTCGATGTACTCGATCCGCGGTGTATCCATAATTTCTTCGCCGACGATTGGGTCAACATCACCGAGACCGTTCTCTGTAATGTAGATCTTGACGTCGCCGTAACGAGCTTTGAGCATGCGGAGCCCTTCGAGGAACGCGTCTGGCGCGATTTCCCAGCCCCACTTCGTGTAAACCTTGTCTTCCATCTCGACTGTCTTGTAGACGCCGTCGAACGATGGGTTACCTGGGCGGCCCGTCGAGTTCTCACGGCCACCGGCCATGACGAGCGCTGTGTCATTTTTCATGACGCGTTGCGGGCAGTAGTAGTTGAGACCGATGAAGTCGTTCATCGGAGCCGTGCGTTTGAGCAGGTCGAGTTCTTCTTCCGTCCAGTCAGGGAGCAGGCCTTTCTCTTTAAGTCCTTTGACCACGTACTCAGGGTAAGTCCCTTTCAAGATCGGGTCATAGAACCAGTGTGTCGCATATTCGTTCGCATG
This sequence comes from Exiguobacterium sp. SH3S1, assembly GCF_004337105.1. NCBI lineage: Bacteria > Bacillati > Bacillota > Bacilli > Caryophanales > Exiguobacterium > Exiguobacterium sp. SH3S1. The sequence goes on along the minus strand of NZ_SJUW01000007.1, from coordinate 25,530 downwards.
CATCTCGGCGAACTTGTTGTCCGGGTCGTTGTCGATGCTGAACGATGGGCTGAACACGTGTGTGATGCCGATCTCACCTTCGTAACCGGCTTCTTTGAAGAGCTCGATTGAACGGGCGTGAGCGACAAAGACGTTATGTGTCGTTTGGAAGTACGCTTTGACATCACCTTCGATACCTGGTGGGTGTGCTCCTGACAAGTAGCCGAGCGAGCAGAAGATGACCGCTTCATTGAACGTGATCCAGTGACGGACACGGTCGCCGAACGATTGGAAACAAGTATCGGCGAAACGAACGAATGCGTCAACTGTCTCTTGGCTGCGCCAACCGCCTTTTTCTTCAAGTGCCTGTGGAAGGTCCCAATGGTAGAGCGTCACGAACGGTACGATGTTGTGCTTCAAGCACTCGTCGATCAAGTTGTTGTAAAACTCGAGGCCCTTCTCGTTGACTTCGCCAGAACCGTTCGGGAAGATACGTGGCCATGAGATTGAGAAGCGATATGACTCGAGTCCCATTTCGGCCATAAGCGCGATGTCTTCTTTATAACGGTGGTAATGGTCGACAGCGACGTCGCCATTCGTGTTTTCAAATGTCTTTCCAGGAATTTTCGAGAAGACGTCCCAGTTCGAGACGCCTTTCCCGTCCTCGTTCCATGCGCCTTCGACTTGGTAAGAAGCCGAAGCAGCGCCGAACAAGAAAGTTTTAGGCATTTTCAAAGTAGTCACCTCAGTTTATTTATTTACAAGCTTAAGTGCGTGGTCTAGTACTTTCGTTCCGTTCATCATGCCGTAGTCGACTGTGTTGATGACGTCGATTGGAACGCCTTTTGGCTCACAGATCAGTTTGCCTTTTGAAAGCAAGTACTTCACTTGTGGTCCGAGAAGAGCGACGTCGAGGTCGTTCACATACGTTTCCATTTCTGATTCTGGGTAGGCTGCGATTTCTGCCTCGAGGCCACGTTCAGCGGCAACCGCTTTCATTTTTTCTACTAACATACTTGTTGACATACCTGCTGCGCAGAAGAGTCCGATTTTCATCATTTTTGATCCATTCCTTTCAATTGGTTGATTTCGTTTTGCATGTTCATCATGTAGCCGAGCATCTCTTTTACGAGGATCGTGTTCATCAAATGGTCTTGCGCGTGCACCATGAGGACGCCGACTGTCGCCGTTTTCCCTTGTGCTTCGAGCGTGACGAATTTTGTTTGGATAGCGTGTGCTTCTTTCAACGTCGCGTCACCGGCTGTCACCGCTTCAGCTGCTTCCTCTGGCTTGCCTTCTTGCATGAGGAGCATTGCGTGGTGGTAACTTGCTTTCGCGTCACCTGAGAGGGCGATTAAACCGAAGATGTCTTCGGGTGTAATTTCGATTGTTTCAGAAACCATAATATCTCTCCTTTTTTGTATGGATAACTAAGATTCATAGGTACAAATTCTATAGTTTGATACTAGCACGACACCGCTTACATGTAAACCCTTTCTTTTTGAATAAAATGTGAACGAAAAAAAACGCACGCGAGATCAACCTCTCGAGTGCGTTTAAGACTTGATGTTAGAGACTTTCAGCATCTTAACATGGCGGAAATGATGTGTCGAGCGCGATACGTCGAAGATTTGACCGTTCGTTAAATAGACGGTGTTGTCGACGAGAAGGGCCGGATCGTTTTCGTTCAACCCGAGTAAGGCGGCATCATCGGCATTCAAGAAATCGGCGTAAATGACGCGGTCGGCAAAACCGATGGCGAGCTTTTGGTCGTTACGGAAGTAGTTATAGATCGACTTCTCGGTGATGTTTCGATCGAGATAGACAACGAGGTTTTTGCGGAAGTACGAATCTTCGAGCGAGAACGGGTGGTCGTCGACGAGACGCAGCCGCTTGACGTAATAGACAGGCGTCCCGACCGGACACTTCATCCGTTCCGCGACTTTCTCGTTTGCCGTCGTCTCCTCAAAAGCGAGGACATGTGTCTCGACTTTTCGTCCACTGAAGTCGCTCGTGAGACCTTGGAGTTTTTCGAGGTTCACATAATCGCTGTCGTAATGGTCACGGACGAAGACGCCGCTCCCTTGGACTTGATATGCGTAGCCTTTGTTGACGAGAATCTCGATCGCTTTCCGGACCGTGTTGCGGCTGACGGCGTATTTCGTCGCATATTCGTCTTCCGTGAGGAGTTTGTTCGTATGCTGATAGACGTGATTGACGATATCCGTCTCAATCTGTTCAGCCACTTGCTTATACTTTGGGGCCATGACTGTTTGCACCTTTCACATCAATTTGTAGGAATGAATACGCTATCATTATAGCAGAAATAATTGGTAACGGTCGTAAATCATTCGCCAATTGTTGAAAAACGTCGAATGATTATGGAGGGAATATTTGGATAACTTGAAACCTCATCGTTTCATTTCCGTATACAGTAAGAGAATAGTAGGGAGGGGAAGTCATGGATCAACCGACACGAATTGAACAAGAGACGGCTTGGAAGAAGCAACAGACACGGGTCGGATACATCTTTTTAAGCGTCGTTGTATTGGCCATCGTCTTATCCTTCTTCGGGAAGCAACTGTGGCTCATCATTCCTCTCACTGTCGTTGGGGTCAGAATGCTCATGTTAGACGTGCAGAAATACCAGATGAGACGTGCGCGTTTAGTCGATTTCGCTACGCGGAAGGTGTTAAGACGACATCTCGTGTACGATATCGTGAGCTCGATCGGTTTACTCATTTTAGTGAGTGGCCTGTTGGTCTTCAATCAAGACGACCTGTATTGGGCGTTCGGGGTGTTCATTTGGGGGACGTTGACAGAAACGGTGTCACGCCGTTTGAATCAACATGATCCGATATTACGCTCGCTTGAAGCGGAGGAAGTGACATGATGTCAAATCGATTAGAACAGGAACGGACGTGGGTTTGTTCGTTCCAACAACTCATGTATGGGATTGTAGGGATGTTTCTAGTCGTCATTCTTCCAATCGTTTGGTGGACGGACAGTCTGTTTTGGGGCATCGTCTACATGGCACTCGTGCTCGTTCCCGTCAATGTGATGTATATACGTCGCTATCAGATGCGACAACGGTTGAATCCGAAATTGACGCATCGCTATCGCCAACAGTTGGGGAGTGACATGTTGAATACGGTTGCCTTCTTTATCGCATTGAACGGCAATGAATTGTTGGGGGCGAAAGTTTTCTATACAGTCGGTTTACTCGTGATTGTGTTAGCCGGATGGATGACGATGAGAATCGATAAGCGGATGAAGCAGGAAGATGTATGGCGTTCTACATATAAAGAAATAGGGAGGTGAGGAAGTGGACCAGGTGCGACACGATGTTAAGAGAGTCGTCAATATTCGAAGGTATGGTGTCCCGATATGGATTGTTTATATGGCCACCTTTCTATTCGCGCTTTTCTTTGAACAGATCTGGCTCATTCCCTTGATGTGGTTACTCGCAATTTTTCTCATCATCATGGGGAATAAAGAATATCGCATCATGCGTCATTTTGCAGAAACTTTTCAAACCCTCAAATTGCTTCGCATACAATATGCAATGACTTGGTTGGATGCACTATTGCTTTCGACTTCAATGACGGCGCTGGTTCTCAATCACTCAATCGGATTTTTGATTGGGGCTTTATTTGCTATGATGCGTTTTACCGATTCTTATCGAGACCGATTGATTAGAAACAAACTGAAAGCGGTTGACCCTGACATGCCGACATACGACCAAGTGATTGAAAGGATGAAACCATAATGGAACTATCACCGCAAACGAAACAACAGATCGATACAGTGTTGCGAATGGATAAATGGACAAGCTGGGGCGTCGGCATAATCGGTGTGTCAGCAATTATCGGCATGCTGATTTACGCGTCGTATTGGGAGAGGCCGGATTCATTTTTCCTGATATTCATGTTCTCTATATTTAGTCTCGTCGTCACGACAGAGGTGATGCGTTTTCGGATGTGGCGCCGCTTCGTGAAAAATGAGAAGGCGCGAAAGCTGTTGATGCTGCGGCATACCGCTTATTTACTGGGACTTGTCGCTCTCGGCTACTACGGGATCGTTGTGTTCAATCAAACGTCGCAGCCGCAATCGTTCCAAGCATTTCTTTTATCACAAGCCTTTTTCTGGGGCGCGACGTTCTTTGGGAAATGGCTCGACCGTATCATTCAAAAACATGATGGGAACTATTTGACGGATCAAGATATCAAAGCAATTAAAGAAGCGCGGGAAATTGAAAAGGAAGAACGATATGGATAAGCGGAGCCAGATGCGTGAATTGACGGCGTTCGATGAGGCAAAGCATTCCACGGTCGCGTTCATCTCAGCGGTGTTCGCTGGGCTCATGTTTTTCTCGCTAGAATGTGGCTGGCTCTCGCCGGTGATGGTTATGTTTCTCGGTGCGGTAGCGAGTCTGCCGGACTTCCGGAAAATGTGGCGTCGTGAGAACATCAAGAAACAGTATTTACAGTCGCGGGAAGCGAGGCGGCTCATTCACTTCAATTCATTGTTCGGGCTCATCTTCCTACCGCTCATTTTGGTATGGGTATATGCGCTGCTGACGGATTTGATTTCGCTCCAAACGTTTGCGTTGATTGGTTTGGTGGCGTATTTGATTGCCATCGTCGAACAACGTTTGTATGAACGCCACATGGTCACTCTCGACAACAACTATGTCACCGAAGCCGAATTGCGAGAAGAACGAAAATGGGGGAGCGCATGAGCGCTTTCCCCGTTTTCATTTGAACGTACGGATGATGAAGTAAAGGCAGCCGAGGAAGGGGATTAAGAACAGTGCACCGAGCCATTCGCCTTGGCCGAAAACGATCCAGGCGAACAACTGGAACGATAGCAGACCAGCGGCGACGAGTCCGGCGAAGCGGAGCGCTTTCGGTCGCTTTGATGGTTCCTCCCACCACTCTTTAAAGAACGGCAAGCTGAACAACAGCGCCAAGCCGAGAAAGAACGCCGCCGGAAACACGAGCATATCCCCGCGCGCGTTCTGTCCGTTAAACTGCAGCCATTTCGAGAGAATCGATAAGGTGATGCCGATGACGAGAAAGAGTCCGCTCATATCCGTTCCTCCGTTTCATCTCTATATACTATTATCATGCACGAACCGCAGCAAACGAACAAGTCTCAAAAACGCTTGCGGTTCGGGCACGAATGTCCCCCTGGCATAGGAGATTTTTTGCATACGAAAAGACTGCAGCGAACTGCAGTCTCGTTAAGCCCGGGTCTTCCCGAACTCGATATAGGTCGTGACCGATTTGACGTGCTTCACGACGTCTTTCTCGCGAAGCGGACGACTGAAGTAAAAGCCTTGGACGTAGTCGCACTGCTCATTGAGCAACCATTCGAGTTGGTCAGACGTTTCGACGCCTTCCATCAACACTTTCATGCCGAGGTTATGGCCGAGTTGGATCATCGAGCGGACGATCGCTTCTTGGTTGCGGTCTGTGAACAAGTTGACGATGAACGAGCGGTCGATCTTGAGCACTTGGACCGGAAGTTCGCGCAGTTGGCGGAACGACGAGTAACCAGTCCCGAAATCATCGAGCGAGATCAAAATCCCGTACTGATGAAGTTGGGCGAGCTTCTCGCGTGTCGACGCCTCGTACGACAACATCGATGATTCCGTCACTTCGAGCTCGAGGAACATCGGGTCCATGCCGGTCTCTTGTAAGATGGTTTGGAGCGTCTCGACGAAGTCTTCACGCGCGAACTGGAGCGGTGACACGTTGACCGAGAGCGTGAACGGCTTGACGCCGGACTTGTTCCACCGTACCCAAGCGAGACACGACTCGCGCATGACCCAGTTGCCGATCTGATGGATCAGTCCGGTGTTTTCTGCGATCGGGATGAATTCGGTCGGTGTGACATCGCCGAGTTCGAAATGATTCCAACGCAAGAGCGCTTCGACGCCTTCGAGTCGATTTTTCGTGAGCGATACTTTCGGTTGATAGACGAGCGTGAACTCGTGACGATCGAGTGCGTGAATGAGCGCTTTCTCGATCTCGACCGTGCGTAAAATTTGATGTTTCGATTCGTCTTCAAACTCTTTAATTTGGTTTTTCCCGATCCGTTTTGATTCGTGGACGGTGAGTCGCGCGTATTGGACGAGCTCGTCCGCGGACGTCGTGTCTTTCGGATAATGACTGACGCCGGCGCTCATCGTGAGCTCGACGGTCGTCCCGTCGATATCGAACGGCTGCGAGATCGCTTTAATACACTTCTCCGCTTTTTGTTTGGCGAGTGTGCTGCGCTTATCGAACAGTAAGATAATGAATTCCGAAGCACCGACTCGTGTCAAAATGTCATCTGGATGGATCGTGACGCGAAGACGTTCGGCGATTTGCATCGTCAATTCGTCCGTGCCGTGATGTCCGAGCATATCGCTCAAGAAACGCCAGCGGTCGATGTCGATGTAAAGACAAGCGACTGGGTCCTCGATTTGAATATGTTCCGCAAGGATGCGTTCGAGCTTGTGGCGGTTCGGCAGATCAGTGAGCGTATCGTGATACGCCATATGTTCGACGAGACGTTGTGAGGCGATCGCCTCCGAGACGTCCCGTAAAAACCAGAGCACTTGGTCCATCGTTTCACCTTTGAGCGGATAGCTCGTCACTTCAATCGTCTTATCGTCGATCTCGACCCGTCTCGGGTCATAGAACGGTTGATTGATCGTCAAGGACGAATGATAGTCTTGGAAAAAAGTATCGTCCGTCTGATCAAACAAACGATAAAACGCGGTGTTGGCGTACTGGATCACACCATCTTTCGTCGTCGTGACGACCGCATCCGTCGTCGAATCGAGAATCGTCGCTTGGATGAGTTCTCGTTTTTTTAGATGATGATCGAGCGTGAGCGACAAGAAGAAGATGACAAACAAGATGACCGTGATCGCCGTGACGAGCCAGGCGAGGAGCGACGGTTCGACGGCATTGGCGAACGGACCGTTCGCTTCGATGAACGCGAACGATGACGCGGCCATGCCGACGAAATGCATCCCGAAAATCGCGATGCCCATGAGCAGTGAAAAGAACACTTTTAACTCGAGGTCAATCTTTTGTTTGGCGTACTTCGAGTAGAAGCCGATCCATAAGGCGATAAGTGAGGCGGCGATGGCGATGATGATCGACAACATGGCCAACCATGGATCATACGAAATCGCGACGCCTTGAATCGCGTCCATACCGACGTAATGCATGCTGGCGATGCTGATTCCCATCAACAGTCCTGCACCGATCAAAGCAGGATGAGTCTTACGGCGCGAGACAATCAAGAAGCCAAAGATACAGCCGGCCATCGCAATGATGACGGACAGTAAAACGAGAGGGATCGAATATGTGACGGGGCGCAACGCCTCGTGAGCGAGCATGGCGATGAAGTGCATCGACCAAATCCCGAGTCCGAGGGTGGCACCGCCCGCCAAAATCCACATATTTTGGGTGGAGCGATTCGTCGCATTCACGCGGCGTGCCAGTTCGATGGCAGCATAAGCGGAAACGGCGGCGATAATATAAGAAAGAATCACGAGAAAGTAATTGTGACTCATCGAGTGTTCGACTACTGGTTCCATGTGTACCTCGCTAGTAAATGTGATTTTGTTGTAATTCTGATTATACCTCGGCAAATAGTAGCCGACCTATCATTTTGCTTCGTATGGTAAAAATATTTTGCCGGTGAAGTAGGCAAGTCGCTTCTAGAGTGGGTAAACTACATATAAAAGGAGGCGGAGCGCATGATCCCGACACGAAAAGAAGTCATAACGTTTATCATCATCGCGTTCGCGTTCTCATGGTTAAGCTGGTGGGGGCTCTATACGTGGACAAGCCTGCCGATTCTAGCGACCGTCTTGATCGGTTCGTTCGGACCGAGCGTGGCCGGCGGTTATATGGCGTTTCGAGAAAACGGATGGAGTGGGGTGCGGACACTGTGGAAGCGAGGCTTCGAGTGGCGGATGGCTGGTAAGTACTATGCGTTCGGCCTGTTGCTCATCCCGTTCTTATTTGTCCTCGCGTACTGGCTGACCGATGCGAGCGGTGCGTTACTGTTGAACGAACCTTGGCTCGTCATCCCGTACTTCCTCTACATGTTATTTCTCGGGGGAACGATTCAACAAGAGTATGGTTGGCGCGGGTATTTGCTCGACGCGCTGCAACTCAACAAGACGCCGCTCCAGGCGAGCCTGTTCGTCGGCGTGGTGTGGGCGGTTTGGCATATTCCGCTCTTCTTGATGACGGGCACCGGACAGGCATCCCTCCCGTTTTGGGCTTACGCCGTCGCCATTCTATCGTTTACGTTGATCATCTCGTGGTTATATAACGTCACGACGATGAACTTATGGGCGGCTTTTTTACTGCATACGACGTTTAACGTCTCGTTTGCCCTCGTCCCCTTAATCGAGCCGGGGCAGGTCTCAATCGGGTTTCTTTATTTGACGCTCTTGTTGTTCACGACGGCAATCGTGCTCGTCTGGAAGACGCACGGGCATCTCGGGTATGACCATCTCGAACAACTCGAGGCGGTGGAAGGGTCGCATCAACCGAACGTTACGGTAGGCAGAGACGCGGGTAAAGAAGGAAACGTATGATTATGGATAGAGGGAAGTGGAAATATTGAACTTTCGTCCGCTTGAACGAGATGATGTCAAACCGCTCCAGCGTTTGTTTATGGAGAGTCTGAGCGATTTGATCCGCCGGGAACAGTTTGAAGACGCTGATTTGTTGGACGAGGAAGTAGCCCGCTTGAATACGACCGTTCAAGATAGTTTGGATGATGAGACTGTCCAATTGTTTGTCGTGCTAAAAGACGACGTCATCGTTGGAACAGCGGCCATCCTTCCTCCGAACGAGATTATCACGGCACATCTCGATGTCGAGCCGGACGTACCGGAAGTCGGATGCATCTATGTGACGCCGAGTGAGCAGCGGCAAGGGGTCGGTCATTTCTTGCTTAAAAACGTGATGGACGAGCTGTTGAGCAGGGGACAGCCGATTTTTTATCTCGATGCGGGGTTTCCGACTTCCCAAACGTACTGGGAAAAACGGATGGGTCCACCTGTACTCACGATCGACCATTACTGGGGACTCGGCGCGCCTCATAAAATCTGGCGGTGCGATGTGACGCAATACAAATAGAGACCCAGCTGAACATTCAGCCGGGTCTCTTTGAATTAGTTAGATGAACGCATGAATTGATGAATGCCGGAAGCAGTCGCATCAGCCATCCGTTGACGATATGTCGTACTCGTCAGATGAGCGCGATCGTTCGCGTTGCTAATAAATCCGTATTCGACGAGCGTCGACGGGACGGTATTCTTTCCGACGACGTAAACGTTTTGATATTTCACACCACGGTTGCGGATGGTCGGGATGCGTACACCGAGTTCACGGTTGATGGCCGCTCCTAAGTTACGACTTGCGGAGGCATAAGGATTCGTCGTGTAGCTTTCCGTCGTCGGGACGAGGACTTCATGACCGTGATAGGCTGTACTCGGTGCCGAGTTGGCATGGACGCTTACAAAAGCGCTCCCTTTATAAGACTTTGTCAACGAGACACGCTGGGCTAAGGATAAATAGCCATCGTTTGCACGAGTCATTTTGACGTTATAGTTGTACGTGCTCGAGAGAGTGTTCGCCAGGCGCTTAGCGATGTCGAGTGCAATGACTTTCTCTTGGACAGATTCGTAAACCGCACCCGGATCGTTCCCGCCATGACCGGCATCGATGACGACGGTGCGTCCTGATCCGGTTGAAGTAGTGGGTGTCGTCGTTGTGCCCGCTTTCAAATAGCGCGCTGCGACGTAGCCGGTTTTCCCACCGTAAGAGACTTTATACCACGAGCCATACGTCCCTCGGTAAGTCACATTGCGGCCAGATGGGATGGTAAGCAATACCGTTCCGGTCGTCGAGGCACTCTTCCGCAAGTTCAAGTTGACAGTCGTTGTATAAGCTTTCGTCGAGCTTGTCGTTGTCGATGGACTTGAAGCTTTTAAATATTGTGAGGAGACGTAACCGGTCTGTCCGCCATACGTCACTTTGTACCATGAACCGTATGTGCTGACATAAGTCACTCGTTTCCCTGTTGGAATCGTCAACAGAATCGTACCTCTCGTCGAGGCGCTTTTCCGTAAATTTAAGTTGACGGTTGTCGTATAGGCTTTCGTTGAACTGGTCGTCATCGTCGAAGCGGTTGTCTGCTTCACATACTGTGAAGCGACGTACCCCGTCTTGCCACCGTAAGAGACTTTATACCACGAGCCGTACTTGCTTATATATTTGATCGTCGCGCCTGCTGGGATTGTCAGAAGGACTTTGCTCCAAGTCGCTGCACTAAGGCGAAGATTTAAATTGGCAGTTGTTTTATATGTAGTGGCCGCTTCGACACGAGTTGATTCAAATCCGGTCTGTGAAAGCTCGAGCGGGATGACTGCTACGCCAGTGAAGACGAGGGATGTGCTAAGTAAGAGTTTTAAATGCCAAGGTGTTTTTTCTATATTCAATCGTGATTCGCTCCTTTTTCTTGAATCTTTGAAATAACGATGAAATGAAATCGTCTTCATGTCTTCGCTATTATATAAGCAAACAAGAAAAAAATGGAGATTAATATGTAAATTGTTTATCTTTTTTTAAAAAATAGAACGATAGTCGCACCCGGAATAAAAAAGAGACGCACAGAGGCGTCTCGTTTAAGTATTAAGTTAAGCGTGGGAGTTCTTCCCCAAATGGTCTAACAGTGGAGTCGAGTTTTGTAAGACGTGGTAATTCTTCACCGAACTGTTGAGTTGGTACCACTGATTTTGTAAGACGTGGTAACTCTTCCCCGAATTGTTGAACCGGAATTACTGTTTTTGTAAGGCGCGGTAATTCTTCACCCAATGGTTTGAATGAACTGCCTAGAAGTAATACTGCTGCTGCGATAAAGAAGATACCAGTTACTTTTTTCATGATTAAATTCCTCCGATGTGTGTTGGTTTATGTGGATAAGCTGTGATCCCTAGTGTGATGTCGCTCAGTAGTCAGAGAGTGGTGATTCTAGCAATGTGTAGATTGCTTCAGATTGTTGTTCAATCCGTGATTCAAAATCTCCGATGAATTGTTGTGGCATGTTCGGTTCATAGAGCGTAACTTTGTCAGACTCTTCTGTCGTAGCAGATGACAAAATTGGAACATGGGCTTCTTGACTGAGCAGTGTGCTGCAAAGAGGAGGAAATTGATTTTCAAACTGTTGGAGTGGTTCTGGTCGCCAGCAGATTGATGCTTCTGGAAGAATATATAAGATGTGTCCTTCTTTCAATAAAGATAGACACTGGCTAACAACACTTTGTTGATCCTGTTCAATGTTGATATAGCCGAACTCTTGAAAATGTTTCTCATAGACTGTTTTTGAACTGCGCTTTAGAATAGAGAGAGACAGTTCAGGACCAAGAATGTATAGCTTTTTATGAGAACGATTTTCTTGAAGCGTTCTAGCGATTAGTTTTGGTAAAGCCTGATAGTAATCAATTTGAAACGCGTTGAGGATAAAGCCTTTAGATGAACGTAACAATTGGGTCAAATGCTCTAATCCCTCAAACTGATTAGTGTCAGCATAGGAATAGGAAGCTTTGAAAGAAGACGCTTGCTTCGGCTGGAAGTAAATTCTAGGTTTAATGTAATCTTCTGCAAGTAAAAAGTTTAATTTACCCATTTGTTGTATTCACCTCCGGAAATTGAATTACCTTTTATTATTTTTAATTTGAATCGTTATACCTAGATGAAGACTTTGTTACTTTTTTTTGTATAGTTAAATTTTATCACGGATAATTAGACTATTGGACTGCTATCAGTTGGGAAAATGAGAGCAGAAAGTAAGCTTTTATTCGAGCTTATGAATCATAATTTCCTAGTTTAGATACTTAAGATAAAGCAGTAACTAAAAAAACGCTAATATTTAGGGCGAAGGGGCTATTGCTTAAGATGGAATATAATTATGGGAACTTAATCAAAATTGAGCGAATGCGAAGGAATATGAAGCAATCAGTCTTAGCAAGAGGAATCTGCTCAGTATCTTACTTAAGTAAAATTGAAAACAATCAAACTTCTCCTAGTGAAGAAGTCCTAGAACTTATTTTTGAAAAACTCGACTTAAGTGTACCGCTCTATTTTGATTTTAGTGAGCAAATCGACAAAATAAAAAGTGAAATTTTAGAATTGTTAAAAGAAGCGGTTCTAACCAGAAAAGACATAGATAAACATGAAAAATTAAAAAAATATCTTACAAATCCTGTTGTGAGTCAGTCGAAAGAGCTTTACATCATGCTTTTAGTAACTTTAACTCGTTTTGGTATGATGCCAGGCGGTGATCAAAAATATTTTGTTGAGGTTGGCTGGATTGAAGATCAACTCAATCGCGATGATCAGTTAAGGTATACTCTTATAAAATGTTTGAAATCGTTTCAAGATAATGAAAAAGAAAAAGCACTTGAGTTGCTAGAAAAACTTAATGAACATCTTCCGAGTTCAGGTATTCACGATTGGGAGATGGCTGATATGCGCTATATTATGGGAGGTCTATACTATAGGGCAACAGAGTATTTACAAGCTATAGAAAATGTTAAAAGTGCTTTAAATTATTTTCAAGACAACTTTTATTTAGAAAGAATTGTAGAGTGTCACCTCATTATCGGTTTGTCTCATAAACGGAGACGGCGTCTTACGGATGCACTTTCTCATTACCAAAGAGCAGTAAAAGTAATTAGCGCAACTGATTTAAAAAATTACAATGGGATGCTTTACAATAATATGGGGGAAATCTATTCTGCTTTAGGTGATCAAGATAAAGCGCTAGAGTATTTTATGCAAAGTTTTACGTATAAGGTTGAAGTGAAGAGTAAACTATATAGTGTGCTTTCACTAATCGAAGCGTATTCTAACTATAATGATCGAGAAGGAATTCTTAACTGGCTATCAAAGGGATATGAGTTGATGGAAGAGCAGGAAAATTTAGAGGAGTTCATTCATCACTTTGAAATTTATAAAAATTGCTATCAGGAAAAAGACAAGATTAAGCTGATAATTACGTTGAAAAAAGCAGTGCAGTATTTCGAACTGCATGATGACTATGTCTATATTCAAAAGTATGCATTTTGGCTTGCGCGAGAATTAAGAGAGAATGGTAAGTATAAACTAGCCACTGAATACTACGAAAAAGTAATAACGATTATGTCTCAATCTGATTAACGCTTCCCTCGGGAGGCGTTTTTTCACGCGCAAAAAAAAGAGACGCCCGAATCGTCTCTCTCATGGTGTGGTGAAATAGTGAATCGTCCAAAACGATTCATGGAGAAGTGACTCTTGTTCCGCATGCCCTGCCTGTACTTGTTGGATCAAGTGGATGATGTGCTTTTGCAAGTTTGAATCGTGGGAACCGCTGTGGAGGATATGATCCTCGTTCGCGATGATGTAGAAACCACCTAAGCGAAGCGGGATGTGGTTTCTCACGATTGATACGGCAATCTGGAGTTCGGTTTGTCCACCTTGAAGTGGAACGTTTAAATCAAAACGTCCCCATTGTTTAAAGTCGCCTAATTCTGAAAACGCGGGTGGGTCCTGGTGATCCAACTTCATGACCTCCAATCGTGTGTCTCTCTTCTTCCTTAGTATAACTTCTTTTCTATAAAAGACGTGTAAGAATATTGGCATAGGTGTAACCGAGTGAACGAATTCTGTTCCGTTGCTATTGTTTTTCTATATTATGCCAAAAGATTCCTTTATTAAAAGGCAAAAGGCAGTAAAAAACACGATCGGCTTAAATGCCAATCGTGTTCATTGATGAACCGCTTCTTTTAAAGTTGGTAATTCACAGATGAACGTGCTGCCTTCACCGTAAATCGATTCGACGTGTAGGTGGCCTTCGTGTGCTTTAGTGATTTCCTTACAGATGGCAAGGCCAAGCCCGGTCCCGCCGATTTTACGACGGTCCGAATTGTCGACACGATAAAATTTTCCGAATAAGTTCGGCAGAGCGGACGAAGGGATGCCGATCCCGTTATCGCGTACTTTTATGACGACTTGATCGTCGATCCGTTCGAGCGAGACGAGGACGTTGCCGCCTTCTGGTGAGTATTTGATGGCGTTGCTGAGCAAGTTGCCGAGTAGTTGTTGCATCCCGCCGAGATCTGCCTCGATATGAAAATCTTGGGCCGAGTCGGCGTCGAGGTGAATGTGGTGCAGGTCGGTCGTCTCTTGATAGAATGTGATGCTGTCGCGTGCTAGTGTATACAAATCGACATGTTCCCACTCGAACGTCTGTTTTCCGGCCTCCATCTTTTGAAGGTCGAGGAAGTCGCTGACCAAGTAGGAGAGGCGTTTCGCCTCGTCATGAATCGTCTTCAAATACAATTCGCGGCGGCTGTCTTTCAAATTACGTTCGAGCATCAATTCTGTGAACCCGTAAATCGATGACAGCGGCGTCCGTAATTCATGAGACACGGTCGAGACGAGCTCGGACTTCATTCGGTCGATTTCGGTTTCAGCCGTCACATCACGTAAGACGAGCATCGTTCCGTGAAGCGTCTCGTCCCGGTAAATACTCTCCGCATACACTTGGAGGTGACAATCCCCCTGGTCAAGCGAGATCGAAAGTCCGTCTACCGGAGGGTCTTGGTTGAAGACGCGTTCGACATAGTCGATGAACAACTCACGTTGGTCGACGCGTTCGGCCAACTGTTCGATATCGATCGAGACGGTGGCCAATTCCTCATAGCCTTTGTATTCGAACTGAAGCTCATCGAACATGCGCACGAAAGCCCGGTTACCGACGACGGTCTGTTCTTCATAGTTCAAGTAGAGGATCGCTTCGCGCACCGAGTTGATCAATTGGGCCGTCTCTTTCCGATCTTGTTGCATCTGACTGTAAAGGCGCGTCCGTAGCAAGGAAATCGCTAATTGATTCGCGAACGCGTTCAATTCCGACTTTTCGCTCGCATCGAACTGTTCGTCATAACAAGCGAGATAGAGGCACCCGATCATCGTGCCGTCAGACGGATCCTTTACCGGGATGGCCGTCTCGTGGATATAGTAAGGATAGTTGTGAACATCGTCGGCAATTTTTTTCGACGTCGCCTCGAGTGCTTGTGAGGTCATGGTACGTTGTAATAGATATGATTTTTCGATTAAGCTCTCTTGTTGTTCCTCGGTCATTCCGTTTGGGACGACCGAATGGATTTCTCCGTCTTTGACGAGCAACAACGCGCCGAATTCTGCTTCGGTCAACGAGACGATTTTTTCGATGACCGACGAGTAATCGAACAACGATTCCTTTGAGGCGAGCACTTCAATTAATTCGTTTCGGGATTGTAGTTTGGTCTCGTTTTGTTTTGATTCCTCGAGCACTTGTTGCATCTCTTGCTGCTTCGCGTGCATGTTTTCATTTTGAGCAGACGTCCGTTTAATGAGCGGTCGCCCGATTAATAAAATAGCTCCGATAAACATGGCTAACCCGACTACCCAGATCCAACGCAGCGACATCAGTTCGCTTGACGAGACAGTCCCGTCTCGAACGAACCAAGCTCCGATCCCGGTCAAGACGAGGCTGGCGATACATACTCCGTATAAGATGCGGAGTATTTGGCGACTGTCCAATTGTTCAACCCACTTGCTCATAATTCTCTCTACTTCCTTCCATATCTAAAAACCACTTCACTTCATTCATTCATCAAATAATCGAAATATACATAAAGAGAAATCGTCTGATTTTTCTTTTTATCTAATTAATATATCTAGACAGATTTACCCCTAATTTAATGATCCTACACATTCCGATGCGTTTACGTTTGACATCGTCCATTCGAAACAGCTAGCTTGAAAGTAACAATATGATGAAAGAAGAGGTGGGTTATGTTATCAATCGATCCGACTGCATTGACTGAACGAGACACGTATAAGTTTTTAATCGGGAGCATCGTCCCGCGGCCGATTGCTTTTGTGACGACGCGCAATGGCGATGTCATCAATGCTGCCCCGTTCAGTTACTTTAATATCATCGCGTCAAACCCTCCGCTCGTCTCGGTGTCGATTCAACGAAAAGACGGCGTCATGAAAGATACGGCTCGGAATGCAGTTGCGACGGAAGAACTCGTGATTCATATCGTCGATGAGACGAACGTCGCACTCGTAAACGAGACGGCGGCAAACCTAGGGCCGGAGGAAAGTGAGCTCGACCGGACGACGTTCACCATCGAACCGAGTGACGTCATTGAAACGCCGGGCGTCAAAGAAGCGAAAATCCGGATGGAGTGTAAACTTCATCATCACGTTCCAATTGAACATGACGGAAAAGTGACGGCCGATGTTTTAATCGCCCGTGTCGTACGTTTTCATGTTGATCCCGAATTGTTTCAAGCCGGGCGCGTCGACGTAGCTCAATTGGCACCGGTCAGCCGTCTGGCCGGCAATTTTTATGCTAAACTCGGTGAACAGTTCGAGATTGAACGACCTAAATAATCTAGCAGGCGCCCGCTCGTTTTGGAGAGAGGGTGCCTGTTTTTGGGTAAAGAACGGAAAGCCGATTCGCACGAGGTATTTCTTTCATTCAAGCGGCTCAATATGTCACAATAAAATCAGAACATTCGAATTTCGGAAGAGACAGGAACAAGAGAAAAAGGGGAGTCGGCCATGTCTTATCGTCCAGCCATTCAATCGATCATCACCGCCATTGAGACGGTGATCGTCGGAAAAGAAGATGTCATCGCGAAAAGTTTGACTGCTTTGCTTGCCGGAGGTCACGTGCTGTTAGAAGATGTCCCGGGTGTCGGGAAGACGATGCTCGTCCGTGCGTTCAGCCGTGCCATCGACCTTAACTTTAAACGCGTTCAATTCACTCCAGACATGCTCCCGTCCGATTTGACGGGCATCTCGATGTATAACCAAAAGACGAAAGAGTTTGAATATCGTCCCGGTCCGCTTATGGGAAACATCGTCCTAGCCGACGAGATCAACCGGACGTCACCGAAGACGCAGTCGGCGCTCTTAGAGGCGATGGCGGAGCGCAGTGTGACCGTTGACGGCGAAGTGAAGATTCTTCCGTCGCCGTTCTTCGTCATGGCGACCCAAAACCCGATCGAGCATGAAGGGACGTATCCGTTACCGGAAGCCCAACTCGACCGTTTCCTTCTCAAAATCGAGATGGGCTATCCGTCATTCAATGAGGAGATTGCCTTGTTGACCCGTTTCGAGAAGGCAGAACCGCTAGAAGCGTTGCAAAGTGTCATCTCGAAAGAAGAAGTGGAACAGATGCAGCGTGAAGTACGCGACGTCCACGTCTCGAGCGCGGTCAAGCAGTATATCGTCCGCTTGATTCATGAGACGCGGAACGACCCGTTCACATACCTCGGCGGAAGTCCGCGGGCGACGCTCGCTCTAATGAAAACGGCTCAGGCGTGGGCATACATCCATAACCGTGATTTCGTCTTACCGGATGACGTCAAGGCGCTCGCGGGAAGCGTGCTCGGGCACCGGGTATTGTTGACGGCGGAAGCGCGCTATAAAGGGAAGACGTCAGAGCAACTTGTCAAAGGGTGGCTCGACACACTTCCTGTCCCGATGGATCGCGAGGTCAAGGAAGTATGAAAAATTGGATGAAGCTGTTCCTCGTCTGGGCGGCGGCATTCGGACTTTATGCGTTCGCTCGCATCGAAGGGAGTATCGTCGCGTCGACGCTATGGTGGTCATTTTTCGTCTTGACCGTGTACTGGACGCTGTTCATGGTGTATCCGGTCACGGCGGCGAACGTATCTCGTCGCGTCACGACAAAACGCCTCGTCTCCGGGCAGACGATGGACGTGGCACTTCGAATCGAACGGAAGTACCCGTTCCTCGTCGGTGTCGTCACGCTCGAAGAGACACCGCCACCGCGCTTGGCCGAGGTGACGGATCCAATCGTGATCCCGGTCGATCGTTTCTTTCGACGCAGTGAGACGGTCCATTATGAAGTGGAACACATTAAACGTGGCATTCATGTGTTTGACCGGACGCTTTTTCACGTGCGTGACGTCTTTGGGTTATTCGACCGTAAACGGACGCTTCGGATTGAGACGGTCGTCGAAGTCTCCCCGGCTGAACTTCCTTTCGATTTGCCGCGCGATGAACACGTCGGCGGACGGGGCGAGCAATATCGGCGCACCCGGACATATACCGAAGTCGCCAACACGACGAGCGGTGTCCGTGAGTATGCGGCCGGAGACCGTATCGGCCGGATCGATTGGAAAGCGTCGGCCCGTCGAGACAACTTGATGACGAAGACGTTCGACCAAGAGCAAGAAAAGAAACTATCGCTCGTATTCGTGCCGTCGGCTTCGGCCGGGCATGAGGAAGCGTTCGAACGTTCGCTATCACTGCTCGTCGGGGCGATTCGGCAACTCGAGCGCAAAAACTTACCATTTGAACTGTACGTCATCGAAGAGCAAGTCCGCTTGTTCCACTTGCCGGACCAAAGTGCCGAGCTTGGGCATTATCTGTTGACGGCGACGCCGGAACCGGAAGGCCGTCTCGTCGAGCGGGTCAAGCGCAACTTGCCGCAAGAGACGGGCAACTTGATTTTGATCAGTCCGTTCGAGACGAAATGGGTGCGCGAACTGATGCATGAGACCCAAGGCAGCTATCATCTCTATACGGCGAACGAGGTGATGACATGACCGAGTGGTTGAAGCGAATCGTCTATACGGCGCTGGCCGCTTACTTATTGTCATTTTGGGTTGAACCGATCGTCGGAAGCACGACGTTTGACGTGAACTGGCCGTTTTTATTTTTGCTGCTCGTGCCGATGTTTGCGAGTCTGCTCCCTTGGTACGGCTTTATCGCTGTCATCGTCCTCAACTTTTTTACTGTCCTCTACATTTATCACGGCAGTTTGCTCGACTGGTTCGGGCTATGGCTCGACGACTTGACGGGCGTATTGAGCGGGGCGCTGCCTGAAGAAGCCATTTTCTTCTCGGCGATGGCGCTCATCGGTGTCTTGTTTGCCATCTTGGTCGGCCGGACGTATCCGAGCTACGGCTTCGTTCTCGGAATGATCGTCTCGACACTTGGGTTGATGGCGTATTTTGACACGTGGACACTCTATGATGGCGAAAGTAAAATCCTATTCGCCATCTTGGCATCGCTCTTCCTCTTGTTCGTGACCGATGTTGCGAAGCGTCCGAGCAAATCGCTCGTCCGTTACGTCAGCATCGGCCTGCTCGCGACGGTCGTCATCGTACTCGGCAGTGTGTCTCCGACAATCGAAGGTGACTGGTCCGATCGGTTGACGACGAGTTTCCAAAACGCGGTGAACGAGGGCGGTTCAGGGAGCGGTCGTGTCGGTTATGGCGTGAACGATGAACAGCTCGGCGGTCCGTTCGAACAAGATGACGGCATCGTATTCATCGCCCGCGGTGTGCCGGCCCGCTATTGGCGCATCGAGGCGAAAGAGATTTACACGGGTAAAGGATGGGTCGAATCCCCTGTCCTCGATTCTGACTATAACCGGGGGCAACTCGTCGACGATGAGGTCGATACGACCCCGGAACAGGCGTTACTCCGATTTGACCGCCGCCAGTCGTTCGTCCCGTATGGTGGGGAGTACCCGCAGGCGGTGGAGACGGAGAGTGGGACGGAGTTCCTTGTCGGAGACATCGACGAGTCGTTCCCGAATGAGACGATCCACATTCGTCCTTCCGGAAAAATCGTATTCGATAATGACGGACAAGTGACGCCGGAGACGATTCAGTTGCGATACAGCGTTCCTTCATTTACAGAACAGCAACTCGAACTGAACGAACCGGTGACGACGTTGACGGATGAGGAACAACAAGCCTATTTGCAGTTGCCGGATACGCTACCGGACCGGGTCCGTGATTTAGCGGTCGAGATTATGGCCGACAGTCAGAACCCGTACGAACAAGCGCAAGCGATCCAAGCCTTCTTCCAGTCAGGCGAGTTCCAATATGATACGGAAGATGTGGCGACCCCGGAAGGTGAGACCGACTATGTCGACCAGTTCTTGTTCGATACGCTCGTCGGGTATTGTGATAACTTCTCGACGTCAGCTGCCGTGCTCTTGCGGGCGAACGGTGTGCCGACACGCTGGGTGAAAGGCTTTACGATGGGGGATACACGCGGAGTCATCCAAGGCGAAGAAGAATATACGGTCCGAAACCGCCACGCCCACTCGTGGGTCGAGTATTTCGTGGAAGGAGCTGGATGGGTACCGCTCGAGGCGACGATCAGTTTCTCTGACGCCAGCTTGTTGCAAGTCGAGACGGAATCGGACATCCGGGCAGATGATCCAGTGGCGAACGACCCTCAGGCGAACCAAAACAATCAACAGACGAACCGTCCGCAAGAAGACTTGGCGCTCGATGACGTCGCGACAGGCGAGACGGCGGCCGAGTCGTGGAACATACCGGTTTGGGCTTGGGTGCTCATCGTGTTCGCAGTTGCCTTGCTCGTCTGGAACCGCAAGTCACTCGAACGGTTGATCATGGTCCTCTGGTGGACGAGACGTCCGCTCAATGAACCACGGCTCGTGGCGATGCATCGTTATCTCGTGAAACGGCTTCGCGGCGCCGGATTTAAAGTTGAGGGCCGGACGCCGTCCGAGCTCGCGGCCGAAGTCGATGCGTACTACGAATCGGACGAAATGACGCGCCTGACGCGCTTGTTCGAACAGAGCCTTTACGCCGATCAAACTCCGAATTCAAAATATAAAGAATATTGGAAAATCATGATTCGCCGAATTATGAGTTGAAGTGAACGGGTGCATACAGTAAGATAGACGCATTAGTTAGACAATTGAACAAAGCATTCCTTCGTATATACTCGCGAATTGGCGCGAGAGTCTCTACCGGACCACCGTAAATGGACCGACTATGAAGGAGCACGTTTCGTATACAGAAAAAAGGGCGTGCTTCTTCTTCGGTTTGGTGAATCCGTGGGAGAGGCTCGCTCTTTTTTTGAGATGAAGGCAGAAAGGTGGAGGTTTTGTGAAGATAGAACAAGAAATGATTTTGGTGCTCGACTTTGGAGGACAATACAATCAGTTGATCACACGCCGAGTGCGTGACCTTGGGGTGTACAGTGAGCTTCATTCCCATAAGATGACCGCTGCCGAGATTCGTGAACTTGCCCCGGCCGGTATTATTTTCTCGGGCGGACCGAACAGCGTTTACGCGGAAGGTGCGTACCGCTGCGATCCAGAAATCTTTGAACTCGGTATCCCGATCTTTGGGATCTGTTACGGCATGCAGCTGATGACGCATCACTTTGGTGGACGCGTCGAACGTGCGGCCCACCGCGAGTATGGGAAAGCGACGCTGTTCTCGACACCTGAAGCATCTGCCCTTTACACAGGCTTGCCAGTTGAGCACACGGTTTGGATGAGCCACGGTGACCTCGTCATGGAAGCACCGGAAGGGTTCATCGTCGATGGGACGAACCCGTCTTGCCCGGTCGCCTCGATCAAAAACGACGACCTCAAAATGTATGGTGTCCAGTACCATCCGGAAGTACGTCACTCGGAGTACGGCAACGACATCTTGAAAAACTTCATCTATGAAGTGTGTGGTGCCAAAGGCGAGTGGTCGATGGAGAACTTTATCGACATCGAAGTCGAGAAGATCCGTGAGATCGTCGGCGATAAACAAGTCCTCTGCGCCTTGTCTGGCGGTGTCGACTCATCTGTCGTCGCAGCACTCGTCCATCGCGCGATTGGAGACCAGTTGACGTGTATGTTCGTCGACCATGGTTTGCTCCGTAAAAACGAGGCGGATAGCGTCATGAAGACGTTCGCGGACGGATTCAACATGAAAGTCATCAAAATCGACGCGCAAGAACGCTTCATGGCGAAACTAGCCGGCGTCTCGGATCCGGAACAGAAGCGGAAAATTATCGGCAATGAGTTCATTTACGTGTTTGACGAAGAAGCGTCTCAACTCGTCGATATGAACTTCCTTGCCCAAGGGACGCTTTACACGGATATCATCGAGAGCGGTACCGACACGGCGCAGACGATCAAGTCGCATCATAACGTTGGTGGCCTGCCTGAAGATATGAACTTCACGTTGATCGAACCGCTCAACACGCTATTTAAAGATGAAGTACGGGAACTTGGGACAGAACTCGGTCTTCCTGAATACATCGTTTGGCGTCAGCCGTTCCCGGGACCAGGTCTTGGAATTCGCGTCCTCGGTGAGATCACGGAAGAGAAGCTCGAAATCGTCCGCGAGTCGGATGCGATCCTTCGCGAAGAAGTGAAGAAGGCTGGACTCGAACGCGATATCTGGCAGTACTTCACGGTCCTCACACCGATCCGTTCGGTCGGGGTCATGGGCGACGAACGGACGTACGACTATGCGGTCGGCGTTCGTGCCGTTACGTCGATTGACGGGATGACGTCGGATTGGGCGCGTATCCCTTGGGACGTGCTTGAAAAGATTTCAGTTCGAATCGTCAATGAAGTCAGTCACGTCAACCGTGTCCTGTACGACATCACGTCGAAGCCACCAGCAACAATCGAATGGGAATAATCTTGAGCAGAGGGACTCCCTCTGCTTTTTTATCTAAAACCGAACATTTAACAAAAAATTATTAATAAAATCCGTTATTTTGTTGACATTCAATTTTAACGCTGATAAGATAAAAACGTTCTTATTCATATCCGAACAATCAAATTAAATTTTGCCGTATAATATCGGGAATATGGCCCGAGAGTCTCTACGAAATCACCTTAAATGATTTCACTACGGCGAGACATATATAAGGGGACGTCTGTCCCTGTATGTTTCGCGTGGGGTCCTCGGTCATTGATCGGGGACCTTTCTCGTTTTACGGCGAGCCAAGGAGGAAAACCAATGAGCACACAGCTCAAGCAAGAACCGAAACATCAACCGTCAGAAAGCCGGATCGAACGTCACTTCCAGTTGAATGAACTTGGAACGAACGTGAAAACCGAACTCGTCGCAGGATTCACGACATTCCTCGCGATGGCGTACATCTTGTTCGTCAACCCGAACGTGCTCGGGGCTGCTGGGATGGACATGGGTGCCGTCTTCGTGGCAACCGGTCTCGTCGCACTTATTGGATCGGTCACGATGGGGCTATTCGCCAACTACCCGATCGCTATCGCGCCAGGTATGGGGCTTAACGCCTTCTTCGCCTACAGTGTCGTCATCGGGATGGGCATCCCGTGGCAGACGGCGCTCTCGGGTGTTCTCGTCTCAGGATTGTTCTTTATCGTGTTAACACTTTCAGGTATTCGTGAGACGGTCGTCAATGCGATTCCGGCTCCGCTTAAAATGGCGGTCGCCGCTGGTATCGGATTCTTCATCGCCTTCATCGGATTGAAAAACGCCGGTATCGTCGTCGCCAACGAAGCGACGCTCGTCGGTCTCGGTGCACTCGGTACAGGGACGACGCTTCTCTCGGTATTCGGTCTTGTCGTCACAGCGCTTCTCATGGTCCGAAACGTTAAAGGTGGTATCTTCATCGGGATGCTCGCGACAGCAATCGTCGGAATGATCTTCAACCTCGTCCCGACACCGACGGCGATCTCGGATATCGTCTCGATGCCGCCGAGCATGTCTTCAACGTTCGGTCAAGCATTCATCAACTTTGCGGACGTGTTCACGGTACAAATGCTCGTCGTCATCTTGACGTTCTTCTTCATCGACTTCTTCGATACAGCGGGTACGCTCGTTGCGGTCGCTCGTCAAGCGGGCATCATGAAAGACAACAAAGTACCGCGTGCGAGTAAAGCACTCATGGCTGACTCGACAGCTACAGTCGCTGGTGCGATTTTCGGTACGTCGACAGCGACATCTTACGTCGAATCGTCAGCGGGTGTGGCTGCAGGTGGCCGTTCTGGATTGACAGCAGTATTTGCGGGTCTCTTCTTCGGACTAGCACTCTTCTTCTCGCCACTTCTCGCAGTCGTCACGTCGGCAGTCACAGCCCCGGCGCTCATCATCGTCGGTGTATTGATGGCGTCAGCACTTCTCGATATCGATTGGAGAAAGCTTGAGATTGCGATCCCTGCGTTCATGACGATTCTCATGATGCCGCTCACTTCATCGATTGCGACCGGGATTGGGCTCGGGTTCATCCTGTATCCGCTCATGATGATGGCGAAAGGGAAGGCGAAAGAGGTTCATCCGATTGTGTACGGAATGCTCGTCATCTTCCTCGCATACTTCATGTTCTTGCCACACGCTTAAATGGCTAAGGCCGACTCGATTAGGAGTCGGCCTTTTTGTATGCAGTGTTTTCTGGCAGGAACGGATCATACATCGTGAGTGCGTGGTTTTCAGTGATGAACTCATTGCGTAGCAGTGTGCCGTCCTGTGAAATGACTTCTCGGAAAATTTGATTGTGCCGGATTGTCCCGCTCCACCACTCCTTTGTGAAATGGTGGTTTTGTTCGTATATTTTATAACTGACGGCCGGCGGGATGTCGGATCGCCATTCGCCGACAAGTTCATCTCCTTCTATATATAGAAGCAATTGATACGTTTGGGTTGTCTGATTCATAATTTGCAGATCGAGATAATTGTATGAACATGTCGCCCCGCTGCCGAACGGTTGGTCGCGTCTAGAGTCCGGGAATACATCGTAACTGTGCCGATAACGTTCGGTGACGGTGAGTGGGCTGTGCAGTGTGATCCAGTAAATCAAATTCGAAAGTTGACATAGGCCGCCCCCGACACCGGTAGTGACTTTGCCGTAGTGAAGGATCATGCCGTCGACATATCCTTTCCGTTTCGTCGGCCGCCCGATTGATTTCCAGTAAGATAATACTTCACCAGGGTGGACGATCAAGTTGTTAAGTTGCTTGATTGCGATGTTCAGGTTGATCACTTTGTTTCGTTGCATTTCCATATCGACATCACGGAGTCTTCTGTATAAAGGTGTGCGATGGGTGTGGATCAAATGAGGTAACGGCGCTTTACTTTTAGTGGACGCATAGTGCTTCTCGTCCGTCATCCATTCGAGACTTCGTTTGAGCGTATATGCTTGTGTCCCAGCCTAGATACGTAGGGGCGACCTGTGTTTTGGTTGGAGTTGCTGCATGTTGTGGCCACCTTCTGTGAATGAGTATAGGGAACGTATTCGAGTAGCGGAGAGTGATTCCTTCTTTAATGAAAAAGAGAAGAGAAATTTTTCTGAAGTTTTTTTAGAATAATGCTTGCCAGGCAGTTTGGGGGATGATATAGTTATCTCTGTTGCCAACAACGCTTTCGGAAAATGAGAAAAAAGTTGTTGACATGATTTAAAAAGAAATGTTATTATCATTTAGTCGCTAACGGCGACAGACGAACTTTGAAAACTGAACGATGAGGCAAAAAAAGTTTTACAAGTTTTGATTGAAGCGCAAGCTTCGTCATTTTCAAGAGCTATATCAAATTCTTTGGAGAGTTTGATCCTGGCTCAGGACGAACGCTGGCGGCGTGCCTAATACATGCAAGTCGAGCGCAGGAAATCGACGGAACCCTTCGGGGGGAAGTCGACGGAATGA
>NZ_SJUW01000006.1:0-211453 GCF_004337105.1 Exiguobacterium sp. SH3S1 | reverse complement strand
TCATTCCGTCGACTTCCCCCCGAAGGGTTCCGTCGATTTCCTGCGCTCGACTTGCATGTATTAGGCACGCCGCCAGCGTTCGTCCTGAGCCAGGATCAAACTCTCCAAAGAATTTGATATAGCTCTTGAAAATGACGAAGCTTGCGCTTCAATCAAAACTTGTAAAACTTTTTTGCCTCATCGTTCAGTTTTCAAAGTTCGTCAGTTAAGATGGTGGGCCTAAGTGGACTCGAACCACCGACCTCACGCTTATCAGGCGTGCGCTCTAACCGGCTGAGCTATAGGCCCATAATAAAAATGGTGCACCCTGAGAGATTCGAACTCCCGGCCTTTAGATTCGTAGTCTAACGCTCTATCCAGCTGAGCTAAGGGTGCATGGTGCGGTCGAGAGGACTTGAACCTCCACGGTGTTAACCACCACTAGGCCCTCAACCTAGCGCGTCTACCGATTCCGCCACGACCGCAGCGTAATTAAATGTTACGAGGAATAAAAATGGTGAGCCATGCAGGGCTCGAACCTGCGACCCTCTGATTAAAAGTCAGATGCTCTACCAACTGAGCTAATGGCTCAAATATAAGCTGGGCTGGAAGGGATCGAACCTTCGCATGTTGGAATCAAAATCCAATGCCTTACCACTTGGCTACAGCCCAACGTAAATGGCGGTCTTGACGGGATTTGAACCCGCGATCTCCTGCGTGACAGGCAGGCATGTTAACCCCTACACCACAAGACCAGTATACGCGCTTAAATTTGAAATGGTGGAGGATGACGGGATCGAACCGCCGACCCCCTGCTTGTAAGGCAGGTGCTCTCCCAGCTGAGCTAATCCTCCATATATGGTGACCCGTACGGGATTCGAACCCGTGTTACCGCCGTGAAAGGGCGGTGTCTTAACCGCTTGACCAACGGGCCATTTGTTTAACTGGTGTTTTCTAAAAAGTAAGTGGCGGAGACGGAGGGATTCGAACCCTCGCACCGGTTTCCCAGCCTACTCCCTTAGCAGGGGAGCCCCTTATAGCCGCTTGGGTACGTCTCCAAAATAAAATGGCTCCGCAAGTAGGATTTGAACCTACGACCTACCGGTTAACAGCCGGTTGCTCTACCACTGAGCTATTGCGGAACGTTGCTTGAATCTTTCAAAGTAACGATTTAAATTGTAACCGCAAACCCGAAACGTGTCAATCACTTTTTTAGAAAAGCTTTAAATTTTCATGCCGCGCTCTTAGCGACCTCTATAAGATATCACGGTCAAAAACGACCGTCAACACTTTTCAACAAAAAAAGTTGAGCAAAATGAAACCACTTTGCTCAACTCCGACTTTCTTCTTACTAATATAGATTTATTGTTTTTT
The DNA here is from genome assembly GCF_004337105.1 of Exiguobacterium sp. SH3S1. NCBI lineage: Bacteria > Bacillati > Bacillota > Bacilli > Caryophanales > Exiguobacterium > Exiguobacterium sp. SH3S1. Next base: position 210,100 of record NZ_SJUW01000006.1, on the reverse strand, counting down.
AGGCTCTAGCATCGTCAGGCTGATCCGACCCCGGTTGGCATCGACTTGCTCGATCCAGACGGTGACGATGTCCCCGACCGCGACGACGTCGAGCGGATGTTTGACGTAGCGGTTCGACAACTTCGAGATGTGGACGAGCCCGTCTTGCTTGACCCCGATATCGACGAACGCCCCAAAGTCGATGACGTTGCGGACAGTCCCTTGGAACTCCATCCCGACCTGCAAGTCTTCTAAGTTCATGACGTCCGTCCGTAAGAGCGGTTTTTGAATATCCTCACGTGGATCACGGCCCGGCTTGGCGAGTGACTTCAAGATGTCTTCGACCGTCGGCAGTCCCGCCTCAAGCGTTTCGCTGAGCACTCGGGCATCGACCGATTTCAACCGATCTCGCAACCCGGCCGTGCCGACCGCTGCTTTCGAGACACCGAGTTCCTTCAATAGAGATAACGTCAACTTGTAACTCTCTGGGTGGATCTCGGTTTGGTCGAGCACGTCGCTCCCGTTCGTGATACGAAGAAAGCCAGCTGCTTGCTCATACGCCTTCGCCCCAAGCCGCGGCACTTTCTTGATTTCTTTGCGGGTATTGAAGCGCCCGAACTCATCACGATACGCGACGATATTTTTTGCCGTCGTCTTATTGAGGCCCGATACGTACGTGAGCAACGACTCGGAAGCCCGGTTCACATCGACACCGACCATGTTGACGACGCTCTCGACGACGAACTCGAGTGAGCCTTTCAATTTGTTTTGACTGACATCGTGCTGGTACTGTCCGACCCCGACCGATTGCGGGTCGACTTTCACCAGCTCGGCCATCGCATCTTGGATCCGGCGGGCGATCGATACAGCCGAACGTTCTTCGACTTTCAACTCCGGGAACTCAGATCGCGCAATCTCGGAAGCCGAGTATATGCTGGCCCCGGCTTCATTGACGATTGCGTACGCGATCTCACGCTCGGCCGTCTTCAGCCAGTTCGAGACAAATTGCTCGGTCTCACGCGAAGCGGTCCCGTTGCCGATGACGATGACGGAGATCGGATAGCGTTTTACGAGAGATGAGAGCACTTTTTCTGAACCGGCCACGTCATGCTTCGGCGCCGTAGGATAGAACACGCCGACTTCTTCGACTTTCCCGGTCTCGTTGACGACGGCCCACTTACAGCCGGTCCGATAGGCCGGGTCGATGCCGAGCACGACGACTTCACGGAGCGGCGGCTGCATATAGAGCTGCTTCAAGTTCTTCGCAAAGACGTCAATCGCTTGTTCTTCAGCCGTCTCGGTCAACGAACTGCGGATTTCGCGTTCGATGGCCGGGAAGACCGATTTCTTGAACGCGTCCTTTATAGCGAGCGTCACAACATCCCGTTTCTCGGTCGGAAGACGATCGAACTTACTGAGTGCTCGTTTCAAGAACAACGTCTCATCAAAGACGAGCTTCACTTGGAGCACGTCGGTCCGCTCGCCCCGGTTCAACGCGAGAATGCGGTGCGGCACGATGCCGACTACTTTCTCCTCGTAGTCGTAATACTGGGCGAACACTTCTTTCTCATCTTCTGCCGCCTTTTTCTTTTGGGACCGGAGGAGCGCCTCGTTCCGCACTTTCGTCCGCAGCGTCTGGCGGAGCGTTGCCTCTTCCCCCCACTCTTCCCCGATGATTGCTTGCACGAACGGAAGCGCCTCTTCTAGCGCCAGTTCACCCGTGAGTCCCTCTGCTTGTTGTACCGAATAAGCAGATGCTTCCCGGAACCAGTCAGCGAGCGGCTGTAGCCCTTTCTCTCGTCCTTGCTCGGCTTTCGTTCGGCGCTTCGGACGATACGGCAAGTAAATGTCCTCGACTTGTTGGAGACTCGTCGCGACCTCGATGGCCCGTGTCAGTTCCGGCGTCGCCTTCTCGAGTTCTTCGAGTTTTGCGAGGACGTCCGTTTTCCGTTTTTGGAGACTCTCTTCATATTGGAGCGAGTCGAGGATCGCTTTGATCTCGACTTCGTCCAAATTCCCCGTCATCTCTTTTCGATAGCGGGCCATGAACGGGATCGTCGCTCCGTCCGACGCAAGTTGTTGTACCGTCTCGATTTGACTCGTCTTCAGCTTCAATTCGTTCGCAATCTTCGTAATCAATCGAATCACTTCCTTTTCTCTTCTCTATTGAAGTGTAGCAAACTCTGTAGAAGACGACAAAAAAACGATGACCGTTTAGTCATCGTTTGAGAATACTTCGTTGAGCGGGACTTTGATGGCCTCACGCAATTTCTCGAGCGCGCGTCGTTGTAGACGTGACACGTGCATCTGGGAAATACCGAGGAGTTCGCCCGTCTCTTTTTGACTCATGTTTTTATAGTAAGCACATTCTAAAATCGCTTGTTCCCGCTCGTTCAAGACGCTGAACGCCTTTTCGAGAATGAGGCGCTGGTCGACTGACTCATACCCACGCTCTTGGCTGCCGACGAGGTCGAGCAGTGTGACCGTGCTGCCTTCATTGTCCGCTTCGATTGAACTGTCGACCGAGAGCGCTTGATAGCTCTTGCCCATCTCGAGCGTTTCGAGAATTTCTTCATCGGAAACGCCAAGGTATTCGGCGATCTCATCGATGCGCGGTGACCGTTGCAGTTCTGTCGTCAGCTCTTCGACCGTCTTCTTGATTTTCGGTCCAAGCTCCTTGATCCGACGCGGCACGTGAACGCTCCACGTCTTGTCACGGATGAAACGCTTGATTTCACCGATGATCGTTGGAACGGCGAATGATTCGAAGCTGCGTCCGAACTCCGGGTCGAAACGGCGAAGTGCGGCGAGCAACCCGATCATCCCGACTTGCACGAGGTCATCATGGATGGCCCGGCCACGCGAGAATTTTCGAGCGAGCGCTTCAACAAGGTCTGAGTATCGGTTGATGAGGAGCATCTGGACTTCTTCGTTTTGATCGTCCTGTTGATAGCGCTCAATCCACTCTAATACTTCATCATCACTGTGATGGCGTTGTTGAGATTTTGCTGGCACTCTGATCCACCTCGTCCCTGTTAAGGAGTTTCGTCATCGTCACTTTGACACCGTTGTCCTTGTTGATCGAGACGTTATCCATTAACGCTTCAATGAGGAAAAGACCGAGTCCCCCTTCGTGAAGCGATTCGATTTCCGCCGTCTCCTCGACCGGAGCCGCTTGGCGTTTCACGTCGTCTGCGAACGTCTTGCCCGAGTCTTCGATCGTCATCTCGAGGCGGTCGTCGTGGACACCGCACGTGAGCTTCACTTCACCCTTTTGGTCTTCATAAGCGTGCTGAACAGCATTGCCACACGCTTCCGAGACCGCAATTTTAATATCCTCGATCTCGTCGTACGTATATCCCATACGGTTAGCGATTCCTGAGACGACTAAACGGACCACGCCGACATATTCCGGTTTGGCCGGGAACGTCATCACCGTCTGTTCGATGTTACTCATTTCGTGCCACCTCTTACGTTTGTATTGATCGACAATAACTTGTCTAGGCCTGTCAATTCAAAGAGACGGTTGACGCGATCGGTAACGCCGACGAGCGATAACTCTTTCTCGTTACGTTTGGCAATTTTAAGTGCGCCGACGAAGACGCCGAGACCTGTTGAGTCCATATAGTCGACTTCGTCCAAATGAACGATGACATCTTGTTCCGTAATCGCCGGGTGCAAGACCTCTTTCAATTTTGGTGCCGTATATGTGTCTACCTCTCCAGAAACGTAAAGGTGTAATTGTTCTCCAATGACTTGCTCGCGAATCGCTAAATCCATTGTATATTCCCTCCTAATGTTACGCATAGAAAAATTGAGTACGATTAATCATATTTCCCTTATTTCAGGATTTGAAACCACTTTTATCGATCTGTTTGAAAAAAAACCGATACCCATGTACCGGTTTAGTTATATGTAAGCTAGAGCGGGATTAATCCCATACTGATCTCTAGCGCTCGGTCAACTTTGTGCATCGTCTCATCATCGAGATGAGTGACTTTATCCGTCAGACGACGCTTATCAATCGTTCGAATCTGTTCAAGCAAAATCACGGAGTCTCGTTCGAGGCCGTGTTTGACTTGATATACTTCCACATGAGTCGGCAGTTTTGCTTTCTGGATCTGAGCCGTAATCGCAGCGACAATGACGGTCGGGCTAAAGCGATTGCCGATATCGTTTTGAATGACGAGAACCGGACGAACTCCACCTTGCTCTGAACCGACTACGGGCGACAGATTCGCATAAAACACGTCACCACGCTTTACGATCACTCCGCTCACACCCCGCTTACTTGACGTAAGAGAGCATGTTCGGCTTCCGTCTCAATCATCAGCATCTCTTCTGCCATATTCAAATTAAACGCAGCCATCTCTTGATAGCCTTTCGCCAATTCTTCACGCAGTGCTTGTTGTCGATCAGCAATTTCCTTAGACAAGTACGTCACTACATCGTTCAATGACAGTGATTCACGATCTTTCATCGAAATCGGACTCACATGCTGCGAGAACCGATCTGGAACGGACACTAGAGCACCCGCAGTTCGCTGTTTCAACATCTTGCACCTCCAGAATCGTTTCGGTGATTGGCGGAATTTTTCCCGCGTTCTTTATCAATATAACACGCAAGAATGGGAAAATATAGAGAATTCACGAAAGAATTCAGATAATTTCACACGTTTATGATTTACACGTAGCGCCGTGGCAATCGACTCGTCAATTGACAAACGACCTCGTAATTGATGGTCCCGAGGTGTGCCGCGAGTTCATCGATGGCGACCGGCCCGCCGATCAACGTGACGACGGTGCCGACCGGGAACTCGTGCGGGAGGCGGATCATGAAGCGGTCCATGCACACCCGTCCAACGATCGGACAGCGAACGCCTGCGACGTCGACATCGAAGCCGCTCGCCTTGCGGATCCAGCCATCGGCATAACCGACCGGTACCGTCCCGATCCATTCATCGGCCGTCGTCGTGTACGTCGCACCATAGCTGACCGTCTGCCCGGCTTCAAGCGTCTTCACTTGCATGAGTCTGCTCTTCAATGTGAACGCCGGTTTCAAGAACGCATACGCCGATGCCATCTCGCTCGATGGGTATAACCCGTACAGCGCGATGCCGACCCGGACAAGGTTATAGGGAACATCTTCTCCGGCCATCCGGATCGCCCCGGCCGAGTTCGATGTATGAATGTAGCGGAAGCGCGGGATGAGTCCGTCGATCAACTGACTGAACCGCTTTTGTTGCTCGTAATAGAGCGGACTGTCCGGTTCGTCGGCCGTCGCGAAGTGTGTATAAATCCCTTCGACGTCGAAGCGGTCGTCGGCTGCGTCGAGAAGTGCATCAAGTTCGGCCCGCGTCCGCAAGCCGAGACGCCCCATGCCCGTGTCGACTTTGACGTGGACGGTGAGCGGGCGCTCGGTCACATACGCTTTCGCCTCACGTAACCAGTCGGCCGAGAACACGGAGAGCGTCACATCATGCTCGGCCGCGACTCCGGCGTATTCTGGGAACTGTGCTTCCATGACGAGGATCGGGGCGGTGATACCGGCGTCTCGAAGCTCGATCGCTTCTTCAAGCAAGGCGACTCCGAGCATCGTTGCCCCGTTTGCGAGCGCGATGTGCGCGACCTCGACGGCCCCGTGCCCGTAGGCGTTCGCTTTCACGACCGCCATGAGCGCTTGCGGGATACGTTTTTTGATTTCGATGATGTTGTGGGCGATCGCCGCCCGGTCGATTTCAATCCAACTTGGACGAAACATGGTGATCCCCCTCTTCAATGATGACTTGTGCGACGGCGTACCGTTCGCTATGGCTGATGCTGACATGGATCCGGCCCGGGTGAGGCGCCGTCATATGCGGGCGTCCCGTCTCGTCCGGCAATATTTCGATCTGTTGCCACGACAAGCCGCGGGCGATGCCTGTCCCGACCGCTTTGGCGTAGGCTTCTTTCGCCGCGAACCGACCGGCGACGAACTCGATTCGGCGTTCGTCTGAATACGTGAGGGCGAGCCCGCGCTCTGCCTCCGTCAGCACTCGGTTCATAAAGCGAGGTTGTTCGATCGAGCGAGCGATTCGTTCTAGCTCGACGATATCGATTCCGATTCCCGCAATCATAGGACACTCGCTCCTTTCCTTTTCCACTCGTTTCCTTATACAATTAAGGAAAGAGGTGATGCTATGTTTAGTCGTACTGAGAATGTTCAAACGTTCGTACGGGCGTATCCGCTCGTAACGCTGTTCATTGTAATCCAACTGCTCGTGTTTGTCATCGATTCTTTGATGCCCTCACTGCGTATCGTCGCGCTCGGAGGGTCGTTCCACCTCGCGCTCGCCCAAGGCGAGTGGTACCGTCTCGTGACAGCCAACTTCATTCATTTAGGGCTCGGTCACTTGCTGTTCAACTCGTTCGCGCTCATCATTTTTGGCCCCGCCATGGAACGCATGGTCGGTCATGTGAAGTTCGCCGTGTTTTACATTGTAGCTGGGGCACTCGCCAACTTGTTGACCTTCTTCACGGTGAGCGAACTGTTCTATTTGCAAGCTGGTGCTTCGGGTGCGATTTTAGCGATTCTCGGCTTCTACGTGTTCATCGGCCGTTTCCGCCGTACGCTCATCAACAGTCAAGATGCGCGACTCGTCTTCATCTTCGTTGCCATCAGCGCCGTGTTCACGCTCATCGGGGCGAACGTGTCGCTTTGGGGACACGTGTACGGCTTCTTGGCCGGGTTCTTGCTCGCGATCCCGCTGTCTCGTTTCACGGTGCCTTACTCGCGTCCGCTCCGTTACGGGAAGTACAAGCCGCGGAAGTATGCTCCGCCCGTCGTCCACTCGAGCGATAGCAAATGGATTTTCTACGTCATTATCGGGCTCGCCGTTTTCGGCTTGTTCGCACGGTTCTTATGAAAAAATGGCCAAGCGCTCAGCGCTTGGCCATTTGAATTAGATCTGATTTTTATGACGTGCGTCTTGGAGCGCGTCGACCAAGTCTTTGACGTCTTCGACGAGGTTTTGGATCGTGTCTTGGTTTTCTTCGTACAACGCCTTCAAGTCCATGACGCGATCTTTCAAGCTGCTTTTCGATGAGGCTTGGAGCCCGACCGAATGTGATTGCGTCGATGTGTCCGTCGACTTGAGTCGTGACTTCATCCCTTTGAGCTGTCTGATCTGCTGATCGCGTGTCTCTTTGTGGAGCAGCGATGCGCTGGCACCGATAATAGCACCTGCCGCCAGACCCATCCAGAAGTAGTTCTTGTTCATAAAAAAATCCTCCCCTAACGTGACGTTATGTTTATTATAGGTTATCCGGTTCACTGACGACATAGTGTTTTATGATCGGACCGGCCCCTTTTTGTTCGACGGCTTCTTTCAATCGTTCTTGAAACAGTAAGTAGTCGGTCGAATCACGGAACCGATTTCCTTCTTCAGTGAATTGAATGATGACAATCCCATGGTTGTCGTCCGGGTCAACGCCGAGCCGATACGCGGCAAATCCGTTGTGCCCAGACCCGAGACGGGACTTTTCTGTCAGCAATCGGTGGAACAAGAGCGACCGGGCGTTCGAGTCGACCGGGATGTTCGCATAGATGATATTCCCTGTCGCCGCGAATTGTCCTGCCGCTTCTTCGATTTGGAACGTCTTCCCACTCTGGAACGGGGACTTGTCCCCTTCGGCAAGCAAGATTGTCTCGTTGCCGCTCGCGACGATGACGCCCGGTTCCTTGCGCAACCGGTCGGCGACACTGCCTGAGGCGAACGTCATAAACAGTTTAGACAAATTCCTCACAGCCTTTCGCGAGCATGATGTCCTTCTCTGTGATGCCTCCTTCGTCGTGTGTCGACACGGTGAGCGTGACGTTGCGATACTCGATCAATATGTTCGGATGATGGTTGAGCGTCTCGGCCATATCGGCGACGAGATGAACGAATTGGATCGCCTCCGGAAACGTCTCAAGGCGATACGTTTTCTGTAGCTCCCCTTCGACAACTTCCCAGCCCGGTAATCGTGACAACTGTTCAGACAGTTCGGTCGATGACAAAATCATCAGCTGATTCCCCTTTCGATTGCAGTTCCTCTTACACTTACTACCCGACCAAGCGCGAAAATAATCTTTTTCGCATGCCGTAAAATGATTTAGAATAAGAAAGATAGCCAAATCATTCTTCACAAGAGAGAGGAGACTTCCCATGCGGGCATTGATCGTCATTGATTATACGTTTGATTTTATCGCAGACACGGGTCGTTTGACTTGCGGGAAACCCGGGCAAGACATAGAAGAACGAATCGTCCAGTTGATCGAGGAATTTTCAACAGAGGACTACGTCGTCGTCGCGAACGACGTCCATGACGCCGGCGACACGTATCACCCTGAAACGACGTTGTTTCCACCCCACAACATTCGGGGCACGGAAGGTCGCGAGTTGTACGGCGCCGTCAAATCCGCCGCCGAACGCGCCGATCATTGGATCGACAAGACGCGTTACAGCGCCTTCGCAGGCACAGACCTTGACCTTCGCCTACGTGAGCGCGGCATCCATGAAGTCCATCTCGTCGGTGTATGCACCGACATCTGTGTGCTCCATACGGCCGTCGATGCGTACAACCTCGGATACAAGATCGTCGTCCATGCGGACGCGGTTCAAAGCTTTAACCCGGTCGGACACGACTGGGCGCTCGAACATTTTGTCACGACCCTCGGAGCTACTGTGACCGGGAAGTGACGCCAAATAGAAAGGAAACTACAATGTTACATCGCAACTTAGCGCTTCATACCGACCTTTATCTCCCACGCTGGATGTATATTTATTGGAAACAAGGCCGTCATAACGAAAAAGTCGTCTTCGATCTTTACTACCGCTCGAACCCGTTCAGCGGCGGTTACGTCGTCTTCGCCGGTTTGCAAAATATCGTGCACTATTTAGAGAACGTCTCGTTCACGGAAGCCGATATCGCTTATTTGAAAGAACAGCTCGGGTTCGAGGACGAGTTCGGTGACGTCCTCCGCAACTTCAAGTTCACCGGTTCTCTCTATAGTGTGCGCGAAGGTGAAATCATCTTCCCGCACGAACAAGTCGTCCGGATCGAGTCGACGATCTTCGAGGCGAAGCTGTTCCAAACGGCGCTCCTCAACATCGCTAACCATGAGTCACTCATTGCCTCAAAGTACGCCCGAATCCGTCAAGCCGCGCCGAATGAGACGTTGCTTGAAGGCGGGGCCCGCCGTGCCCAAGGCGTCGACGCCGCCTACTATGGGACGCGCGCCGCTTACATCGCCGGCTTTGACGTGACGAGCCTCGTTTCGGCAGGACGTGATTTCAACGTCCCGACCGGAGGGACGATGGAGCACGCCGACATCCAGTTCCATGATGAGGAACTCGAGGCATTCCGTTCGTTTGCCGAGATGTATCCGGACAACACGAGCCTGTTGATCGACACATACGACACGCTCAAATCGGGGCTCCCGAACGCCATCACGGTCGCAAAAGAGCTCGAGGCGAAAGGACATCGCTTGAAATCGGTCCGTCTCGATTCGGGCGACCTTGCCTACTTATCAAAACGGGCTCGGAAAGCATTGAACGCGGCCGGTCTCGACTACGTTAAAATTGTCGTCTCAGGTGACCTCGACGAGTACGTCATCCAAGACTTGCGGATGCAAGGCGCTGAAGCCGACACGTTCCTCGTCGGGACGCGCGGGATCACGGCTTATGAACAGCCGGCCCTCGGGATGGTGTACAAGCTCGTCGCCCGTGAAGGGGCCGACGGCGAGTTGAAACCGGTCATCAAAGTGTCGTCCTCGAAAGTGAAGACGACGACCCCGCACAAGAAAGAACTTTACCGGATCATCGATAACGAGACGGGCAAGTTCAAAGGGGATTACATCGCGCTCGCCGACGAACCGGTCGAGACGTATACGGAGATCGACTTGATCGACGTGCGTGACCCGGCGTTCCGGATCAAGACGCGCAACTTCACCGTCAAGCGTTTGCTCGAACCGATCTTCCTAGATGGGAAGCGCGTGTACGACTTGCCGAGTGCGACAGACATCCGCCAGTATCACCATGAGCAGATGAACGGCCTATGGGAAGAGTACAAGCGACTTCGGTTGCCGGAAGTATATGCGGTCACGTTCAGCAAGCCGCTTTGGGATTTAAAGCTCGAAATGATCCGTCAAACAAGGATTCCAAAATAAAGAAAAGGTTACGGGGCGTCCCGTAACCTTTTGTTTATGCCGTCGTCATTTCGTGCGCGTGGAGTTTATCTTCTTTTCTCCGAAAGTAAAGTGCGATCGAAAGGGAAATCAAAATCAAGATGAAATAGATGGTCCGCTGCCAAAACGTCGCCTCCGTGTCCCCCCGGAACAAGGCGATGATATAGTCACTCCCACTCACGAAGAACAGTCCCGCGAGCAAAAGAAAGATGCGATACCCGGCTCGACTCCGTTCTTGCTTTACTTTGAAGAAAAGGACACCGTAATAACCGATTGCTAGGATCGTGATATATCCGATTATGCCAACAATCCAACTCATTGTGATGCCTCCTTATCCTCTGATATTCACGTCGCTTCCCCGTTATCGTAACACAATCTTCGAATCAGACTATGTTAAGATGAGTTAAAGAAAACGTGGAAGGGATCGATACGATGAAAACGTTCCGTCTGGTCCAAGTCCGCCTCGTCCAAGACGAGTACGGCAACGAGTTAAACCTCCCGATCGAGCTGCTCGACGGGTTGATCATCTCGAAAGAACACGATAATGAATGGCTCCTCGAAATGCTCGTCCCGACCGAATTTGCTGTCATGCTCCACCACTATTTGAACAAACGGATCCTTCTTTTAGCAGAGGCGGTCATCACCTCGGCCAACAACCGTCCCGCGGCCATCGCGATGACGTTCACGAGCGAGCGTTCGCTATCGAACCATCACACGTTCGTCGCTGAAGGGTTGATGCTCCTGCCAAAACAAGATCCGACGAAACAAGTTCTCGACTCCTTGATCTCAGAAGGGGTGGCGGACGCCAATCTCAAACCGTCGTTCTTCGAAAAACAAGTCGAGCAGCAACAGTCGTTCAGCCGCTCTGCCTTCACCCAGCTCGTCAAGACAGGATCGTTCGAATAAGCGAACGGTCTTGTTTTTCTTTCCCCGTTTTTGTAAACGGCTCAACCAAAAAAGACGAAGAATTTTCTCCGCCTTTAGATATACATGAAAAACAAGATGACCATCATTGTCATCCCGATGACTTTGAGCACGGTGCTACCAAGGAATGCGAGCACCGTCCCGACGCCGATGCTCCACGCCTCGCGCGTCGTTTTGCCGAGCGTGAGCTCCGCTAAAAACGCAAAGATGAACGGGAAGATGAGTACACCGACGAGCGGGAAGATGAACGGTCCGGCAATCAAACCGATGGTCGCGCCCCACTTCGCCCGTTCCGAGCCGCCGCGCTTGTCGACTGTCGCCCGTGTGACGATGTAGTCGACCGCAAACAAGAAAATCAAGAACAGGATTTGCCAGAGCCAAAACGTCCATGTGAGCGGTTCAAACGAGAACCCGAATCCGTAAATCACATAACCGATGAATAAGAACAGCACGCTCGGGATGACCGGATAGATCAATCCCGCGAACGCGACAACAAATGATGCGATGATGAAAATCCAGAGCAATGTTGTCATGAGCTTCTCCTCACTTCGTGACGATCTCGTTCGTAATATGATCGGCGACGTTCACGGCCTTTACGACGAACTGATCTTCACGACGTTCGATATAGTTCGAGCAGGCGTTCCGCATGGCATGGCGGAACGTGTACGTGTCATCGACCGCCGATAGGGCGGCTTTGATCGCATGCGAATGGCAGACGACGATAATCCGCTTCCCTTTATGCGCCTCGACGAGATGTTCCATCCCTTCAAGCACCCGGGCCCGCATCTCGTCTTCCGACTCAAGACCCGGAACCCGTTCCTGATCGTCCGCTTGAACTGCCTCGTAAATACCCGGCACCGGTTTGCCTGACGCATGGCCGAACTCACGCTCGATGAACCGTTCGTCATGAATAATCTCGCCCGGACTGATGCCGCACGCCTCCGCGATGTAATGGGCCGTTTCGATTGCTCGCGTGAGCGGGCTCGCGACGATCACGTCCCAGTTCTCTTGACTTAAAAAAGCCGCGCTCTCTTCGGCTTGGCGATGTCCAAGCGCGTTGAGCGGGATATCTTCCCGTCCTTGAATGATTTCTTGAAAATTCCAATCTGTCTGACCATGTCGGACTAAACAAAGTTCCGTCACACTCTTCACTCCTTCGTAATCGTTAAATCTTTTCCAATCGTAACATCTTTCTAAAAAAGCGCAACGTCACGTCAAGACATCGTCGATGAAACGATCGATGCGGGCCATGAGCTGTGTTTCTTTAATCGGATTATCGGATTGGAGAAAACTTGCAAGCGAGTGGGTACCGTTCGGGAACGAGATGAGCTGGACGTTCGCCCCGACCTCACTGGCGTGCTCGACGAAATGGAGCGCTTGCCCGAACGGGACGATCGGGTCTTTTTTACCGTGCAAGATGAGAATCGGCGGCGCGTCGTCATACAGATGTGTGACCGGTGAACATTTCACCATCAATTCACGCCACGTCTCGCGACTGCCCTCGTAAAACTTCAAGTGCGCAAGCCACGTCTGGATGAACTTGAACAAGAGGAAGTTCGTCGGCGGATACAGCGCGATGACCCCTTTCACCGGCGGTACGTCGTCACCGAGTTCACCTGTGAACTGTTTACTCCGGTCGAGCGCCGTCGCGAGGACGAGCGCCGCACCCGCCGAGTCGCCCCAGACGATCAATCGATTGATGTCGAGATTGAGGAGCCCGTCATGTTGTTTCAAGTAACAAAGCGCGTCGGACACGTCGATGATGTTGTCCGGGAAGTAGACACCGTCCTCGAACAGGCGATAGTCGATGCTGACGATGGCGAACCCTTTCCCCAAGAAATGATCGAGAAGGGGATGGAACAACGTCACCATGCCTCGGCCTCCGCGGACGAACGCGCCACCGTGCGCGTAGACGGCGACCGGGAACGGTCCATCGCCCGGTGGGTAGTATATATCGAATTGGAGCGGTTGGTCGTTGACGACCTTGTACGTGTGGGTTCGTCGTTTGCGTATAGACGGGCGAACCGTCATCTCTGGTTCTTGCCATCTAACGAGCGAACCGTACTGATTCCAAACGCTCGCCCCGGCCGCGGTCGCCGCCGCTAACGCAGCGCCCCCGACAAACCAGGCGGTCTCCTTTCTCATACAAATCCACTCCTCGCTCTTTTTTTAATCATATTCCCTTTTTCTTTAAAAACCATCCATCGGAAGTCGGACTTGACGTGTGCTTGACTGCCCCCTATAATATTAGACGCAGTTACAGAGCGTAACCGTTACGGTTTAATAGTTGATATAGAGAATGAGAGGCGGAATAATACATGAACAAGAAATTAATGAGCGTCGCCGCGGCCGGGACACTTTTACTCGGCGGTTGCGCCAACAACGAAGAGAGCAATGCTACAAATGCTACAGACGAATCGAGCGATCAGTTGACGGTATACGCGTCGACATTCGCCTTAAAATCGATTGCCGAAGAGATCGGGGGCGACCGCGTCCGCGTTGAGATGGTGATCCCGCCAGGTGCCGACCCGCACACGTACGAGCCGACTTCAAAACAGATGACACAGATCGCGGAAGCTGATCTATTCCTCACGATCGGTCATGACCTTGAGCCGTACGTCGAGGCGATGGAGCAGAGTCTCGCGAGTGAGGACGTCACGTTCGTGAAGACCGCGGAAGACATCGCTCTGCTCTCGGCTGACGATACCGTCCACGTTCACGGTGAGGATGAGCACGGCCACGAAGCAGACGAACATGCCCATGAAGAAGACGAGCATGGCCACGAGGAAGATGGGCATACGGAAGAAGAAGCAGGCCACAGCGAGGACGACGGTCACGATCACGGCCAATACGACCCGCACGTCTGGCTCGATCCGATGAACGCCGTCTCGATGGCAGAAGCGGTCGAAGCGTCGTTCGCCGAGCAAGCGCCTGACTATAAAGACGAATTCGCAGATCGGTTGAGCGCATTCAAAGAAGAAGCCGACGCGCTCGATGCCGAGCTGCAAGCGGCTGTCGACGCCGGTTCGAAGTCAGAGCTCCTCGTGACGCACGCGGCTTATGGCTACTTGGCGGAACGATACGGTTTCGACCAGCTTCCGATCACTGGTCTCACGCCGTCTGAAGAACCGTCACAGCAAGCGCTCAAGCGGGTCATCGAAGAGGCAAAGCTCCATGACTTGAAGTACATCGCGTTCGAGGACACGGTGACACCGAAAGTGGCCGAAGTCGTCAAAAATGAAATCGGTGCCGAAGCGGTGACGATTTACAACCTTGAATCGGTCACGAAAGAACAGATGGACCAAAGCTATTTCGACTTGATGCGCGAGAACGTCAAAGCGCTTGAAATCGCATTGAAATAAGACAGAACAAAAGCTCGGCGCCGTTGCGTCGAGCTTTTGTTGTCTGAATGGTATTACACCTGCCCCTCTTACTAGCGTTCGGTGTTGTCGACCTCATCTTGTAGGACTCTTTCTAAGATTAGGACGTAGACTAAAGAAACCAAAACTCCTACAGTACCTGGTAGGACGGCGACGAGTGCATCGTCCAGATATGATGCTGGGATTAGGTAAGTTAAAAAAGCCTTAACGCCATAAAGTGCTATTAAAGCTGTAAGTAGAATTAAAGTTATAGTTTTTTTCTTCACATTTCCAAAAAACTGACGTTCAGTTTTATCGGTTTTATCTGCATTAGTTATGCCTAACCAAGATAACATTCAGCGAACCTCCATAGAATAATAAGTACTTTAAATCAATGCCCCCCAAGCAGTTCACAGCACCGCTCGACGCTATGACGTCGGGCTTTTTACATCTCCGGCTGTCGATCAACCTGGCGCAGCCGAATCCAGATGACGCTTGTGACAAAAAGTACGACTGTCGTCATACTCGCTTGTAGCAACATCTCCCACAGTATGTCACGTGAATCGAGACTATAAGTGACTAGCAAGCTTCCTAAAAAGAAAATGATCGCCGTGACACCGATGTACAACAAAGAACGGTTTGGCCGACGTTCATATAAGAACATCGCGCTAGTAATCACAGCCAATAAAAGATTCAGGAACAGCAAGACACCCCAAAGTATCGAGACAGGATGTTCGGAAGGGGTCCCCGCTTCAAGGACATATCCCCAGCTCACGATATAAAGCAAAAGCGTTATAATATTCATCCTTGCAACGCGTTTTCGGCCGACTCGATATGCAAACGCGGGGCTAACCATCATATAGAACAAAGCCAAATTAACAAAGAAATTGCCCACTTAGCTTACCTCCAGGTTTTTAATATTATACCATTCAGACAATATCATTCATAATAAATCAACACGAGCTCATCCCGCTCGCTCGCCTCGTCACAGAAGCGCTTCAACAGTGTCCATTTGAGCCAAATGTCATCGAGACTGTCACGATTCACTAGCGCCATCTCTCCGACATCTTCTTTTTCGAAGGCGTTCATCGCGTCTTTGACGATATGAAGCAGCTGCGGCGTCAAAATCCCGACGACGACCGCTTGCTTCTCATTGACGACCAACTCTTCCCCAATGACGGCCATCTCCAAGTTATACGTGTCATTCCCGTCGATATACACTTCGATTTGACCGAGTATTTGTTGAAACCGTTCAATATTTGGAAGCGTCAACGTCTCGTACGTGTCACGGTGTTGCTCGTGCACGTGAAGCAACCAGTCTAGAATCATCTCCGGATCTTGACCGAACGAGACCCATACTTCCGGGGAAATGCGTATATAATGTGTCGTCTCCATGAGTGAACGCCCCCCTTTTCTTCACTTTACCCTTCTTTCAGACGCAAAAAAACCGCCTACGTAGATTCGTAGACGGTTTGTTGCTTATGAACGGAACGTACCCGTTTTGACTTCTTCTTCCTCGTTATCCCAAGCCTCTAAATATTCACGACCAGGCAGGTCTTCGATCGAGTCAGCATAAAATACCGGATCGTCTCCTTGACGGCGTTGCTCTAAATAATCGTCGAGCACGAGCCGTGCGACTTTCGCGAGACGGAAAATCGCATACAAGTTGACGAGTGCCATGAGTCCCATGAACACGTCGGCGATCGACCAGACGAGACCGGCCGAACGGACAGCTCCGAAGAGGACCATCCCGACGACACCGATGCGGTAGAGCGTGACATAAATCTTTTTATTCGAGATGAACTGAATGTTCGTCTCACCGTAGTAGTAGTTTCCTAGGATCGAGCTGAACGCGAACAAGAAGATCGCAATCGTCAGGAACGATGTCGCCATCGGACCGATTTCAGCCGTGAGCGCCGCTTGTGTCAATTCGACACCTGCGAACGAATCCGAACCAGCCACACCTGACAACAAGATGATCATCGCTGTCGACGTACAGATGATGAGTGTATCGACGAAGACGCTGAACGATTGGATCAAGCCTTGTTTGACCGGGTGTGATACTTCAGCAGTCGCTGCCGCGTTCGGAGCCGACCCCATACCCGCTTCGTTCGAGAACAGACCGCGACGGATCCCTTGAAGGACCATCGCCCCGATCGCCCCGCCGAACAGTTGCTCGAGACCGAGCACACCTTCAGAGAAGATGAGACCGAACACGCTCGGCAATAGCGAAGCGTTTGAAATCATGATCCACAAAGCGAGCAGGATGTAACCGCCGGCCATGATTGGAACGATTATACTTGATAACATCGCAATCGATTGGATGCCGCCGAAGATGACAATTGCTGTGATGGCAGCCAACACGAGACCGACCGTTGTCGGGCTGACCCCGAACTGGTTGCTCATCGAAAGCGAAATTGTGTTCGATTGGACCGAGTTAAAGGCAAAACCGAACGAGAACGTGATAAGGATAGCAAACAAGATGCCGAGCCACCGTTGCCCGAGGGCGCGCTCCATGTAGTAAGCCGGTCCCCCGCGCCATGTACGGCCATCTCGAATTTTATACACCTGTGCGAGCGTGCTCTCGACGAACGCCGAGGCGGAACCGACTAAAGCGATGATCCACATCCAGAAGACAGCTCCCGGACCACCGAGCGCGATCGCTGTCGCGACCCCGGCGATGTTGCCTGTTCCGACACGGGCTGCCGTCCCGATGGCGAACGCTTGGAACGAAGACACTTGTCCTTTTTCACGCTTCATGCCGTCTTTGAACAAAAGGCGGAACATTTCAGGAAGCATGCGGAACTGAACGAACCCCATGCGAATCGTGAAGTAAAGGCCTAACGCGACAAGAACGACGATGAGCACCGACGACCAGAGCAGGTCGTTCGCTTGCCCAACAAACTTTTCGATCATATTCTCCATCTTCAATCCCCCATATGTATGTTTAGTTATAAGTAAAAGTTATGTCAACTTTCTTAACATGATTAGAATTATAGGAAAAGTGTGTGGAGAATGCAATCTTTTTCAGCAATTTTCAAGTTTACCCTCCAAACAATAGAAAGAGCGACCGGCCCATGGCCAGTCGCTCTGATTGCTTGATTTACTTAGATGAACAGGTTCAAGTTGCCGCCTTCAGCTGCCCCGAGGTATGCTGCCACACCGCCGAGATTGATGCCGTCGATCAACTCTTCTTCTTTGATTCCCATGACATCCATCGACATCGTACAAGCGACCATCTTGACGCCTGCTTCTTGTGCCGATTTAATCATTT
This sequence comes from Exiguobacterium sp. SH3S1, assembly GCF_004337105.1. Taxonomy (NCBI): domain Bacteria; kingdom Bacillati; phylum Bacillota; class Bacilli; order Caryophanales; genus Exiguobacterium; species Exiguobacterium sp. SH3S1. The sequence continues at coordinate 192,358 of NZ_SJUW01000006.1, read as the reverse complement.
GGTCAAGTGATGGCACGTTTTTGTCACTCATCACTTTCTTCATCATTTTCTGGCCAACCCCACCGAAGTTCATGTTCGAGAGCGGAAGTTCTCCAGCATGCGAAGGCATCATCATGCCGAACATCTTCTCGAGACCTTGCTTCTTCACGTCAGGTGCGTCCGGTTTACGAATGACGTTCAATCCCCAGAATGTGAAGAACATCGTCACTTCTTTCCCCATTGCCGCTGCGCCTTGAGCAATGATGAACGAGGCGAGGGCACGGTCGAGGTCTCCGCTGAAGACGACCATCGAAGCGCCGTCGCCGGCTGGTGCTCCTGCTTGGGCGGCCGCAGGGCCGTTGCCTTTTTGAAGGATCGCTTCGACGCGACCGTTTACGAACTGTTTCGAGACGAGTTTATTGCCCGTCTTTTTCGCCCATGCTTCGATGTCTGCGAAGAAACCAGGATCGCTTGCGAGGACGCGGAGCGTCTCGCCTTCGCCGAGCTCTGCCACTTTTTTATTTACTTCTAAAATCGGGCCCGGGCATTGAAGACCACATGTATCAAGGAAAATCGGTTCTCCGACTGGTTCATTCGTCATTGCGGGTGGTGCCTCCTTCGTTGCTGTCGCAGCAGTCTCATCTGCCGTTTTACCTGTCTCGAGCGCGTCAAAATCACGTCGTACTTGTGACCACGTCTTGTAGCCACCGCTCAAGTTTTTCACTTTGAAGCCATTTTGGCGCAAGATGCGTGAAGCCAGGTAGCCACGAAGGCCGACTTGACACGTCACGTAGATCGTCTCGTCTTTACTATAGCTGTCCAAGTTGTCACGGAGCGAGTTGAGCGGGATGTTGATCGACCCAGGAATTTTCCCGAGCTCATGCTCAGACTCGTCACGGACGTCAAGGAGTGTCGCGCCGCTCTCGACCAATGCGTCAATCTCGTCCCAATGCACGACTTCGTTGTCACCGAGGATGACGTTCGAGGCGACGTAACCGATCATGTTGACCGGATCTTTCGCCGAGCTGAACGGCGGTGCGTAGCTAAGTTCGAGGTCTGGCAGGTCGAGGACCGTCAAACCACCTTTGATTGCTGTCGCGATGACGTCGATCCGTTTATCGACACCGTTCATCCCGACACCTTGAGCACCGTAGATTTCACCCGTTGTCGGATGGAACAACAGTTTGAGTGAAACTGGAGTCGATCCTGGGTAGTAGCCTGCGTGTGAACCTGGGTGCACGTGGACGGCTTCAAACTCTTTGCCGGCCGCTTTCAAACGTTTCTCGTTCCATCCTGTCGAAGCGACAGTCATGTCGAACACTTTTGCGATCCCGGTACCCATCGTCCCATTGTACTTCACGTCGCGGCCGTTGATGATGTCGGCAACGAGGCGTCCTTGACGGTTGGCTGGCCATGCGAGCGGAACGACCGTTGGCTCTTTGAAGATATAGTCGAGCACTTCGACCGCGTCCCCGATCGCATAGATGTTCGGGTCCGATGTGAGCATCTTCTCGTTGACACGAATCGCGCCACGTGTGCCCGTCTCAAGACCGGCTTCTCGGGCGATCGTCGATTCAGGAATGACCCCGATCGACATGACAACCATGTCCGTTTCAATGACACGGCCGCTCGTCAAATGAATCTTCTTCCCTTGATCAGAGAACGACGACACGCCGTCTGACAATTGGAGGTCCACGCCATGGAGACGCATATGTTCATGGATTGGTGCGACCATCTCACGGTCGAGCGGTGTCATGACTTGATCCGCCATTTCGACGAGCGTCACGTCAACGCCGCGTTCACGTAAGTTTTCAGCCATCTCGATTCCGATGAAGCCGCCTCCGATGACTGTCGCGTGTTTCGGTGCCTTGTCATCGACGTAGCTACGGATTTTATCTGTATCCGGAATATTTCGGAGCGTGAAGATATCTTCTGCTTCCTCGATTCCAGGAATGTTCGGACGAATCGGTTTCGCTCCAGGCGACAAGACGAGGACGTCGTATGACTCATCGTACGTTTCACCCGTCTGGACATGTTTCACCGTCACCGTCTTCTCAGCGCGGTTGATTTTCATCACTTCCGTCAAGTTGCGGATATCGAGTTGGAACCGTTTGTTCATGCCCTCAACTGTTTGGACAAGCAATTTTTGACGGTCTTGAATCACGTCACCGATGTAGTATGGGAGACCACAGTTGGCAAATGAGATATATTCGCCACGGTCGAACATGACGATTTGATTTTCTTCATTTAAGCGACGGAGACGTGCGGCTGCCGAAGCACCACCTGCTACCCCACCGACAATTACGATTTTTTTACTCATTGCTCATTTCCTCCTTTGACGACTTCACCAGGCCAGCTCATCAAGCCGTCTTCTATATTGACCACTTTATAACCTTTTGCTTCCATTTGCCAAGTAGCTTGCGTGCTGCGAGCGCCCGAACGACAGAGCACGATGTACTCTTGGTCTGTGTCGAGCGTATCAATCCACTCCGTTATTTCAGAGAGCGGATAATTCGCCGCCCCCGCGATGTGTGCTTCTTGAAACTCGTCGCGTTCGCGCACGTCGACGATGTTTACAGGGACTTCAAAGTCCATTTGACGTTTTAAAGCCGATGCTTTCATCTTTGTTTACCCATCCTTTTTATCTATAGTCATTTCACGTATTCATGATCAGCTTGGTAGCGGGCGTCCGATAAACTTTGTGATTCATTGAACAATTCGCTTCCACGTCATTAATATACCCCCTATGGTATGTGATTGCAAGGGAAATGTTTGACGAATCGGCAAACACTTGATTTTTTTCGGCTTAAACGTTGTTGCTCGACACATACTCCCCCACGTATTAAGATGAGACTACACAATACTAGTTGGGTTACTGAACGATTTGAATATAGAGGTGAAACTTATGGAACAGTATCAATACGACACGAAAGTGTTGAACCGGATGAAACGGGTCGAAGGCCAGATCCGGGCCATCATCCGCATGATGGAAGAAGGCAAGGAGTGTCGCGACGTCGTGACACAACTGAGCGCGGCCCGATCGGCACTTGACCGCGCCTCGACGATCATCGTCGCCAAGAACTTGGAGCAGTGCATCATCACGGCGCAACAAGATGGCGAAGATACGTCGGAAACGGTCGAAGAAGCCATCAAAATGTTGATGAAACGCTAGTTCCCCTTGCTTTCCCCTCTCAAATGGGGGAAAGTTAGAGTAACGACTTTTAAGGGGGATTTCTTTGTGAACTTTGAAGAAAAAGTAGAATCATTCAAAGCGCTCGTCGCAGAACGCAACATGACGTTCAAAGAGAGCGAGACCGAAACACACGTCACGTTTTTAACGCGTGAAACGACTAAATCTGGGGCCCAGCCCGTTATGATTATCGCCTTCAACAAAAAGACGACTGACGCCGAGCTATACGCCGCGACAGTGACGCACGTGCCGGACTACGTCGAAGACCTACCGATCCTCAACGCATTGAACGAGTTCAACCAAGAGTTCAAGTACTTCCGTTGCGTGCTCGACAGCGACCGTGACGTCACGCTCGCTTCAACGCTCGACCTCGACCTCGGCTTCTCACCGGAAATCATCTTGCAACATTCGTTCATGATGTTCCAAGCAGCCGACGAAGTGAACGAGTACATGCAAAAACTGTACACGCAAGTTCAATAACAAGCAGCCGCCCCGGAATAAATCCGCGGCGGCTTTTTTTGAAACATGATGTCCATTCGGTTCGTATGAATCAGAGAAGGAGGGATTTTGATGTTAACTCGTTACACCCGTTACCTCGATTCGTTCGAAGCCATCAAAACGGCGACCAAGTGGGCACTCACTGACGACTTCCGGCGTTTGATGGCCGTCAACTACGCCATCCATGACACCCCGTTCGACCCAAATCAGTTTGAACAGGCGCAGGCGGCCGTCAAACAGAAAACCGGCTTGTTCTCCAAATTTCGCGGTAGCAACAACCTCGTCTGGTTATCGTTTCTCGACGCCAAGTATGAAGACGTCGGCCCCGCGATTGACGAAGCACTTCGTCTCGACACGCTGCTCGACCGAAAACATTTCCGTTTCAGTGCGCTGCGGCCGTTCCTCGCGAGCCAGTTGATCAACGTCGACGAACCGGAACGCAGGCTCGATGAGGCAAGCGCTCTCTATCAAGCGTTTAAACGCCAGCATCCGTGGCTCACGAGTGAAGAGGATCTGCTGTCGGCACTCGTCCTCGTGCAAGCGTTCGACGACCACACTGAACTGAACGAGCGCATCGAATCGTATTACGAGGCGTTGAAAGCACAGCTTCCCCGTTCGAACGAACTGCAGCTCGTGTCGCATTTGCTCATGTTCAGCAAATTGGACCGAGACGACGCCGTCGCTCGCTTCTTGGACTGGCGCACCCGCCTTGAAAACCAACAGCTTGCCGTCAAGAGTGAGCAGCTACCGTCGCTCGCCTTGCTCTCGATCGTCTCGGCACCGAACGACCAAGACGAACAAGCGATCCTCGACATCACGAACGCTGAAAAAGAGCAGCAACGCTGGTTCAACACGCACGGACTAAACGTCGCCATCCAACTCGTCGCCGCGGAACATATTACCGAAGATGCGAGCGACCTGCTACTGAACGGGACGTTCGCCCATTTGCTGGCGATGCAACAAGCGGCCTCGGCGGCAGCAAGCGTCGCCATCATCGCGAGTACCTCGTCAAGCGACTAAAAAAGAAGGGTTGCCCCTTCTTCTACGTGTAAAGATATGCGCTCAAACAAATTAAAACGAACACCGAGTTCACGATCTCAAAGATCCCGATTTTCATGATCGGGATCTTTTTGCCGTAGAAAACAATAGCTCGGACGAGGCTTGGTGCGTAAGCGAGCGCCAAGACCGGATAGCCGAACGCGATGAACAACACGACGAGCATGAGGTGATACCCCCACGAGATGTTCCGGTACAACGCGCTCTTCTTCTCCCGAATCATCGTCTTGACGTAAAAGATACTGCCGAGGAAATACAAGTACGGCAAAATGAACAGCCAGACGATCGTCGCGCCCAACGTCTGCGCACCCAAGTAATAGCTCGCCATCCCACCGATACAAAATGACGTGACGGCACTGACATCGTTCCAGACGTTGCGCTCGTCTTTGATTTTGGCGAAATAGGCGTTGACGAGACCGAACGGCATCATCGCGAGGACGAACCAGACGAGACGCCACTCGGCGATGAACACCGGGATCGCCGCGACGGTACTGATGCCGAGATACGTCACGACCGTCCGCAACAATTCATTCGACTTCTTCCGTTGCTTCACGTATTGGAACAAGAAAAACGTGCCCATGTAGACGAACAACCAAGCGATGGCGAACGGTAAGTGCGCGAGTGTCCATCCTCCGACGATGCCGCCGAGTAAGAACGGTAAAATAAGCATCGACCAGGCGCCGTGCTGTTTTGGAATCATCCATTTCATGTGACTCACTCCTTCTATAATCAGTTTAGAAGAACGGTGTGGGGAAAACTGTGACAAATTTTACAAAACAAAAAACGATCTCAGGCGAGATCGTTTTTTGGTGTTAGTTTGGTCACACTTGGTATGGCTACTTCGACAGCGTCTTCCGTCAACATCTTCGTGACGACACGACCCGCGATCGAGACCGCGATGAGCGTGTAGAGAGCGTTCGAGAGCGGCAAGTAGATGAGCGAGATCGCAAGAACAACCACATCGAAGGCGATGAGAATCGTTCCGACCGATACGCCGGACCACTTTGACAGACTGAGTGCGAATAAATCGTCGCCCCCGGTCGCTCCACCTGACTTCAAGACGAGACCGAGACCGTAGCCGGTCACAATCCCGCTCGCAATCGCAGCGAACAGTGTCGCCGGCCAGACCTGGATGTCAAACGTCAACAGGTCGAGTCGATCCCACATCGCATAGCTGAGCGAAAGTGACGCCGCGGCAAGCACGGCTTGTCCGACGAAGCGCCAGCCTTTCCACCAAAGGGCGATTAAAAAGAAGGGGATGTCGAGTACGATCATCGAGATCGCCGGATCGATATCAAATAAATAGCGGCCGAGTAATGCTAACCCGACAAAGCCCCCTTCTGCCAAACCAAACTGTTCATTCAAATAATAATAACCGAACGCCATGATCAGCGTTCCGAGCACTATGGTAGCAACTCGTTTCATTCCGATTGTCCTCCCCGTTTTCAACGGAGAGGAGGATCCTCAGTCGTAGCCGCGGTTCCATCTGTTCCATCTCCGATCTTCCGTTTGTTGATTTTTTACATCGCTGTTCGTCTGTAAAAACTCAACGCTAGAAGTCCGGCAATTGAAACAGAGGCCATGTCCTCTCGGTGTCCATAAAGACCTTCCTTTCCCAAATTGCGCGTAATCATGAGGCTATTTTAACATACTCTCGCGATTATTTCATTAAATGTAAATTTAGTGTAGATTACGTTTCGGTAAATCTTTCTTCCCGAACCACCACCAGTTCCAGTCGCCGAACAGTTTCATCAAGGACGGGACGAGCAACATCCGGATGATTGTCGCATCGATGAAGATGGCGAGCGCGATACCGACCCCGAGCTGTTTGATCGGGCTGACACCGGTGAAGGCGAACGCGCCCGTGACGACGATCATGATGATCGCGGCCGACGTGATGATCTTGCTCGTCTTCGCGAGCCCCATCTCGGTCGCATAGTCGTTATCCCCGGTCTCGCGGTAATACTCCTCGATCCGTGAGACGAGGAACACCTCGTAGTCCATCGACAGGCCGAACACGAGCGAGAAGATGAACACCGGCGTCAAAATACTGATCGTCTCGGCGTCGTACACGTAGCCCGACTCAAAGATGATGACCAATAACCCAAACGTCGCCCCGAGTCCGAGCACGTTCATGATGATCGCCTTGATTGGAATCAAGATCGAGCGGAACGCCCACATGAGGATGACCATCGTCGCTAAAATCACGGTCACGACCGCATAGGGGATGCTGTCGTAGATCTCTTCATAGATCTCTTCGTTGAAGGCGGCCGGTCCGCCGACGTCGAAGCCTTGGTCGCGCCAATCGCGGACGAACGCCTGCGCCGCTTTATCACTCGGCGGCACGTCGAAGCTGACGTTGACGAGCGCGAGGTCGGTATTCCCTTCGAGCGTGACGAGACGTTCAAACGCCTCGAGCTGTTCCGGGGCGACTTGAACGAGCTGTTGGAATTCCGCAGCTGTCAGATTTGATGCGGTCAAGAACGTCGTGACGTTGTCGACGATCGGGTCTTCATTCAACTCGTCTGTAAGGGTTGTCAACTCGTCAAGAATCATCGAGTCGGTCAAATCGTTCGTCTCAAACAACAGCACCGCATCGGTCGACGTCTCGCCGAACACATCGTCCCACCGCTCGAGGGCGGCCCGGGATTCGTACGACGTCGGGAGCGCATCGGCGTCCGGGATGTTCAGTTCTAAGTCGCGGACGAACCAAAGGCTCGGCAACAAAAGGAGCAACGCGACGAGCGTCATCACGACCGGACGCTTCATGACGAACCGGGCCAACTTTTGCCAGCGCACTTCAGAGCGCGTCTCGTTCGTTCTGATGAGACGTCCTTTATTGATGGCATCGCCGACGATATAGAGCGCCGACGGCAAGAGCGTGAGCGCCGACAAGACGGCGCCCGCGACCGCAATCAAGGCACCGAGCGCAATCGCTTGAAACACATCGACTTGAATGAACAACAGTCCGGCGAGCCCGACGAAGACACACAGTCCTGAGAACAGGATCGAGCGACCTGCCGTCGCGACCGTCCGGACGATGGCCGCTTCCCGTGACAGTCCTTTGGCGAGCTCTTCACGGTAGCGGTTGACGAGCAGGAGCGAGAAGTCGATCCCGAGCGCAATCGCGATCATCGCGACGGCGTTCAATACGAAAATCGATAGCTCCATCGTCTGCGTGAAGAAGAAGAGCGAGCCCGCCGCGACGATGAACGTGATCAGTCCAACGAATAAGGGCATGAAAGCGGCGAGCGGTGTCCCGAAGACGAGCAGGAGGACGACGAGCGCGACCGGGATCCCGATCAATTCGGCCCGGATCAAGTCATTTTTCGATGCCTCATTCAAATCTTGGGCAAAGACCGGCTCCCCGGTCAACCGGACTTCCGTGTCCGTATCTCGAATCAATTCAGCGCGAACGTCGGCGATGGCCGCCTCGGCCGCTTCCTGGTCCTCGAACTCGAGCACGAAGTACGCGGCGTCATCCGAACGCGCGTCCGGGTTCTCTGCTGGCGTGATGACGCCATCGACGCCTGAAACGGATTCGAGCCGTGTTTTTTGTTCGGCCATGACCGTCTCTAAGTCACCGCCTTCGAGCAAGACAATCATCGAAGCACCGGCCCGGTCGAACCGATCGTTCAACGTGTCCTCCACTTGCGCGAAGCGACCATCTTGAACCGCAAACCCGTTTCCTCGCAATTCCCCAGGCAACTGCAATCCGAAGTAAATCGAGACCGCTAATAACACGGTCCATACGGCGACCACCCAAAAGCGCCACCGCACCAAATTTTTACCTAACCGTTCCATCCAAGTCCACCCCTCTCCATCTAAGAAGACTGTTCCCGTTTCGCACGAGTTTCATCAAGTCTTCGCAAAAAAATCCTGAACCGTGAGTCCGGTCCAGGAACGTCAACGCTCGAACACTTGTAGCCAACTATGGCAAAATCGTCGAGGCGTCGATAATACGACGAGGCGGTCTCCCGACTCATCAAGCAACATCACTTTCAATAATTCACTTTCGGCACATACGTCAGAAGCAAACAGTAGACGGTCACGCTTGAACAGCTGGAACGACGTCATCGACGTAATCGCTGTCGTCGCACCGACCTGGTCGACGATAACCGTATCATAATCGCCGCCGTAAGGAATCGTCCATCGTTCACCCGCTTCGACATGCTCGACCATGAATTGCTGATTCAATTCATCGTAAAGCGTGACGAGGCCCGGGGCCGTGAATCGCTCAAAATCATAAATCGGATGATATGCTAACTCAATGATGGCGCCAAACTCCGGCGTCTCCTCATAGCGGCTATAGCGGAACGTGTGGTCGGTCATGTTTAACGCCACGATGTCAGATTCCGCCGAGTAGAGAAATAAATCGTCTCCTCGCCAATGACATAAATTGCTGAACCAATCGTCATGAAACGTTTTTGGGATTGGGTGACACTCCATCATGCCTTGCTTCAAATCAATGACTCCATACGTTTGCATGTCTCGGAACAGCGCGACGGCTTTTTTTCCATGTGGTTCAATATATAGTGCGCACGGTGCCGATTTCCACTCGAGTTCCCATCTGATTTGGAACGTCTCGTCGAAAAAGACAAATCCAGTTTGCGCCAAATACAACATCCATCCTCCACCGACGCGCTCTAACCATTCAACCGTCTGATGAAACTGATAGTCTGCTACTTGTTTGTACATTTGATCACTTCCTAGTTTCAGCTTAGCAACGACCGAACGGTTTTTCGATTTTGAATGTGTTCACACGACACATTCTCACTCGGTCCGTTTTTGCTGTATACTGGCTGTAGCAAACCTGAACTTAGAAAGGAGAAACCACATGCGCCCACTACAACTGTCTCCCGAGACGGCGGTCGAGCTTGCCAAAAAGTTGAACGTACCGCTTGAAGAACTCATGCATATGCCAAAACATATCCTCGTTCGGAAGATGATGGAGCTTGAAGCATCCAAGACCGAGCCGAACGAAGAAAAGGAGACGGAATGACGTCTCCTTTTTTTGTTACCCTTGTTTATTCTTCCGTTTTTTCGCGACGTACCAGAGTCCAAGGATGGCAAGCGCAGCCCCACCGGCGACGGCGTACTTGCTGTAATCCGGACGGCGTTCTGTCACGACGAGCGTCGACAGCGGCGCGACGGTGAGGTGCCGGTCTTCGACGAGGCGTGGCGCCGTCAAGTTGACGGTATGGTCCTCGACATGAACTTCGAACTTGCCTGCTGGCAGCTTCACGTCGACCGCGACTTCGAGTCCGTTATGGTAGACGAGGTGACGCTCGACATAACCTTCGACGTGACGATGAAGTTCGTAGGCGATTACCCCTTCTTCTTCGTCAAAGAAACGTAAATGCTTTCGAATCTGTTCGGTGTTCTCGAGACGGAACAGCGGATACTGTTTGCGTAAGTTGATCAAGCCTTTCACATATTCGACGCTCGGCGTCTCTTGCTCGGCCTGAGTCCAATCGAGGCGGTTGATGACCTCGCCCGATTTGAAACTGTTCTCATCCCCGTCTTTCGTGCGGAAAAACTCTTGACCGCTATGAAGGAACGGAATGCCTTGACTGAGCAGGACGATCGTCGTCGCAAGACGATGACGGCGGCGGCGCGTCGTCTCGTTGTCGTCAGGACTAGCGGCGGCAAGTTTGTCCCAAAGCGTCAAGTTGTCATGGCATTCGACGTAGTTGACGACTTGGTTCGGCTCATCGGCGAAGCTTTGACTCGTGACCGCACCGGCGATCCCGCGCTTCACGTCAGCCGTCACATCAAGATTGCCGCTGATCCAGCCCGGCAAGTCTTCGATGAACACGTCACCACGGATTCCGTCCCGGATTGCATCGTTGAACTGGGCGATACGTGGCATTTTATGGGCGTTGTGTTGGTTTGCCTTCTTACGAACTGCCAGTGGTGTATCGAGATCCCAGCCTTCTCCGGTGACGAGGATCGAGGGATCGATCCGGTCGAGTGCTTTGCGGACTTGGTTCATCGTCTTGACGTCATGCAGCCCCATCAAATCAAAGCGGAAGCCGTCGATCATAAACTCTTTGGCCCAATACGAGACGCATTCGACGATCAGCTTGCGCATCATCGCCCGCTCTGACGCCGTATCGTTGCCGCACTCCGAGCCGTCGGCAAGCGTCCCGTCCTCGTTCAACCGATAGTAGTAGTCCGGCACGAACTGGCCGAGCGGTGTCGTCAAAGCGTCATACGTATGGTTGAACACGACGTCCATGATGACGCGGATCCCGCGGTCATGGAGCGCTTGAACCATCGCCTTCAATTCGAGGATACGGGCGGCCGGGTCATCCGCTGTCGAGGCGTACGAACCTTCGACCGCGAAATAATGGACCGGGTCATAGCCCCAGTTATAGTTCGACTCGCTTTCCCGCGACTCGTTGACCGAACCGTAGTCAAAGAACGGCATGAGTTGAAGGTGGGTCACGCCGAGCGCCGTGATGTAGTCGAGCGCTGTCGGGTATCCGTTTTTCGTCTTCGTGCCAGCCTCGGTCATCCCGAGGAATTTACCACGGTGCATGACACCGCCATCCGGGTGGCTCGTCAAATCTCTCACATGTGCTTCATAAATGACCGCTTCTTGCGAAGAGTGGAAGAGCGGACGTTCTTTGACCCAATGGTCCGGGTTGATTGAAGACGGGTCGAGCAGGCAGCCCCGCTTCCCGTTGACGCCGACGACTTTCGCATACGGATCGAGGGATTCGATGCGTTTGCCGTCAACGATTGCCTCGAACACGTAAAACTGACCTTCGAATTGCGCCCGGTCAAGCTCGACCATCCATGTCCCTTTTTCGGCCCGTTCGAGCTCGATGCGATCAAACTTACGCGCCCGCGCCGTACGATAAAGCTTCACTGTCATTTGCTCGGCTACCGGCGACCACACCCGCAGACGGATGAGTTCACTTTTAAACGTCACCCCAAGGTCTTTTCCATGGTATGCAACGTGATCCAAGTCTACATTTGTCTGTCTATCGATTGTATGTTCCATCGTTTCACTCCTTCACTGCTTCAAATCTGCTATCATTATAACAAAACCCATACAAAGGATGGATGAAACATGGCAAAAGACAATTCTTTTGATATCGTGTCAGAAATGAACCTCGAAGAAGTGAAAAACGCGATCCAAATCGCCGAAAAAGAAATTTTGAACCGTTACGACTTTAAAGGATCGAAGAGTGAGCTGTCACTCGATAACGGTGACCTCGTCCTCGTCTCAGATGACGATTACAAACTCGAACAGTTAAAAGACGTCATGATCTCGAAGTTGATCAAGCGCGGCGTGCCGACGAAAAACCTCGACTATCAAAAAATCGAACGCGCACTCGGCGGTACCGTCCGTCAACGTGTCAAGCTGAAGAGCGGGATCGATAAAGACGATGCCAAGAAGATCAACAACGCCATCAAAGAGTCGAAGTTGAAAGTGAAATCGCAAATTCAAGACGATCAAATTCGTGTGACGGCCAAATCACGTGACGACTTGCAAGCGGTCATGCAACTCGTCCGTGAGCTCGAGTTATCGGTCGATGCCCAGTTCACGAACTACCGATGAAACTCGCCATCATCAGTGACCCGCACGGTTCGTTTGATGATTTGAAAGCCGTCCTCAAGGCGGTCAGGCGCGAGACCGAGCACATCCTCTGCCTCGGCGACTTGTACGAGTGCCATATCGGTAAAAAGCGGCGCAACGAACGGTTTCATGACGTCTCCGACGTCATGACGTTTGACGAGCAGTACGAGACACTCCTGACATTCCCGAGCCTGCGTGGCAATCAAGAAGAACGGATTGACGAAGTGCTCATCGTGTCGCACCCTGTCAAGACCCGCATCTCATTATTGCCTGAACAGACGACGCTCGATGAGGCCTTGTTCTTGCACGGTCACCAAATCGAGTGGAGCGCCGACTGGGAGCCGATCGTCGAAAAAGGCAAGTACCCGCTCGTCTTCATCGGGCATAGTCATATTCCGGGCATCTACCGGAAAGGCCGCTCGATTCCCTGGGAAATCGGGACACCGTTCAAGTTGAAGAAGAAGCGCTACGTCATCAATGTCGGCGCCGTCATTTTCGACCGGGAATGGTGTCTATATGATACGAAGACGCGAACCGTCACGCGGATGAAGGCGTGACACGACAAAAGGGACCTTTCGCAGGTCCCTTTTGTCGTGCTTACATTTCTTCTGGAGCTTGGACACCGATCAAACGGAGTCCTTCCGTCAAGACGATCGTCACGGCTTTGACGAGCGCGAGACGCGATTGTTTGCCCGCATCTTCTTCAAGCACACGGACGTGGCCGTAATACTTGTTGAACGCTTGCGCCAAATCGAGGACGTAACGGCTGATGATCGACGGCTCACGGCGCTCATGGGCACGCGTGATGACGTGTGGGAACGCGTTGAGCATCGTCACGACGCCCCACGTGTGGTCGTCGTCCGCACCTGCGAACGTTGAACCGTCGTAGTTGCCTTTACGGAGGAGCGAGTTCGCCCGTGCGTTCGTGTACTGCACGTAAGGTCCCGTCTCCCCTTCGAACTTGAGCATGCTATCGAGGTCGAACTCGATGTTGTTGATGCGCTCGTTCTTCAAATCGTGGAAGATGACGGCGCCGACTCCGACCATGCGAGCCACGTTCTCTGCGTTTGGAAGCTCAGGGTTCTTCTGTTCGATGTTCGCTTGCGCTTTCTCGATCGCTTCTTTCAATACTTCTTCAAGCAGGACGATGCGGCCTTTACGTGTCGACATCTTCTTCCCTTCTTGCAAGATCAAGCCGAACGGCACGTGGTGCATGCCGTCGACGAAGTCGTAACCGAGCTTGCGGAGTACCGAGAACAACTGTTTGAAGTGGAGTGCCTGCTCACCACCGACGACGTAGTTCGCTTGGACGAAGTTGTACGTCTCATGACGATAGACGGCCGCAGCCAAGTCGCGTGTCGCGTAAAGCGTCGCGCCGTCTTTCTTTGTGATCAGGCAAGGTGGCAAGTTCTCGTCTTCAAGCGAGACGACCATCGCCCCTTCACTCTCGACGAGCAGGTTCTTCTCTTCGAGCATGGCGACGATTCGGTCCATCTTGTCGTTGTAGAACGCTTCACCGTGTAAGCTGTCAAACTCGACACCGAGGAGATCGTATACTTTTTGGAACTCTTTGAGCGACTCGTCACGGAACCACGTCCACAGTTCGGTCGCTTCAACGTTACCGTCCTCGAGCTTTTTGAACCAAGCACGGCCCTCGTCTTCAAGCTCAGGCTGAGTTTTCACTTCTTCATGGAAGTGAACGTATAGCTTTAAGAGCTCAGCAATCGGATTTGCCCGGACCGCTTCCTCATCGCCCCACTTCTTATAAGCGACCATGAGTTTCCCGAATTGTGTACCCCAGTCGCCGAGGTGGTTGACACCGACGACGTTATAGCCGTTTTTGCGAGCGATCTGGTTGATGGCGTTACCGATGACCGTCGAGCGCAAGTGTCCCATCGAGAACGGTTTGGCGATGTTCGGTGACGAGAAGTCCGTGACAATCGTCTCGTTGCGTGTCGCATGCGTCGCGTAATCCGCTTGCTCGTCGAGAACCGTGTTAATGATTTCCTGCGAGACGACGTCACGGCTCAAGAAGACGTTCACATATGGACCGGCCGCTTCAACTTTTGTGAACAGTTCGTCGTTCAATTCACCAGCGATGTCAGTCGCAATCATGACCGGCGCTTTCCGGTACGCCTTGGCGAGTTGGAAGCATGGGAACGCGAGATCCCCGTGCGCCTCATGTTTTGGTTTTTCAATCAATGCCTCAATCTGGTCGAGCGTGAGTTCGTCACCGATGACACGTGACAGAGCCTCCGCATACTTGCGTTCATAACTCATGTAAATTTCCTCCTTCAAATCTAGTCATAAAAAAAACGCCCTTTGCACAGATGCAAAGAGACGGGTTGGCCCGCGGTACCACTCTTCTTGCCTGTTTTACACAGACCACTTTAACGGTGATAACGGGGGCCCCCCGGCTACGCCTACTCGCTTCGGATAGCATCTCAAAAGTGCGTTTCGCGATGTTTGTCAGCCTAGGCTCTCACCAATCCCTAGGTCGCTTTGTTGACTAAACGATCGTTACTCTCTTTTTCATCGACTTTCGTCTATGTGGTTGAAAAGCAACTTCATTATAGAGGATATTTGATGTAGACTCAATGCTAGAATTCAGCCATTATGATGAATAGGCAGGACTTGGGCGCAACCGTGCCGAATCTCCTACCATACATATGAGAAGACTTTTCCCACACAGGAGGGAACTATGAATCATTTTCGCAAAATGTCCGTCCTCGGTTGGAGCATTTGGAGTTTGATCGTTTTACTGACCATCACCTTGTTTACAACCGGTGTCCTTGATGTTCCGGCGATCGAGCCGCTTCCGTTCATCTTGATTGCGCTGCTCGTCATCATTTTCCAAATGGACTCGATTGAACGGAAAGGCGTCTATTTCACGTTTTCAGAAAGCATCGTCCTCATCATCTTTTTATTCTTTGATTTTGAGACGGCGCTCCTCGTCAACCAAATCGGACTCCTCGTCTTTCAGTTCGCCAACTTAAAACCGCGCGTCGCGCTCCGCCGCTTCCGGTTCACTTATCCTTGGAACGCGATCACGTCATTTTTAGAAATCGCCATCCCGGCAAGTGTTTACTTGGCACTCGGCGGTGAGACCGGTCTTGGCTTCTATTCGCAGGATTCGTTCGTTCCGCTCATCGGTCTGATCAGCGCCATCATTTTGAACACGGTCGTTCAAAAGTATCAAGTCGGCTGGTGGTTCCGCGTCGATATCCCGGTCCGTGATTTTCTGAATATCGCTTTTTACACGTACATCGTCAGTTTCGTCTTCATCCTTGCCGCGTCGTTCTTCCGTGAGACGAACTTGCTCGTCGTCAGTAGCATCGCGGCCGCCCTCACGTTCTTTATTAAGCGGTTGATGATCCAAAAAGGGCGCCAAGACGCGTTCAAGTCATTGATCGAACAGTACGATGAAGCGAAAGAGGCCGTCTCCCTGTCTCAAAGCGAGGCCCAGGCGATTGAAGTGTTCTTGAGTCAATGTGAGCGCCTCAACCAATATGATAAAGGGTTTGTCGAGTTCGTCCTGTTCGACCGAACGCTCTATTTCGATTTGTTGACGCGACAGCCGATCGACCGTCCGATCGTCTTCGACTTGATTGAAGCGCGCCATCCACACGCCAAGTCTGTCGATTATGAGATGCGCTTCGAATGGGACGCAGCGTTGTCAGAAGCGTTTCATGACGATTACCACAGCTTCATCTCGGTCCAGTCAGAAGAGATTGACGGGATCCGCACACGCATCGTCATGATCGGTGAACACGTCTATGGCTATCCGCCCATCATTCAAAACGAGATGATGAAACTGTTGAAGTCGTTCAACCGAACAATCAGCCGTTGCCACGAACGCGACCGCCTATACACGGAAAGCCGCACCGATAGCTTGACGCTGCTCGCCAACGCGCGCGCGTTCTACGAGTATGGGATTCAACAAATCTCGGACGGCTCGATGTACCCGATCTCAGTCGCGATGCTCGACATCGACTTCTTTAAAAAAATCAATGACACGCACGGTCACCAAGTCGGAGACAGCGTGCTCCAAGAGTTCGGACGGCGAATTCGGCAAGTGCTCCGGACCGATGACTTTGCGGCCCGTTACGGGGGCGAGGAGTTCATCTTGCTGCTCAATCATTGCGACGTCGACCAAGCCGTCGATATCGCCGAACGGATTCGACAGAAGATTGAAGATAAGCCGTTCCGTGTCGATGGGGTCGATATTCCCGTGACCGCCTCGATCGGCGTCGATACGATTCAAGCGTTCGGCGACAAACGGCTTGATGATACGATTCGTAACGCTGACCGGGCCCTTTACGTCGGCGGCAAGTACGCCGGTCGTAACCGCGTCGCCCATTATAATTTTTTGACGACATGACTTCCCCCCGCGTCCATTGGCGCAGGGGGATTTCTGTTGACAACCCGATTTGAAACAGGTACGTTAGAAAACGTGTCTAACAACTACATCATGACGACTTTTTATCAAGAGAGACGGAGGGACTGGCCCTTAGATGTCTCGGCAGCGGGTAACCCGTGCCAAATCCAGCGAGCGTTCTGCTCGAAAGATGAAAAGGGTGTCTCTTACAGAGAGCCTTTTTCGGAAGGCTCTCTTTTTCTATTCTATGAAATGAGGTGAATCGATTGGAACAACCAACAGCTAACAAATGGGCGCTCTTGCCCTTGCTCGTCTTCCTCGTCTTCTTTATCGGGGCAGGTATTTATTATGGTGACTTTTACAAGTTCCCGGTGCTGATCGCGGCGTTGATCGCTTTAATTGTCGCCGCGATGATGACGAAAGGAAGCGTCACACAGACCGTCGAACGTATCGCCCAAGGCGCCGGTAATCCAGGTATCTTGATCATGATATTCATCTTCCTGCTCGCTGGCGCGTTCTCGAACGTCGCCGGTGCAATCGGTGCGATTGACGCGACGGTCAATGCGGCGTTGACGTTCCTGCCGCCGTCACTCTTACTGAGCGGATTGTTCGTCATCGCTGCCTTCATCTCGATGGCGATGGGCACATCGACCGGTACGATTGCCGCGCTCGCCCCGATCGCGCTCGGCATCCATCAAGAGAGCGGGGTCAATATCGCGATCGCGGCCGCGGCCGTTGTCGGCGGGGCCATGTTCGGAGACAACTTGTCATTCATCTCAGATACGACAATCGCCGCCGTCCGGACACAGCGGACGAACATGCGTGACAAGTTCCGGACCAACTTTTGGATCGTGCTCCCGGCCGCAATCATCACGACCGTCCTGTTAGCCGTTCTCTCAAGTGGAGAATCGACGATTGAAGTGGCCGCGTTCGAATGGTACAAATTGATTCCGTATCTCGCCGTCATCGTCCTCGCCTTGACCGGACTGAACGTCATCCTCGTTTTGCTCGGCGGCATCGCGCTCGCTGGCATCATCGGACTGATTGACGGAAGCTTGGCCGTCACGTCTTACGTCACGGCGATGGCCGACGGTATGATGGGCATGGCCGAGATCTCGCTCTTGACGTTATTCATGGGCGGACTCGTCGGGCTCATCTCGCATAACGGTGGACTCACCTATTTACGAGACGCACTCACGTCACGGATTCAGCGCCGGGCTGGTGCGGAATGGAGCATCGCCGGGCTCGTCAGTGCGACGAACGTCGCGACGGCGAACAATACGATCTCGATTCTCGTAGCAGGCCCGCTTGCCGCGAATATCGCCGATACGTATGACATCGAACGGAAAAAGTCAGCGAGCGTACTCGACATCTTCTCGTGCGGGGTACAAGGACTTCTGCCTTACGGGGCGCAGCTCCTCATCGCCGCCGAGTTGACGAACACGGCGTCCCCCGCCCTCGTCCCGTATATGTTCTATCCGTTCCTCCTGTTCATTTGCGGAGGCTTGGCGATCGTCTTCAACTTCCCACGTTTCAAAAAAACCAACTAAGCAAAAATCCTCGAAGGCGGCCGCCTTCGAGGATTTTTATGTTCTTGCTTCACGTTTACGTTTGAGCTCTTCGTTCCGTTTTTTGAAAGCGCGCCGTTTGAGAAGTTCTTCGAGACCGCGACTGATCGCCCACAATACGAGCAAGAGCAGGCCGAGCATCGATAAGCGGAACGGGCTTTGGATGAACTCTTGCCACTGATCACCGATGACCGAGAAGATGATGACGACGAGCAGTTTCCCGAATCCGGCCGCCAATACGAACGTTCGGAGCGGCATTTGAATCAAGGCGAGTAAGTACGTGATCAAACTGACCGGGATGAACGGCAACGAATATAAGAATCCGAGCGAGATTGGACTCATATGGTTGATGCGATCGAGCCAATAGACACCCTGTTTATGTTTTTCGAGCCAACGCGTCATCGGTTTGCGGAACACGTATCGGACGGCGGCGAACACGAGGAGCGTCCCTGCCAAACTGCCGATCCATGACAAGAGAACACCAAGCCAGAAGCCATACGTGGCAGCGTTCGCCGAGATGATCAAGACGAGCGGGAGAAACGGGAAAATCGCTTCTAGGAACGGGGCTCCGAGTCCAGCCCAAGGACCTCCCGGCAGTCCTTGGAGCCATTCGATGATGTTCAATATATATTGTTGTAGTGATGTGAGCATCTCAGTTTCCACCTTCGGCTTTCGTTACTACCTTTTACCCGAATTCGTTCAAGAGGACGCATCCCCCTGCCCTCCTCAAAAAAAAATAAAAAGTATTTGCGAAATTTCACTGTGATATCTATCATATAATAATGGACTTGTGGTTGCAGGCAAGTTCATTCGTCGAACGACACAACCCAACGTTCGTTTTCCTGCAAAAAACTGAACACAGGGGAGCAATAACATGGAAACAAAACCAATGCGGGTCTTACTGTACTATAAGTACGTCAACATCGAGGACCCAGAAACACTGACACAACAACACCTCAAGTATTGTAAGGACCTCGGGATCAAAGGACGTATCTTGATTTCTTCCGAAGGAATCAACGGGACGTGCTCGGGCACTTGGGAACAAACCGAACAGTACATGAACGACTTGAAAGCCGATCCATACTTCAGCGACATCGAGTTCAAAATCGATGAAGTCGAAGAGCATGCTTTCAAGAAAATCTTTGTCCGTCACAAACAAGAGCTCGTGACGTGGCGCTTTGATGGCGAGTTCGACGTGCCTAAACAACACGGTGCGTATCTCGAACCGGAAGAATGGAAAGAGATGATGAATCGCGATGATGTCGTCATCCTCGACGTTCGTAACAACTACGAGTACGATCTTGGTCACTTCAAAAATGCGATCAAAATCGACGTAGAGGCTTCTCGTTACATGCCAGACTGGCTCGAGGAGAACAAAGACCTCTACGAAGGGAAAACACTTCTCACGTACTGTACCGGAGGCGTCCGTTGCGAGAAATTTACCGCATATATGCGTGACCAAGGTCACGACAACATCTTCCACTTAAAAGGCGGCGTCGCCATGTACGGCAAGGACGAAGCGACGCAAGGTGAAAACTGGGACGGCGAGCTTTACGTCTTTGACGAGCGCATCAACGTCCCGGTCAACACGGTCAATCCGTCAGTCGTTTCAGCGTGTATGCACTGCGGAACGAAGACGACCCGTTACGTTAATTGTGCCAACCCGGAGTGCAATAAACAACACTTCTGTTGTGAAGAGTGTGAGCCGAAACAGATGCGTTCATGCTCGAAAGAGTGTCAGGAGCATCCACGCAACCGCTTTATCATCGAGAACATCGCGGAAAAACTTCAAGAGACTGAAGGCGTCGTCGGGTAACAAAAATCGACCGAATAGCGTCGCGGGCATTTGCCCGCGACGCTATTTTTGACAGAAACTTTACGTCTAGCGCGGCATGGAATCGGGTATAGTGTAGATACTATTGTCAGACAGGAAGTGACTGAATTGCTCTTTAACGAACCGTTACTCGCCGCAATACTGGCCTGGTTTATCGCACAGGCGGCCAAACTTGTGACCGAACTCATTCGAACACGTGACTTTGAACTTGAAATTATGTTCGCCTCAGGCGGAATGCCAAGTTCCCATACCTCGACCGTCGTCGCGCTCGCGACCGCGATTGGCCGGGCTGAAGGCCTCGACTCGAGCATGTTCGCCCTCGCGCTCACGTTTGCGACGATCGTCATGTACGACGCGACCGGCGTCCGTCAAGCCGTCGGTTTCCAAGCCCGTCTATTGAACGACTATTTTAAAGGGATCAAGCACGACACACCGATCTTGAACGAACTCGTCGGCCATACACCGTACCAAGTCATCGTCGGCGCATTGCTCGGCCTCGTCGTCGGACTATTTTTCCCCATGTAAACGATACACACGTTCAGGCATGTCGTTCCCCTCTCAAAAACTGTCCATCTTTTTGTGAACTTTCACAACAGAGACGGTATAGTGATAGAGAGGAGGAATCGACATGCCTTTTTTACAGAAATCATATGAATCGCTCGACACACTCGCCGAAGCGATCGGGCAAGCGATCCGTGCACCGATCACGATCGAAAATCGCCACCATCAGCTACTCGCCTATAGCACGCATCCCGACTCGACCGACCCGGCCCGGATCGCGACCATCATCGGCCGCCGTGTCCCGGAAGCCGTCATCGAAGATTTGTGGGAAAGCGGTATCCTGCAAGAGCTGATCGACCGAGACGAGCCTGTCGTCATCCCGGCCCGGATGGCCATCGGTCTCAGCGAGCGCGCCGCCGTCGTCATCAAGCAGCAAGAAGACGTGCTCGGCTACATTTGGAGCCTGGCCCGGACGACCCCGTTCTCCGAGCAGGAACTCACCGTCTTGAAGGACGGGGCAAATATCGCCAAGAAACTGCTCATGACGATCGCCATGCACGAACGTCGCATCGATGCCGAACTCGAGCGTTTCTTTTTAGAAGTGCTCGCTTCGCCATACCTCGCTCCCGCACATCGGGAACGCTTGAACGAACTTGCCCCAATCGCCGTCGCGAATCGCCTGACGATCATCGACTGCTTGCAGCCGATCACTCCGCAATTCGCTGAGCGGTTATTTTATGCGCTTGCGACACAAGAAGCGATCGAGGTCGTCCTTCACGCCATCGACGGCCAACAGCTGCTCGTCTGGCACTATATGAAGTCCGAGCTATCTGAAGAAGAGGCCGCCCTCCTCCAGTGGGCCGACCGCTTCGAGACCCAGCTTCAAGACAAGTTCACTGACGCCGAACCTCGCCTCGGGATTAGCCGTCGTTTCTTCGAGAGCGATACGCTCTATGCCGCGACCGAGGAAGCGAGACGGGTCACATCGCTACGCCGGAAGTTCCCGTTCGAGCTCGCTAGTGCCCGGGCGTTCGAGCAGATCGGCATCTATCAACTCGTCCCCGATTTGTCCCGACGGATCGGCCTGCGCCTCGAGACGCACCCGACGATCGAACGGTTGCAGGCGTATGACCAAGTCCACCACACCGAACTCGTGACGACGCTTGAATGGTATTTCTATTTTGACGGGAACGTCAAACGAGTCGCCGCCCACCTCCATATCCATCCGAACACGGTCTTGTATCGGATTCGACGGATCGAAGAACTGACGAGCATCACCCAAGTCTCGCTCCCGGAACGGGCTGCTATTTATTTAGCGATCAAGGCCGGACAATATCGTCAAGACGACTGACCCCCACTTTGTGAAAAATCACAAAGTGGGGGTTGCCGTTTTTAGAATCCATGCTAAAGACAGCGATTTCACTTGGGTCTATACTAGAGGTGTGAACAGATTGTGTCAGCAGATAGAAAGGGGAACTACACATGAAAATCGGGGTATTGAAAGAGATTAAAAATAACGAAAACCGCGTCGCGTTGACGCCGATGGGTGCATCCGTCTTGACGGAACTCGGACACGAGGTGCTCGTCGAGACGGGGGCCGGTATCGGGAGCGGCTTCACGAATATGGAGTACATCGACGCTGGGGCAAGCATCGTCGATTCAGCACAGGACGTTTGGGGAGACGTTGAACTCGCCTTGAAAGTAAAAGAACCACAGCCGTCAGAGTATCAATATTTCCGTCCAGACCTCACGCTCTTCACGTATTTACATTTAGCGGCCGAACCTGAACTCACGAAAGCGCTCGTCAATTCAGGCATGACCGCCATCGCCTACGAGACGGTCGAAGTCGACCGTACGCTTCCGCTGCTCACACCGATGAGCGAAGTCGCAGGACGGATGGCTGCTCAAATCGGGGCGCAAATTTTAGAAAAACCGCATGGCGGCAAAGGGATCCTCTTGGCAGGTCTTCCCGGGGTGCCTCGTGCGAACGTCACCGTCATCGGGGGCGGTGTCGTCGGAATGAACGCGGCCCGCATCGCCATCGGTCTCGGAGCCAACGTGACCATCATGGACATCAGTCCGGCTCGTCTCCGCCAAATCGACGACCAGTTCGGGAACACGATCAACACGCTCATCTCGAACCGCTATAATATCGCGAAGCAAGTCGCCGAGAGCGACCTCGTCATCGGTGCCGTCCTCATCCCGGGCGCGAAAGCACCTAAACTCGTCACGAAAGAGATGGTGCAACAAATGTCACCGGGGTCAGTCATCGTTGATGTCGCCATCGACCAAGGCGGGATCTGTGAGACGATCGATCATATTACGACGCATGACGCGCCGACGTACGAACGCTACGGTGTGCAGCACTATGCCGTCGCCAACATGCCAGGGGCGGTCCCGCGCACGTCGACGCTCGGTTTGACGAACGCGACGATGCCTTATATCGTCGAGTGCGCTCAAAAAGGAATCTTCCCGGCGCTTCGCGAAAATGCAGCGCTCCTCAAAGGGTTGAACGTCATCGACGGTACGGTCACATACGAAGCCGTCGCCCGTGACCTCGGCTACACGTTCGTACCAGCCTCTGAAGCCGTCACGAAGCAGCTCCACGCGTAATCGAACACATCCGAAATATGCGGACAGAAAGACGCCCGAACGGAAAATCCCGTTCGGGCGTCTTGCGTATGTTTATGCGTTTTCGACGGCGATGTCTTCACCGATGATTTTCACTTCAGGTTCAAGTTCGATCTCAAACTTCTGTTTGACCGTCGCTTGGACGTGACGAATGAGCGAGATGTATTCAGTCGCTGTCGCCTGATTGATATTGACGATGAAGCCCGCGTGCTTGAGTGATACTTCCGCCCCGCCGATGCGCTTGCCTTGCAGTCCGCAATCTTGAATCAGTTTACCGGCAAAGTAACCGGGCGGGCGCTTGAACACACTGCCGCATGACGGATATTCAAGTGGTTGTTTCGATTCACGCTTATGCGTCAAATCGTCCATTACGTCTTTGATCGCTTCATAACCGAGCGGATCGAGTTCGAACGTCGCCTCTAAGACGATCAAGCCTTCTTTCGAAACTCGGCTCGTTCGATAATCGAGGTCAAGCTCATCTTTCGAGAGCGTGAGCAGTTCGCCGTCTGGCGTCAAAACGACCGCACTCGCGATTACGTCTTTCGTCTCGCCGCCGTAGGCACCCGCGTTCATGTAAACAGCGCCTCCGACCGTTCCCGGAATACCGCATGCGAACTCCAGTCCAGACAGCTCTTCAGTGAGCGCCTGGCGCGACACGTCGATGATGGCCGCTCCTGCTTGGGCGATGATCCGGTTGCCGTCACGGCGAACCGTGTTCAATTCGTTCAAATTCAAGACGATGCCACGCAGGCCGCCGTCTCGAACGATCAAGTTGGACCCGAAACCGAGAATCATGAATGGTACGTTCTCGCGATGGGCGAGCTCGAGGACGGCTTGAACTTCTTCATACGTGTGTGGAGCTACGAAATAATCCGCTTTCCCGCCCAATTTTGTATATGTGTGTGCTGACAGCGGCTCGTCTTGCTTGAAGCGCTCGGCCGGGATGATTGTGAGTAGTTGGTCTAAAAAGCTCATGCGTTGCCTCAATCCTTTACGGTCTATTTTATTAGTGCCGCAAGCGAAAAAGTTCGCCTCGGACACGTTGCTGAATGGTTTCAGTACGAAACACAGTATACAAATGTTTACCGAGAGTGACAAGCAACGTTTTCTTTACAATCTAGCAAATAGTTTACAACAATAATGATGTCGCGACGGCGACGACAATCGGGATTGTGAAATTATCCCAGTCTCGATACGAAATCGCTTCTGTCAGCGTCGCTATGATGGAAATGATAAACCCATAAGTTACCACTTGCCACATCGGAATACCTTTCCACAAAAACAATAAAAAGAGTACCACGTACGAACTTAAGAACATGGCCATGCTGCCTTGGAACGATCGCTTTTGCCCATACAGGTCATAGATCACCGTCCCATATTTTCGTCCAATGAGGGCTGCTAAGCCGTCTCCCCATGCCAATACGAGCGAACCCGCTAAAAAGGCGAGCGGTTCCGTCTCGAAAAAGAAGAACAAGATGACGAGGAGTGCGATCGGATAATAGACGGTCCCGAGCGATTTCCGCTCGGTCTGATGGACCGGAGACGGGCTCTTATATAGAAGCCACGCGTTTGCGAACGTAAAGAACACGAGCGGTATGGCGGCGATGTACCATGTGTCCATCAACCAGACAGCGAGCAATGACCAATGCCCGACTGCAATATGTACACTCTTTCGAATTGTCTCATCCGTCCAGCCGAGGCGCTTGCCAATCTGTTCGAGACCGACAAGAAACACCAGGACAATGACGATGGACAGAATAGAACTGACCCATTCATTCATCGTGGGACCACCTTTATGTGCGATTTTTATACGTACTCATTATACCTTAATCAAGCCAGAACCTAGCTTCCTTTTCAAACATTTGGTAGAATGAGGTCAAATGACTGTATAGCCTGCGAACGAAGTCGGCTATAGAAAGGATGCCTGTATGCGCGACGCAAATTCGATTCAAACGTTGGCTGATTGCCTTCACTATATGCGGGTTGGTGACGTCGATCGGGCCATCTCACTTTTTCCTGAAGAAGTGCGTGAGCATTTCCCGAAAGAGCTTCGTAAAATCCATTTGTTTCATATTGAAAAGAACGGATTGTCGATCAATCAAATCGTAGCTTTGGCCAACACACTGACCGGAGAGCATTTGTCCGCGACGACGATTCAAAACTGGACGAAACGCGAAGTTCGTAAAATCATCGGTGTCCCCCGGGTCGGTAAAAAATATTCGCTACAACAGGCTGCGATCATTTATTTGCTCGACGACTTGAAGCATCTGTTTTCGCTCGAAGAGACGAGCTCGCTGCTCGCACTCATCTTCAACAATCCCGACCGCGACGAGGACGACCTCATCTCCCCGATCGACTTCTACCGCTTGTACGCGGAGTATGCCAAGTCGACGAGCCCGATCGAGATGTTAGACACTCGTGCGAAGCGTTCGATTGAGAAGATGGGACACACCCATCCGAACATCATGCACGTTCTGAAGCTATGCTTGTACGCGCACCGCGTGACGACACTCGAGATCGAGGCCAAACACTATTTAAGCCGCTTCATTTGAGCCAATCAAATGAAGCTTTTTTTGTGGAACGCAAAAAAAAACACCAGTCGCAGTGACTGGTGTTCGTCATATTGGTTAGACTGACATGGCGACCGGCATCCGTGATTTGACCGTCAACGTCTTCAAAACTGACAACAACTCGAACATCGAGAGCTGATCCGCCTCTTTCGTCAAACAGAAAGAATCGTCATCTTGTTTGCGAAGTTCCGCCACAAGTTTCCCAGCTTTATCGCGAACACTGAACTTGTAGCGTTCGACGTCGTATTGAATCGTGTAGAGACCGCGTTCATAGACGTTGTATTCACACTTTTTCCCGAATAACGAGAACTTGTCTTTTAATTGACCAATCGCTTGCCCGTCATGGTTCATGACGACCCACTTTTGACAGTTCGGGATGTACTTCCCGTGAGCGATTTGTCGACCGGACAAGTTGTGCACTTGGACATTGCCCTCCGCGTTGCGGTGAACAGATCCGATTGCATCATTTGTTTCGTCATAAATGGTCGCCTCGCCTTGCGTAAAGACACAACCTTTTACATAAATTAATTTGCGCACCGCTTTTTCCTCCTACTACGTTCCAACCTCGATTTTTGTGTTTGTTCGGTTGGTCATTCTGTGAAACCCCAATTTAGTTTCTAGTAGTCGTGTTTCTCTGTTCAACTACTACATATTTCATATGACGAAGATGATTATTGCACCGTTTGAGGAAAAAGACAACCCCTTTTTCTTCGACACAATCCGCCAGTCTGTCAAAGCTGTGAACAGGCGCCATTTTAGCACTTAAATCCAGCCTGTTTAAGCAGCTGTTCGAGCTCCGTTCTTGCAATCAGACGAACTTGATTTGGTTCGGCGAGTTCGTATGCACTATCCGTATAGGACGAGTTCGTGACGACCCATCCTTCGTTCGCCCCGTAGTATGGAACGGACGCGGCTACTTGCTGGACCGCTTCGAGTCCGACAACTTTTTCATAGCGTTTTGCTTGGACCGCGATCGACCAGCCGTCCGACGTTTCAAGGAGCAAATCCGCCCCGAAATCACGTGACGCTGGCGTGACCGTCACGGTGTACCCGAGCGCTGTGAATACTTCTTCTAAAAACAGCTCAAACTCACGGCCGTCCATTCGATCAATCCGATCAATCGTCGACAGGCGCATCCGCCAGATGAGCCAAGCAATCCCGAGACCGAGCACCGTGACGACGCTCCACATCGGTGCTTCGAACCACCATAATCCGGTGGCAATCAATAGGCTAAGCGCCATTCCTTTCACGTCAATCGTCCTCCCTATCGTTTCTTTTATTTACTTTACCGAATCAATGCAGGAAAACAAAGGGGCATCTGTCGAATGTATTCCAAATGTACCCGTTTGATATAAAGAAGGAGGGATCAAACGTTAATGGAGAAAAGGATGTATCTCCAAAACGAACTGCTGCACGCTTTACCTTACGGCGTCGCGTTGATTACGAAGGACGGTACGATCGTTCAGGCGAATCGTCCGTTCATGGAGCAGTTTCCTGAAGACTTACAGACGAAAACGAATATTTTCCACATGGTCAACCAATCACCCCTCACCATGGAATTGTCGCGTCGGATGGAGCAAGGACTTCCTTGGATATACGAGATGCCGACGATTCGCGTCCATGCGATCCCATATGAACATATATACGTTCTCTCCATCGAGCCGCTCCCGCTCGACACGCGGGTCACGGTCCAACATAACGCCTTTGAGGCGATGATGCATACCGAGCTCGACATGGCGATGATCATGACAGATGCCAATCTGCTCATCAATCGCTTCAATAAAGGAGCGACCGAGCTGTTCGGCTATAAACCTCACGAAGTGCTCTATGAGATGACACCGTTCGCCTTGTTCGAGTCGCGAGAACTGAGTGAGAAGCGGACGCATTATCAAGACGAGACGGAGCGCTTGTTGTCGTTCGAACAGATGCTGCGCGTCGCACTCGATCGTGGAGACCGAGAATGGAAGTTTCAGCGTAAAGACCGCACCCATTTCGTCGGCAAACTGTTCATGCAGCCGGTCTATGAACACAATCAAATCATCGGCTTCTTTTTCTTCGTCTTTGATGTCAGTCCTGAAATCGCGCTCAAAGGTGAACTGCTCCATAAAGAGCAGCGCTACCGCATGTTTGCTGAGTCCGTGATTGAAGCTGTCCTGTTTCACGAAGGGGGAACGATTCTTGACGCGAACAAGGCAGCCGAAACGATTTTCCGTATCCCGGCCGAGGACATGGTCGGACGCCAAACGATTGAATTTATCGCGGAAGGCTACCGGGCCGATGTCCTCAGACGGATCCGTAATCACATTCAAACCCCGTACGAAGTCATCGGACGGCGCGAGGACGGTACCTTTTTAGAGATGGAAGTCTATCCGAAAGAAGTGACGTTCCAAGGCCAGACGCTCCGCGTCGCCGTCATGCGCGATATTAGTGACCGTAAAAAAGTCGAGCGCATGCTTGAACGAGAGAAAAATGCGATTGCTCGTCAGCGCGACATCATCCAATCGATTCTGCAAGCATCGAACGAGGCGTTCGTCTTGACCGAATCGAACGGTAGTGTCCTGTTCATGAACGTACATGCCCGGCGCTTACTCGACCTGCCCGGCATCGCTCCGAACAAGATACAGGAACGCATCCCGCTCCTGACGACATTCCGGGGCCGTGACCGCACTGAAATGTTAAAGAAAATCGACCTCTTGCTCGACGGGTCGGCTCGTGAAGTGTCGCTCCGTTTTTCGATTCCGCAACCGAACGATCGCGACGAACAGTATTATGAGATGTACGGAACGGGAATGGACACAAAACGGCAGATCGGTATGGACAGTGGCTTTTTGTTCGTCTTCCGCAACCGGACCGAAGAAGAGCGGATGGACCAAATCAAAAACGAGTTGGTCAGCACCGTCTCACACGAGTTGAGAACGCCATTATCTTCTTTATCGGGATACATCGAATTGATGCTGACACGCGATTTGTCGAAGGACAAGCGCGAGCGTTATTTAAAGACGATGGCGAAAGAAGCGAAGCGGTTGACGGACTTGTTGAACGACTTCCTCGATATTCAGCGCATGGAAGATGGCAACCAAGAGTATAAACGAGACCGCTTCGTCTTGAACGAGCTCGTCCGCGAAGTCGTCGAACGCTTCCGCGAGACGACTGACCACTCGATTCATTTCGATGATGCCGACGAGTTGCTCGTTCTCATCGCCGATAAGGACCGGATCGAGCAAGTCATCATCAACTTGCTTTCAAACGCCATCAAGTACTCACCTCACAGTCATGAGATTGAAGTTCGCGTCCGGAAAGAACACAAGCAAGCCCACGTGTCTGTCCAAGATTTTGGGATTGGGATTCCCGAGCACGCATTCGAAGAACTGTTCAAAAAATTCTACCGTGTCGACAACTCAGATACACGTCAAATCGGAGGCACCGGCCTCGGGTTGTCCATCTGTAAGGAGATCATCGAGTCGCACGGCGGCAGCATCGAAGTCGAGTCGAGCGTAGGCGTTGGCTCGACGTTCACGTTCACGTTAGATGTAGCGGAGGAGACGCCATGAACCATTATGCCTTTACCGGTTTCCCAGGATTTTTAGCAGGAAAGCTGATTACCCATCTCGCGACATTGCCGGATCAGATCGGCACGATCTATGCGCTCCATTTACCGGCACAACGACCGGAAGCGCTCGCTTTGAAACAAGAACTGTTGGCCACGACTTCGCTTCAAGACGAGCAGTTAGTGCTTGTCGAAGCCGATATCACACTCCCGGAAGTCATTCTCGATCCGATCATGCGGTCGGTCATCGAACGGGAAGTGAATTATATCTTCCACTTAGCGGCCGCTTATGACTTGAGCATCCCGTATGACGTCGGCTACCGAGTCAACTTGCTCGGGACGAAGCATATGACGGCGTTCGCCAAACGGGCAAAACATTTAAAGCGATACGTCTACTTTAGTACCGCCTACGTCTCCGGACGCCGCCAAGGGACCGTCTATGAGAACGAGCTATGGCATCGGGTCCAGTTTAAAAACCATTACGAGGCTACGAAGTATGAAGCGGAAGCCATCGTCTCCCGTGAACTCGGCTCGATACCCGCGACGATCATCCGTCCCGGTATCGTCATCGGCCATAGCAAGACCGGAGAGACGAAAAAATTCGATGGCGTCTACTTCGTGTTGAAGTTGATGGACCAGTTGCGTCAAGCAGCGCCGCTCCCGTATATCGGACGGCAAAACATCGAAGTGAACCTCGTGCCGTATGACTACGTGGTCGAAGCGACTGCTTATCTCGCCCACGCCCCAGTTGGTCTAAAGCGCACGTTCCATTTGACCGACCCGTTCCCGCATGGGGCTCGGGAAGTGTACCGTATGATCCACGAAGCGATGTTTGGTCGCTCGCCTCGCGGAACGATTCCCCATTTCGCCGCAGAAACCGGATTTTCCGCTTTACAGCTATCGGAACGATATGGGGTTCCAAAAGAACTGCTCGCCTATTTTAAGCATCAAGTCCATTTCGACACGACGCAGACGCTCCGGGCGTTAAACGGGACCGGCATCGTTTGCCCGGACTTACAAGACTACTTGCCTGACATCGTCGCTTATTACAACACACACAAAAAGCCCTGACCAGGGCTTTTTGTGTGTCCTCATCCAATTAACAGCTTCTCTTTCGGGTAACGGATCTTCCGGTCCATCTGTCGTGCGACCGTGAACAGAATGGTCAGCGAGCCGACACGGCCGAGGAGCATCATGAACATGATGAACCCTTTCCCGGTGTCATTCAATTCAGCCGTGATGCCGAGCGAGAGACCGACCGTTCCGAAGGCAGACACGGTCTCGAACAAGAGAGCGGTCGCCGGAATATGATCATTCGTCAAAATCGTGAGTGCCGTGATCAACAAAATAAAGAAGAAACTCGAGATGGCGACGACGTATGCTTTCTTGATTTGAAACGCATCAATCGTCCGCTCGAGAATGACCGTTTCTTTTTTACCGGCGATGAACGCCCACATGTCCGCTAAAATGACAGCGACGGTCGTCACTTTGATCCCAGAACCCGTTGATGCCGCCCCGGCCCCGATATACATCAAGATGAGGATTAATCCGATTGATACCGGCGCCATCATCGAGATGTCCACCGTATTGAATCCAGCCGTCCGTGTCGTCACCGCTTGAAAGAATGTGACGTTTAGCGCCTCGCCAATCGGACGGCCGTACAAGCCGCCTTCCACTGATACCCACTCGAACAGCATGAGTCCGAACCAGGCGATCCCGTTGATGACACCAAGCGAAGCAATCATGATTTTCGAATGTAGGGCGAGCCGCTTCCATCGTTTCACCTCGGTCGCGTCGGCAATCGTCGTGAATCCGAGACCACCGATCATCAAGAGCATCGAAATCGTGACGACGATGGCCGTATTTTGCTCGAACTGCATCAAGCTGTCGGGCCATAACGCAAAACCTGCGTTATTAAACGCCGAGACGGCATGGAAAAAGCCATAATACAGTGCTTCGCCGAACCGGTAATCACCCGTGCTGTAAAGTTCGACCGTCAAAAATAACATCCCGATGAATTGGACGATGATGGTCGTGAAGACGATGTTGCGGACGAGGCGGACCGTTCCACCCGGCCCTGACAAGTTGAGCGACTCTTGGAGTAAGATCCGCTGTTTTAAGCCGATTTTTTTACCGAGCACACTGAGCAGCATGAGCGCGACCGTCATGAACCCGAGTCCGCCGATTTGAATCAAGGCGACGATGACGAGCTCGCCGAGCGTATTGAACGATGAGCCGATGTCGATCGTCGACAATCCGGTCACCGTGCCTGCTGACGTCGCGATGAACAGGCAATCGATCCAAGAGACCGGTTCGGTTTGGGCGAACGGCATATACAGCAACGTCGCTCCGATCAAGATGGCGAGTAAAAATCCAGTCGCGATAAATCGGGCCGGCTTTTCAAAGACGAGCCGGTATAACGCCTCAATTCGTTTAAGGCGCAACTCCCGTACTGTCAATCGATGTCGCATCTCGCTATCTCCTTCGAATCAAGTTTTCTAAGCATCATCTTACTCCTCGACGTGTAAATTGCCAACTAGAAAAATGTATCGCTAACCCTTCCTATATTTTTTTGGTAATATGGGAGATAGACTTTATGAATATTGAGGAGGTTGAATGAAACCGTGGACCCTAGTACGGTAGATCATTCGCTAAAGGATGTCTCGCGAAGGTTGGAGCGTCAATCACAATGTATGCCCGCCCATCTCTATTTCCAGCTCGAAGAACTGTTGAATTGGTCACTTGATCAAGAAGTTATGAATCAATTGTACGCATTATTAAAAAAATACGATGTGCTAACCGATATAGAGCGTGAAGAACGAAATATCAGCATCCAACTGCTGATTGACGAAAACGGCGCTTAACCATCGGAACGCATTTGCGGGAGACGAGTTAAGTCTCTCGCTTTTTTTATATCTCTCTTTTTTTAGAAAGGTGGAAAACATAGACATGGATGTCGTCACTTTAGTCGGACTTTTACTCGGTTTCTTTACGTTAATCGGAGGGATGATTTTGAAAGGAGCGGGGGTCGCTCCGCTGATCAACCCTGCGGCGCTCGTCATTATTTTTGTCGGGACGGCGGCCGCGGTCAGTATCGCCGTTTCGAAAGAACAGCTACAGACGGTACCCCAACTATTTAAGATCTTATTCAAAAAACAAGAACTGCCAAGCAAATCTGGTTTGTTGACGCAATTCGTCGACCTGTCGACGCAGGCACGTAAAGAAGGCCTGCTGTCACTCGAGACGGCACTCGAGCAAGTCGAAGAACCGTTTTTGAAACAAGGCATGATGATGGTCATCGACGGTCAACCGTCTGAATATATCGCCGAAGTGATGTCGCGTGATATCGAGAATATGGAAATACGCCATAAAGCGAACGCTGATGTATTCACGCAAGCAGGCACGTACGCTCCGACGCTCGGTGTACTTGGAGCCGTCATCGGGCTCGTCGCCGCACTAAAAGACTTATCCGATATTGATAAACTCGGCTACGCCATCTCCGCCGCCTTTGTCGCGACGCTGTTCGGGATTTTCAGTGGATATGTTCTTTGGTTCCCGTTTGCCAACAAGTTGAAGCAGTATTCGAAAAGTGAGGTCGTCGTCAAGGAAATGATGATCGAAGGAATTTTGTCGATTCAAGGCGGAGAGTCACCAAAGACGTTAGAAGATAAGTTGGCCGTGTATTTGTCTCCAAAGGAGCGAGCGAACTATGAAGCGCAAAAAGAAGCATGATCATGAAGAACACATCCCGGAAGGCTGGCTCATCCCTTACGCCGACCTGCTGACGTTACTTCTCGCTTTGTTTATCGTGTTGTTCGCCTCAAGTAACGTCGACCAGACGAAGCTCAATAAGATGTCTCAATCGTTCAATCAGGTGTTCTCAGGAGGCACGAGTGTTTTCCAAGCCTCAACGGCGTCAAACAGTGACATTAGCCGAACGGACAAGACAGATACGACCGCCAATCCGCGGACGTATGAGCTGGCCAAACTCGACGAGTTAAAAGAAGAAGTGAATCAGTACATTAAGAAAAATGGATTAGAAGACGAAATCGAGGCGACCATCAACTCAAGTGGGCTCGTTCTGACGATCCAAGACCGGGCTTTGTTCAGCATGGGGGAAGCGACACTCGACGCTGACGCCCGCACGGTCGCCCAGTCGATCAGCGGCATTCTCGAACAAGCCGGGAATCGAGAAATCGTTGTGTCCGGTCATACCGATAACGTGCCGATCAATACGGCTCGTTTCCCGTCGAACTGGGAACTCAGTTCAGCCCGAGCGACTGCGTTCATGCGAGGCCTGTTGACGAATGAGTCGCTCAATCCGAATCAGTTCACGCTCGCAAGCTACGGGGAATATAAGCCGATTGCGACGAACGAAACGGACGCCGGCCGTTCCAAAAATCGCCGTGTCGAAGTATTGATCAAGCCGCTCGTCGACTTATCAGAAGGTTCACCAAAAATGATCGAAACGCTTGTCTTACCATGACGAAAAGCCCACTCTGCGACAGAGTGGGCTTTTTGTTAACGTGTCCATTCAAAATATTTTCGGGCGAGCTCGGTGAGCGGGCTCTCGAAGAGCCGCTTCCGCCAGTATAGATCGGCCGCTTTCTTAACGGCCTCACTCCGCGAAGGATACGGATAGATCATACGTGACAACTTGCCGATCTTATCGCCGCGTTGCATCGCATAGACGACGATCTGCATCCAATCGCCAGCCGTCATCCCGACCGCGTGTCCTCCGAGAATCTTGCCGTTCTTCCGGGTGATGATTTTGACGAAGCCTGTCTCTTGGCGATCGGCGACGAACCGATCGACTTCGGACAGCTTCGCCTCAAAGATTTCGATGTCATCCCCGTGACGCTCACGCGCCTCGGCCTCGGTCAATCCGACATGGAACACTTCCGGGTCGGTAAACGTGATCCAAGGCATCTTGCTGTAATCGACCTTGTTCCATAGCCCGAATAAGGCGTTGGCGACGACCGCCTTGCCTTCTTCGCCGGCCGCATGTGTGAACGGTAACGTCTTGATCGTATCTCCGATGGCGAAGATGTGGGACTGTGACGTCCGATACGTCGACGTCACATCGACATAGCCATCTTTCACGTCGACTTTCGCCCGATCAAGGCGAAGTTCTTCGATGCGTGGAACACGTCCTGTCGCCATGAGCAGTTTTTCCGCCTCATACTCGACAGTTTCCCCATCGACTTCGGCTGTGACTTTGATGCGTCCTGCCACTTCAGCAATCTGTTTGACCTTGACACCGATTTCTAGATGCAGCGCCATCTCAAGCTGTGAGCGGAGCAACGCACTGACAGACTCGTCTTCTTTCGGTAAGAACGTGTCTTGTGCCTCGAGCACGGTCACTTGGCTACCGAGCCGTGCGAACGACTGCGCCAGCTCAAGCCCGACCGTACCAGCCCCGATAACGATGATGCTCTCGGGGAGCGTCTCTTCTTCAAACACGTTTTCATTCGTTAAGTAGGAAACGCTGTCCAATCCATCGATTGGCGGGACGGTCGGTTTCGACCCGGTCGCGATGACGAACTTTTTACCGATCAGTAAATCGTCACCGACTTTCAGTTCGTACGGGCTTTGGAACGACGCTTCCCCGATGTACACATCGACCCCGATCTTTTCGAAACGCTCCGTCCCATCGTGTTCTTGAATGATCGCCCGCGCTTTGTCGACTCGTGCCTTCGTCGTCTTATAATGATCGCGCCCGTCAAACTCGGCTCCGAGCACACGTGCGGCCTGCATCATCGAACTCGCATCTTTCGAGGCTGCGATGAGCGCCTTCGACGGGATACAGCCGACGTGGAGACAATCGCCGCCTAGATGTTTTTTCTTCTCAATGAGTGCGACTTTCACACCTAAATTCGCGGCACCGGCTGCTACCGTCATCCCGGCCGCGCCTCCCCCGATTACAATCAACTGATAGTCCTTCATCCCATCAACCTCCGATATCGTTTGCTTACGTCGTCCATCCGTTTCCGGTTCACACCGAAGTCGGAATGACCGAGTCGTGAAGCAGAACGAAATTCTACTTGTCTCGCTTCATCGTCAAATAAAAATTCCACATCATCTTTAAAACGCATCAGTTTCGAAGAGACGACGTAATGGAGCGTGTCCGTCGTCTCTTCGGCAAGTTCAGTCCGAGGCAGCTGCCCCATCACCATTTTGATGGTTTCGACCGTTTGATTGCGGTCTTTTCCATACGGAAGCGGGTCCATGTGCAGCGCTTTGATCGACGTTTGTGTCGATACGGCATTCGGACTTCCTTTCAACGGTTTCAATGTTTTTGCGGCCAAGACAAAAAACCTCCCTCATTCTACATACAATTGTATGTATCCTGAATTCGGAAGGTTTAACCCTTTTATTGCAGTTCGCTCGGGTCGAGCGGTAACAGAACTGTCACAGTCGTCCCTTGTCTGACTTCACTTTCGATGACAAGTTTCCCTTCATGCGCCTCGATCAACTCCTTAGCGATCGCAAGGCCGAGGCCGCTGCTTCCTTTCGTCACTTGCGCTTGATAGAACATTTCCGTGATGCGCTGCAAGTGTTCTTTCGAGATGCCAGGTCCTTGATCGATAATCGAGATGAAGGCGACCCGCTCCGACTGGACGAAGCGAACCGTGAGCGTCCCGCCGACTGGTGAGAACCGGATCGCGTTTTCAAGTAAGTTTAAGAATACTTGCTTGAGCCGGTTCTCATCGAATAGACCGACCGACTTGGCCGGGTAGCGCTCGATCAACGTAATCTGCTTATCTTCAAGCGATTGTTTCAGTTGAATCGTTACTTTACGTAACAGTGAGACGAGATCGAGTTCTTGACGATAGAGCACGAGACGACTCTCCTCGATTTTCGTGTAGTCGAGCAATTGCTCGACGAGACCGATCATGCGCTCGGTCTCCGAATGAATGATACTCAGACCGAGCTCTGTCTCGTCTGACAGTTGTTCGTCCCCGCCTCGGATCGTCTCAGTCCAGCCTTTGATGGAAGTGAGCGGTGTCCTAAGCTCATGGGAGACGTTCGACAAGAATTCGTTGCGCGTCGATTGGTGCTGTTGCACTTTAGCGCCTAAGTAAGTCAGCGTCCGGGCAAGCGCCCCGAGCTCGTGCTTCTCGTTCGAATATACCTCGACGTCGAAATCACCTTGCGCCATCTCGTCAGCCGTCTCAATAATCTCGCGGATCGGACGGACGAATCGGTCCGCGATTCGGATGACCGCGTATAGCGCCACGAGCCAAATCAAGACACCGATCATGAGGACCGCCATCCAAATCTCGCGGATGAGCGTGTCTAAGTCTGCGAGCGGACGCGTGAAACTGATGGCGAACTCGCTCGTCCCCTCGGTCATGATCGGGCTCGTCACCGACAGAAAGTGCTCCTCGCTCACGTCATAGTCTTGGACGACCGACTCGCCTCTAGCGAGACGCTCGAGCTGCTCAGGTGTATACGACGCTTGTTGTGCTCGCTGTCCGGTTGTTTTTATAATCGCGCCAGAGCGGTCGACCATCGTCAAATCGGTACCCGGATACCCGAACGTCCGGACGAGAACCGAGAACGCGCTCGGTGTCTCAAATCCGACTTGTGCCTGTGGATACAAATAAGCGCTTGTCGTCGCATGGCTGACCAACGCATCGGACTCATACTCGTAGTAATAACGGTACGTACCGTACGACAGGACGCTTACGAGCAGTAAGAGCACGAGTGTCACGACAATCATCATGCGGATGACGAGCTGTTGTCTCATCCGTCATGTCTCCGCCACTTATAGCCATGCCCCCATAGCGTCTCGATATAAGCCGGATGGCTCGGGTCGTCTTCAATCTTTTGCCGTAAGCGGCGAATGTTGACGTCCACCGTCTTCCGGTCCCCAAAGTAGTTGATGCCCCAAACCGCGTCAAGAAGTGCGTCGCGTGATAAGACGACTTCTTCGTTTTGGACGAGATGACAGATCAAGTCATATTCGGTCGGCGTCAAATCGATCGATTGTCCGTATTTCGTCACTTGTTTCGCCGCCAAGTCGATGGCGAACGGTCCTGACTTGAGACGTTTCTTCTCTTTGCGCTTCACTTTTTCAACGCGTCGCAGGAGCGCATGAATGCGCGCGATGAGCTCGCCCGGGCTGAACGGCTTGGCGATATAGTCGTCCGCCCCTTTCCCGAGACCTTCGATTTTATCTTCTTCAAGCGTGCGTGCCGTCAACATGATGATCCCGACGTTCTCGTCTAAGTCACGAATCGCGGCGCACGCTTCAAAGCCGTCCATCTCAGGCATCATGACGTCTAGCAAGACGATATCGAACGGTTCACGATCGAATGCGGTGACCGCTTCACGGCCGTTCGTCGCCTCAAAGACATCAAATCCGGCTCGTTTTAAATTTACGATGATAAAGCTGCGAATCGCATGCTCATCTTCGGCTACTAATATCCGATTCATATTTCCACCTCTTCTGGAGTTCACTACTCTACATTATAGTTACGTTTTTGCGACAAGGTTGTCAATTGACCTCAAATCGTATTAGGATGGAGTCATTAGATTCTAAAGGAGGACTCCTTACCACTATGAGTTATAACATGATTGTTTTAGATATGGACGATACGCTCCTCACGAGCGACCACACGATTTCCCCTGTCACGAAAGCGGCGTTGCTTGACGTCCAAGAACGCGGCCATAAAGTCGTTTTAGCAAGCGGACGTCCGACGTACGCCATGTGGGCAGCGGCCCGTGAGCTTGAGCTCGCCAAATATGGTAGTTACATCTTGTCATTCAACGGTGCTTCAATCATCAATTGTGAAACAAATGAAGAAATCTTCTCGAGCACGTTAATGCCGGACACAGTCGCCCACCTCCATGATATCAGTGTCCGGGAGGAAATCGCGATTCATACGTACATCGGTAACGAAATCGTAACCGATCAGCCGAACCCGTATACTGATATCGAAGGCGAATTGACGGGCATGCCGGTCATCCACGTCAACGATTTCAAAGAAACCGTCACGACCCCTGTCGTCAAATGCCTCATGCTCGGCGATGGCGACACGCTCGCTCCAATCGAGACGAAGCTGCAACTCGAGCTCGAAGGCAAGCTCGCCGTCGCCCGTTCGAAACCGTTCTTCCTCGAGTTCACGGAAGCCGGTGTGACGAAAGGGACGAGTCTCGCCTTTTTGGCTGACCACGTCGGAATCGACCAAGCACACGTCATCGCTTGCGGAGACGGCAACAACGACTTGACGATGATCGAATGGGCCGGACTCGGTGTCGCCATGGGCAACGCCAACGCCACAGTCAAAGGGAAAGCCGACTTCATCACGAAGTCAAACAATGAAGATGGGATCGCCCACGTCATCGAGACGTACATGAGCAGTGTCGTTACGACTCGTTAAGTGACAAACTGTGTTTGAACCAAGGAGGAATCACGATGAATAAAGGATTGAAACGAGCTGGACTCGGACTAGTCGGAACGGCCGTCGCCGGTGCCGCCTACGTCTTCTTGTCACCGAAGCCTGCGTCCCGTCTCGTCAAAACTTCATTTACTGGAGGCAAGGAAGTCGCGATCAAAGGATTCGACGAAGTCGTTCAAAAGACGTCGGTCCGTAAAGACATCGATTACTATTCTGCCTACGAGAACGGGACGTTCGATTTGATTCGCTATGAAGGCGATAAGCATGTCGTCCCGACGATTTTTTGGGTGCACGGTGGCTCGTTCGTTGGCGGTGATAAGGCTGATGTGTTCAAGTATGCGACGTCGATTGCAAGCAACGGCTACAACGTCGTCAGCATCAACTACGCCCTCGCCCCGGACGTCACGTATCCGGTGCCGCTCCAGCAAATCGAAGAGGCGTACACGTATATTACCGACAACAACGATCGCTTCCGACTCGATCTCGACCGCGTCTTCTTCGCCGGAGACTCGAACGGAGCGCAGCTCGTCGCCCAATTCATCGGGATTCAACTGAACGATGACTATGCACCGTCAGCCGAAGTGAATCAAGTCGTCCCGCAAGACTCGATCCTCGGCGCGGTTCTCTTGTCTGGCCCGTATGATTTGAAACGGACGATTCTCGAGTCTTCGAAAGCCGTCAACCGTTTCTTGTTCAAGCGGATCGGTTGGGCCTACTTCGGGACGTACAATTGGGAGAACCTCCCCGTCGTCACCGAAGCGTCCCCTCTCGTCAACATCCCGGCCACGTTCGTCCCGACGTTCATCACCGACGGGAACACGGGGTCGTTCGAGACGCAAGCGAAAGAGTTCGCGACAATTCTCTCCGGACGGACTGATGTGACGAGCGTCTTCTATAATCGAGACGAATACGAACTCGGAAACAGCTATCACTTCGAGATGGATCAACCAGCAGCCAGCTCAACGTATCGTCGCTTGATCACGTTCTTGCGCGAAACGACCAAATAAAAACAACCCCGACTTTGAAAAAAGTCGGGGTTGTTTGCGTTATTTGAGCAAATCCATTGCGCGGCCAATCAGCTCGTTGCGAGAGTCTGAAGTTTTCCGTAACGCTTGTAGCCGGTCGATGAGTGCTTGACGAAGCTCGTCTGACTGAACGAGTTCCAAGCATTCAATCTGAGCCAACCAGGCGTCCGCATGCTCCGAGAGGACCATCGGGACGAGAGCGTCGATCGACTCCCCTTGTTCACGCATGAGCCGGATGCGATTGAAGAGCGGGTCGTCTTCGGTCCACGTCCGGGCGTCCCGTTCGATTTGAACCGGTTTCTCTAGGACGACGAGCTCTTCGACGTCCGTGCCCGGGAAGATCGACGGTAACGAATCGTGTCTCACTTCAAGCGTCGCGAGCTCGATTTGTTTGCCGTCGATGTGCACGCTCACGTCTTCTAGCGTGATCGCGTCTGTCGTCTCGCTGACGATGCGACCATCGAGGCGAACGTCCGCTTCCGCGAGCGCTTCTTGGATTGGTCCATCTAAAACGAGTAGTCCGTGATTGCTCCAATTGCGAAGCTGGCCGTGGTCAACTTTCACGCAGTCCCCCCATTGAACGAGGGCAACTCGGCCCGTGTTCGTCACGTGTCGAACCGTTCCGACACGGTCGGTCCCATCTTCGAGCCGGATCGTCGATTGACTTCCTGAGGCGAGCGCCTTCTCAAGCGATGCGATTCCGCCCGTGTGGACGGCCATCCGTGATTCGAGTTCATCGAGCGCATCCGTCAACGCCTCGAAGTCAGGGATGACGAACAGTTCACTTTGCATATTCGTCACATCCTGTTTCGTCTCTAGCGCATGCTCGAGGTTGAACGGATGTTTCGTGACGGCGTCGGTCAGGCAGTGACGGCTCTCGCCGACCGAAGACAACAGTCCGGCCCCGTAAATGAGCGGGCGCTCGATGTCGCCGATCAGTCCGAACTCGACCGTCCACCAAAAGATACGTGCCACTTGCTGCGCTTCGGAGAAGCCCGTCACTTGCGCTTTCGCTTCATGCAGCGCTTCTAAGGCGGCTTTGACATCCGCTTCCGTCGAGTTGGCATTCTCTTTCACGATCGTCAGTCGTTTGAGTGCCGCGAACGAGGCGTGTTCCTCACGATTCATGAACGCTTTCGCGCCAAGTTGACCGAACCGTTTCACGATTTTAGAAAACTCAGGGTCCATCAGCATCGGCGCGTGACCGGCCGCCTCATGGATAATGTCTGGTGCCGGGCTGTACAAGATGTTCTCGACTTTCCGGATGTCGGTCGCGACCGGTAACATCCCGTTCCCTTGGAAGTCAAAGAACGCGACGCCAGGAATCAATCCGTCGACCGCGACCGTCGACCAACCGGCCGCTCGCATCTCGGCGGTCATTTTTTCGACGTCCGGGAGGCGTTCTGGTCCCATGCCTGTCTTTTTCAACCCTTCGATGTAGAACGGATGGGCCTTGCCTTCGAGCGTATGCAAATTGAGCCGTAATACGAAGCGCCACACCGCGTGATCGGTCGGTGTGTACTCGTTGTAAAACTGGGGCGAGATATGAGGCGCCAAGTGGCGTGGGATTGATTGTGTGAGCATGATATTTCCTCCTTTTGTCTACTGGACGTCAAAAAGTCCCTATCGATTCACTCGATAGGGACGACTTAGCCGCGGTACCACCCTGATTACTAGACGTTGTCTAGTCACTCTAATCCGATAACGGGGGACCGCTCACATGTGAGAGCTCACAAACTGTAATTCGATTCATCTTTTGGGCGTGTTCGCAGCACCACACGCTCTCTGGGCCAGGGAAGATGTCTCTACTTCGGTTTGATCATCGCTTTTGTTACTGTTATGCAGTTATGCTTCTATGCGAACTTGCTTTTAAGCGTTAAAGTATCTTGTTGGTTGTAACTTTACCAAATCGTTTTGTCGACGTCAACAAAAAAACAGTCCGCAACTGCGAACTGTCACAAACACCAATCAATTTCAGGCTGTCCCCACTGTTTCAGCAAATCGTTCACTTGCGAGAACGGACGGGATCCGAAGAAGCCGCGGTGTGCCGACAGCGGACTCGGGTGGACCGATGTCAAGATCGCGTGCTGCGGCCCGATCAGCTTTTGTTTCTTTTTGGCATCGTTTCCCCAAAGAATAAACACGATCGGTTGCTCACGCTTCCCGAGTTGCTCGATGATCGAGTCCGTGAACTGAACCCATCCTTGTCCGCGGTGTGATCCGGCCTTACTCGCTTCGACCGTGAGCGCCGTGTTGAGCAACAATACGCCTTGGCGGGCCCAGTTCTCTAAATTCCCGCTCTTCGGCACGC
Organism: Exiguobacterium sp. SH3S1; assembly: GCF_004337105.1. Lineage (NCBI taxonomy): Bacteria > Bacillati > Bacillota > Bacilli > Caryophanales > Exiguobacterium > Exiguobacterium sp. SH3S1. Next base: position 150,272 of record NZ_SJUW01000006.1, on the reverse strand, counting down.
TACAACCCAAGTCTTCATGCAACTCTTGAAAGATGTTGCGCAGCGATGGTGGAAAACGGACACCGTCTTGGACCGAGAAGCTGAGTCCGTGCGCCTGATTCGGACCGTGATACGGGTCTTGGCCGAGGATGACACATTTGACGTCTTTAAACTTCGTGTAGACGAACGCGTTCCAAATGTCTTCCCGTGGCGGATAGACGGTCGTCGTCGTGTACGCCTCATCGACGAACGCTTTCAAGTCAACGAAGTACGGCTGCTCCATCTCCGCTTCAATGATGTCGCTCCAGTCGCCGAGCAAGCGGTCTGATAACTGTTCTTCCATTCGATTCGCCCCTTTCCGTCTTATCATACCCGAATCGATGGCACACAAAAAGACGAGCCCAGTGGACTCGTCCGATGATTATACTATGACTGTGCCTGCTACTTCTTTCGCAAGTGCTTCTGCTTTCGCTGTCGCGTCAGCAACGATGTCTTCGATCTTGTCTGGGAACTGGTTCATTCCTTCAACCGCAAGTGTCGTTACTTCGTTCACGCCGACGAACGCAAGCGCTTGACGGAGGTACGCGTCTGCAAAGTTGAGGTCTGTACCTGTGTAGATGCCGCCTGTGCCTTGAATGTGAATCGCTTGTTTGTTCTCAAGGAGACCGACTGGCCCTTGCTCTGTGTAACGGAACGTCTTGCCAGCTGAGAGGACGCTATCGAGGAACATCTTCATGCGTGCTGGGAAGAAGAAGTTCCACATCGGCGTCGCGAACACGTAAAGGTCTGCTTCCATGAACTTCTCGAGCATGCCGTTCATCGTCGCGACTTTTGAAGCTTCGACGTCTGTGAGTGCTTCACCAGACGCGAATTTTCCCCAAGCGCTTAACACGTCGCCATCGATTTCTTGGACGTCGACATCGTAAAGCTCGATTGCTTCGACTTCAAACGATGCGTTCTCTTGTTGAAGTTTCGTCATGAACGCCTCGGCGACTTGTTTGCTGTATGACAATTCTGTCGGTTTTGGGTTAGCTGATACGTATAATACTTTATTCATAATGGGTTCCTCCACTGGTAATCTCTATTTTGATAACAACAGTTAAAACTATATCATCTGTATATCTCACCGTCAATTATTTCAACTTCAAGATAATTGACAAAAAAACAGGCAGGCGTTATTTGCCTGCCGCGTTGTAGCCGACGCGTTTCAATAAATCGATCAACGTCTCGGTCTCTTGTTCGCTGAGCGGTCCATAAATATCTTTGAAGATTTCAATATGCTCAGGATAGACGACGTCCATCAATTGCTTGCCTTCGCCTGTCAACGATGCATACGTGACACGACGGTCTGACGGACAGGCGACGCGCTCGATGAGCCCTCGCTTCTCAAGCTTGTCGATCACATACGTGACGCTGCCACTCGTGATCAAAATTTGATCACCGATTTGTTGCAGCGGCGTATCTCCTCGTTTATACAATACGGATAGAACACCGAACTCTGTTGAATTCAATTGGTGGCGTCTAAGATCGTCTTTGACACGATCACTGATTGCGTCCATCGCTCTTGCTAAGACGACCCATGCCTTCAATTCGAGTGATTCAATCATGTCGGTTTCACCTCAATTCGTTCATCATTTACCTTTAGTATAGCAGGACATGAGCAGTATACGTCGCTAAAAACACTTCGTCAAGAAACTTCTCCGTTGTCGCGTCTCCTTGAAACGTTTAGAATAGAACTATTGTGATTTTTAGAAAGGGTGGACGGTATGCGTGAGTATTATGAGATTTCATTGACGATTAAAGCAGGCTATTTGAGTTCGGTCATCGAGTTGTTGAACCGGGAAGGCATCGCCCCTGACTATGCCCTTGAAAAAGAAGGCGCGGTCTTTTTACTGTTCAACCACTTGCCATGGCCGAACGTCACGCGCGAACCGCACGCAGTCGAGCGTTTCTTGTTGACGTTGGCGCGCGAAGACTACCTGTTCGTCAAGACGAAACGAAAATCGCCCGTACCCGGCCATGAACCGGTCGCCTGCATGGGAGCGTATGATTCGCCTTTCCACGAATATTTGAAAATCGAACTCGCCGTCGACGAATCCGATGCGAGCCATCTCGATATGTCGGCGTTCCGCCATTACTAAACAACGCACGCGCGTTGTTTTTTTGATGACTAGGTTCGAGTACGGACGGGAATATAGGACAATATCTGACTGATAAAGGGGAATGTCTTGAATGGATACAGCTATGTTGATCGTCAACCCATCGTCTGGGAAAGAATTAGGGAAAGAGCACGCGCCGTTCGCTGAAGAAGTGCTGCGCGAACGTTACGGAAACGTCGACATCCGTTTTACTGAAAAAGCCGACGACGCCACACACTTCGCACGAGAAGCGGCGTCGAAACAATATAAAGCCGTCGTCGCCATGGGCGGCGACGGCACGTTGAACGAGACGGTGGCCGGTCTCGCCGAAGCCGATCATCGTCCTGACTTTGGAATCATCCCGCTCGGAACGGTGAACGATTTGGCACGGGCTCTCGGCGTACCGAGCGACCCGAAAGAAGCGATTGAAGCGCTGCGAACGGCAAAACCGACACCGATGGACATTGGGAAGTATGAACACGGCTACTTCATGAACGTCATCGCCATCGGCCTCATCGCTGAGGCGGTCGATGAAGTCAGCGTCGAAGAGAAGACGAAATGGGGCCCGTTCGCCTACTTGATCGAAGGTATCAAAGCGTTCCGGGAACACAGTCCTTACTCGTTATCAGTTCAGGCCGAAGAGCATACGTTCGACGGGGACGCTTTTCTCGCCGTCATCGCGCTGACGAACTCGGTCGGCGGCTTTGAAAACTTCGAGCCTGATGCGAAGTTGAACGATGGTCTGCTTCACGTCTACTTGTTTGAGAATCTCGGTTTCACAGACGCCTTCCAGCTCGCCCCGGCCTTATTTACCGGCAAGCTTAAAGAAACAGACAGTGTGACCGCATTCCAGACGAAGCGGGTGTATATCGATTCGCCTGATTCGCTTCCGGTCAACGCCGATGGGGACACGGGCGGGAAACTCCCGCTTACGTTTGAAGTGCTCCCAAGCCATCTCCAAGTGCTGAAACCAGTCTAATCTCTCGCCTCGGCACAGAAGGCTTGATCGAGAAAGGAGAGATCGTTCGATGAACATCACACTCGTTCCGCTGCTCGAAGCGTCAGACGACATCGTCCAGACGTTCAACCGGTGGAACAACGATCCTGAAATCGTTCATTTGATCCGCCCTGCTCGCTCGGAAGAAGAACTTGCGGCCGAGCAACGGATGACCGTCGCCGACTTGACGGATCGACTTCAGACACACGATATCTTTCTCATTTACGCTGACGACAGGCTCGTCGGCGAGGTGAACGTGATGTATGACGCAAACCATCTATACGTTCAAGAACCAGGGAGTGCCTGGCTCGGACTCGTCATCGGGGAAGCGGCGGGTCGCGGCAAGGGTGCGGGCAGCGAGGCACTCCGACTTTTGGAGGAACGGCTTCGTCACCAAGGCACGCCGCGCATCGAGCTCGGCGTGTTCGGGTTCAACGAGGCGGCACACCATCTTTATAAGAAGCTCGGCTATGAAGAAATTGCGCGCATCGATGCGTTCACGTACTGGAACGAACAATTTTGGCCTGATATCCGCATGGAAAAGCGACTGACATGACAAAGACCTTCCTCAAGCGAGGAAGGTCTTTCGTCAGTTGTTCAAGTTTTCGACTTCGACGACGCGGAACCCTTTTTGTTCGAGTTTGGCGACGATCTTGTCTTTCTTCGGCTCATCACAGTCAGGCGGCAACGTGATCAAGACACGGCGAAGGACTTTACTCTTCGCGTCGAGCGTCATCAAACTCGCGATTGACGAGTATTTGCTGACGACTTTCGTGATTTTCTCGAGCGCACCTACCTGCTCGCTGAGTGCGATCGTGACGACGTAGCTGCCTGTGTCACGGCTCCACGCCTCTTCGAGCATGCCGAGCATCTTCCCGTGTGGCAAAATGCCGTAAAATTCATTGCTCTCGTCTTTTAGGACCGCGATATACGGTAACTCTTTGATCGAGAAGAAGACTTTGAAGAATCCGTCCGACTCGTGGACGTATTTCTGCGTATTTTTAATCAATTCCATGACGTTGTCGTCAAGGCTCGCGCCACTCATTCCGTGACGGTAAATATGCATCTTATAAATGTTACCGCGGAAAAATATTCCCGTCTCATCGAGGACAGGGACACAGCGGTATCCTGTCTTTTCAAGCGTATCGAGCGCTTCACGTAACGTCGCCTTTTCACTGATTGTGACGACGTCTTTTTTTGGAATGCATAAGCTATGCACTAACATGCGGTTTTCCTCCTAGCAAATTGAAAGTGGTCTACACCCTATTCATTACTATTCCCCAAATATGATTGAAATCCTGCCATCTTTTTCAAAACTTCGATTCAACCTTTGGCGGTCATGGGATTTGTCGTAACGCCTAAAAGTCGTTATAGTGAAACTATCCAAACAGACAAAGGGGATTGAACGACTATGACGATGAAAAAAGCATTAACGATCGCTGGTTCAGATACGAGTGGCGGTGCAGGCATTCAAGCTGACTTGAAGACGATGGAAGAGCTCGGTGTGTATGGCATGACCGCACTCACGGTCATCGTGGCCCAAAACCCGCATAACGCTTGGCACCATGAAGTCTTCCCGATCGATACGACGTTGATCGAGAAGCAGATTGACACCGTCCTCGCCGGAATCGGCGTCGATGCCGTCAAGACAGGGATGCTCCCGACGCCAGAAATCATCGAGCTCGCGGCTCGTAAAATTAAAGAGTACGGCATTCAAAACGCAGTCGTCGACCCGGTCATGGCTTGTAAGGGCGCCGACGAGATCCTCAACCCGGACGTCGCCGTCGCGATGCGCAAATATCTCGTCCCTGTCGCCAAAATCATCACGCCGAACTTGTTCGAAGCGCGTATGCTCGCTGGCCTCGACAAGACACCGTCGACGATGGAAGAAATCAAAGAAGCCGCACGCTTGATCCATGAGCTCGGGGCTGAAATCGTCATCGTTAAAGTCGGCGGAAAACTTGGGTTCGACACGGCGTTCGACGTCCTCTATGACGGTAACGAGTACCGTCTGCTCGAAAGTGAAAAGATCGAACCTGCTTTCACGCACGGTGGCGGTTGCACGTTCTCTTCAGCCATCGCCGCATCACTCGCGAACGGACATTCCGTCGACGAGTCGATTCGCATCGGGAAAGAGTTCATCACCGAAGCGGTCCGTCACTCGTTCCGCCTCAACCAATACGTTGGGCCGACGAACCATACCGGTTATCGTCAAAAACTAGCAACACAATCATAAACAAGGTGGCCCGGGGCGAACGTCCTGGGTCATTATTGCCATTGGAGGAGACTAGCGTGAAACCGATTCAACCTGAAACGATTCAAACGTATTTAAACGCACACGTGTCGACGCCGTTATACGCTCACGTCGAGACGACGAACGGCGCTTACGCCACGCATAACGATCCCGATTTCCATAACGCCGGGATGTTTATCCGTAACGTCGTGATCGAGTACAGCATCGGTCAAATCAAAGGAGACGGACCGTATCGAGTCGGACTAAAGCTCGATCACGGTTGGCTCTACGTCGAAGGATTGACCGATTTCGAACAACACGGTGAACAGTTGCTGCTCGCCGGGCACGACCGTCTCGGACGCCTCGCCTGCGCGCTGCATCTAGACGTCAAACCGCTCCCGCAAGGAGCATCGGAGGTGGACAGCCAATGAACGGACCGTTACTTGTTATTTTCCCACACCCGGACGACGAGGCGTTCAGCTCGGCCGGAACGATCCTTCAACATCAGAAGAACGGCTTCCCCGTCACATACGTCTGTCTGACACTTGGTGAGATGGGCCGTAATATGGGCTCGCCAATCTTCACGACACGTGAAGAACTGCCAAGAATCCGTAAACGCGAGCTCGAGGACGCCTGTGCCGTCATGGGCATCGACGATCTCCGGATGTGGGGACTGCGCGACAAGACCGTCGAATTCGAAGACGAGACCGAACTGACGAATCGCTTCAGCAAGTTGATCGCCGAAGTGAAACCGACCCGCGTCATCTCATTTTATCCAGGCTATGCCGTCCATCCCGATCATGAGGCGACGGCACGAGCGGTCGTCCGGGCGCTCCAAGAGATGGACGAAGCGAAGCGTCCCGAATTTTTAGGTGTCGCTTTCGATCACCGGACGGAAGATGAGCTCGGCAAACCTCACGTCCTCATCGAAGTCGGTCAGGAGAGTGCCGCCAAACGTGAGGCGTTGCTCGCCCACCGTTCACAGACGGAAGGGTTGCTCCGTGCAATCGACAACGCAGAAAACGCCCACGTCATGGAGTTACTCCAACGTGAGCGCTTCTATCATTATCCGTTCTCATGATTCAAACGCGTAACGCGTCATATACAGCAACAAACCTACAGTCCCTAACCCGATCAACGTTCCTAGCACGACGACGATATGTCCCATGTTCTCACCTCTACTTGGTTTTACGAACTGAATGAGTAATAAGTTTCAATAACGCGTGTGCGAACACGCGTTATTTTTATTAAAAGTACAAGACGTAGATAACGGCAGCCAAGACGAGCCGGTAAATCGCGAACGGCGTCAGTTTCACTTTGTTGATCAACTTCAAAAAGAATTTGATCGACAGCAACGCGAACAAGAACGCGCTGACGAAACCGATCAGGAAAACAGGCAGCGTGTCGACCGTGAAATAGCTCCACTTGCTGTAAAGCGAGAGCGCGCTCGCCCCGAACATGATCGGGACGGCCATGATGAACGTGAAGTCGGCCGCAGCCCGGTGACTCATCCCGAGCAACACTCCGCCCGAAATGGTCGAGCCCGAACGTGAAAAGCCTGGCCAAAGCGAGAAACATTGAATCAAGCCGACTCCAAGCGCTTGTTTGTATGTGATGTCGTCGAGTGTCGGCGTCGTCTGTCGTTTCACGCCGGACAAGTCGGCGGCAATCATGAAGAACGCACCGATGACGAGTCCGATCAATACCGTCTTAATCGAAAACAGATGCGTGTCGATGTAGTCCTCAAACATGAGTCCGAGCACGGCCGCCGGGAGCAGACCGATAAAGATATGTAGCAGGTTCAACTTTTTCGTCGGCCCTTCGTGTCGAATCGCGAGCAATTCTTTCGGATTCAATAACGCTTTGAACCGACTCCTGAAAACGACGATGACCGCTAAGATCGAACCGAGCTGAATCACGATCTTGAACGTGTTGGCTACTTCTTGACCTAGAAAACGACTCGAGTTGAGCCAAATATCGTCGACCAAGATCATATGTCCGGTTGAAGAGACAGGCGCGAATTCCGTCAATCCTTCGACGACGCCTAATAAAAAACCGATGAATAATTCATACCATTCCATTGCATTGTCCCCTACTCCAGTATTGCTTTTTATCATACACGGACGGGACGACGTTCTCTCTCGGTCTTGAGACGTAAAAAAGAGGGCGCAGTGAAATGCCCCCTTTCACCTCATGTACATAAAAAAGCCACGGAACATGTCCGTGGCCGATAGATTATTTTAATAGGTTGAGCATCTCACGGTTAAACGCCGGAATGTCGTCCGGTTGACGGCTCGTGACGAGCTGATCTTGGCAGACGACGACTTCTTTGTCGGCATACTTCGCACCGGCATACTCCATGTCGACTTTGATCGACTTATAGCCGGTCGCGTCGCGGCCTTCGAGCGTCTTCGCCGTGATCAACAGTTGCGGCCCGTGACAGATGGCGAATACGGGTTTGTTCGCATCCATGAACGCTTTCGCGAACTGGACGAAACGTTCGTCTTCGCGCAACAAGTCAGGTGAGAATCCGCCTGGTAAGAGCAGAGCGTCAAAGTCTTCTGGCGACACATCGTCGACACTTTTGTCGATCGTGACTTTCGCCTCGCCTTGTTTGCCTTCGACGGTGTGACCGGCTGCCTTTTCGATCGTGACAACTTCGTGCCCCGCTTCCACCAATGCGTCGCGTGGACCTGTGAACTCTACGTCTTCAAACATATCCGTGATGAGCGTTGCTACTTTTGCCATATCGGAAACACTCCCTATTTTTTGTTTTACGCACATAGGGACTGTTCCACCCGTCACCGGCCATTAAACATTCAGCGGAATTTCGAGACGTACGGATTGTCCCGCTCGAAGAAGCGGTACGCATAGTCACGCGCCTCGCCGCTGTTCGGGATGCCGATGCGCGGACCGGCCTCGATTGTGTTCACGCCGTCCCCTTCGACAATGTAGAGCGGTTCGTGTTGGAGCGAGTGTCCGTATAAGTCCATCGTGATCCCGAGCGCCTTCGTCAGTTTACCGGGTCCGTTCGTCCGGTCGAACCGTTTGATGCCAGGACGATTGAATTCGATCAACTCCTGCCCGGCGACGGGTTCGATCGCCCGGATCAACACGGCTTCCGGTGAGCCGATCGGACCGCTGACGATGTTCAAGAGCGTATGCGTGTGCATTTGATACGTGTACACATGTCCAGACTGCCCGAACATGATTTCGGTCCGATTCGTCCGTCTGCCGCCAAAACTGTGGGCTGCCTGATCGACCGCCCCGAGATACGCCTCCGTCTCGACAATTTTGCCAATGATCTGTCCGTCGAGATGATCATGGACGAGATAGTGCCCGAGCAACGACCGGGCCAGTTCGAGCGTCGGTTGTTCATAAAATGATGGGTCGAGCCGTTTCATCGTCATCCCTCCTCGTCCTTATTTTCTCAAACGAGGCTTGGCGACACAAAAAAGATGCCCTGAGCGCGTTCAGGACATCACTTTCATTACGATGCGAGCTTGATCGCATCACGCTGCTTCCCCAACTTCACGTAACCGAGCACGATTGAGAAGATCGGGCTGAGCCAAAGGAAGAACGCGAACGGTGCGTACTCGAGCACCGGCACGCCGAGCGTGGCGGCGAAGAAGGCACCGGACACACCCCAAGGAATGAGCGGGTTGATGACCGTCCCGCCGTCTTCAAGCGCACGCGACAAGTAACGCGGGTCGATGCCGCGGTCGATAAACCCTTGTTTGAACGCTTGTCCCGGGAGCAAGATCGACAAGTACTGCTCGCCGGCGAGCAAGTTGACGCCGATCGAGCTGAGCACGACCGACAGCACCGAGCTGCCTGGCGACTTCAGACGCTCTAGTAACGCATCGACGATTGCTTGGAACACACCGAGTTCACGGAGCAGTCCACCGAAGGCGAGGGCAATCAACACGAGGCTGACCGACCAAAGCATCGATTCGAGGCCACCGCGGTCGAGCACGGCCGCGATCGTCTCGTTCTCGACGCCCGACTTGAATCCGGCCTGCATGACACCGAACCAGTTCGAGACGTTCCAGTTACCTTGGACGAAACCGGCCGTCAATACACCGGCAAACATCCCGACGAGCATCGTCGGCAATACCGGCATCCGACGGAAGGCGAGCACGGCGACGAGGACCGGTGCGAGCAGTGTCAACCATGACAAGTTGAACCGTCCGGCGAGTGCCGTCTGTGCTTCCGCGATTTGCGTCGTGTCAGCCGCTTGACCGCTCCGTCCGAGAACTGTGAACAGGATGAGTGTGATCAAAAATGCGGGAACGGTCGTCCCCATCATGAAGCGGATATGATCGAACAGTTTGACACCGGCGACAGCTGGCGCAAAATTCGTCGTATCCGATAGCGGGCTCATCTTATCACCGAAGAGCGCACCTGACACGATGGCTCCGGCGGCGAGCGCCGGGGAAATCCCGAGTGCCATCCCGATCCCGAACAAGGCGACCCCGACGGTACCGACCGTCGTGAAGGCACTCCCTGTGAACGTCGAGACGATCATCGTGATGAGCAACACGCTCGGTAAGAACCACTGGGCTGAGATTGTATTTAAACCGATGGAGAGGATCGTCGCCACCGTACCGGACATTTGCCATACTCCGATCAGCATCCCGATCAACAATAAAATCATGATCGGCATAATCGCTTCACGAATCCCGTTGATCATCGCGGTCTCGATGCGTTTAAAGTCGCGCGTACGATAATACGCGTAACCCCCTATTAGTACCATTGTGCCAAAGATCGCCATATGTGGCGTCGCTTTGGCCAAAAACATCAGTGCGAGCAAGGAAATCCCGCTCATCAGCACGACGAATACAGCCTCTTTCCCTTTCATCTGCATCGACGTCCCCTCCTTTCAGTTCCATTATTTTCTACCTAACCGCTTAAACGCTTTTATGCATGAAAGTATGTCAGTGATGTTCTTTACTATACCTACTTCTCTTTTCCCTGTCAAACGTCTTTTTATGGTAAAGTAAACGCTCGAGGGTGACCTCCGGAGTTCGTAACCTCCTCCGACATCAAAACTAGCGAAAAAGGAAGTGTGCACGTTGCAACACGAAAAAGCATTGGTCGTCTTCAGTGGCGGTCAAGATTCAACCACTTGCCTGTTTTGGGCAAAACAACAATTCTCTCATGTGGAAGCCGTGACGTTCGCCTACGGGCAGCGCCATGACGCGGAAATCGAGGTCGCGAAAGAGATTGCGGCCGAACTCGATGTCCCGCACCACATCCTCGATTTGTCCTTACTCGGACAACTCACCTCAAACGCGTTGACGAGACATGATCTCGACATCGACAATGCGGACGTCCCAAATACGTTCGTCGATGGACGCAACCATTTATTCTTATCCTTTGCGGCCGTCATGGCCAAACAACTCGGTATGCATCACATCATCACCGGCGTCTGTGAAACCGACTTCTCGGGCTACCCGGACTGTCGCGACCAATTCGTCAAATCATTGAACGTGACGCTCAACTTGGCGATGGACTACCCGTTCGTCATCGATACGCCGCTCATGTGGCTCGATAAAAAGCAGACGTGGGAACTCGCGGACCGGCTCGGTGCGTTCGACTTCATCAAAGAGCGGACCCTTACCTGCTATAACGGTGTGCTCGGTTCAGGCTGCGGCGAATGTCCGGCGTGTGTGCTCCGTCAAAACGGGCTCGCTGCATACGAGGAGGTACGCGTATGAAACACGCCCCATTCCTCGCCCCGACGAGCGTCGAGGCTAAACAAGACGGCTCGCTCATCTACTGCCCGCACCGCGTCCAAATCGTCAAAGAAGTGACGTTCGATGCGGCCCATCACTTGTTTGATTACGATGGGAAGTGCCGAGCGCTCCACGGACATACGTACAAACTTCAAATGGGGATCAGCGGTTTCCTCGATAATCGCGGGATGACGCTCGACTTCGGTGACTTGAAAGCCATCTTTAAAGAAGAGCTCGAACCGTATCTCGACCACCGCTATTTAAATGAGTCCCTTCCATATATGAATACGACAGCAGAAAACATGTGCTATTGGATTTTCGATCAGCTCGCTAAGCACTTGCCTGACGAACGCGACGTCCGCGTCGAATTCGTCCGCCTTTATGAGACACCGACGTCATACGCCGAGTTCCGACGTGAATGGCTGGTGGACGAATGAAGATCCCTGTCCTCGAAGTGTTCGGACCGACGTTTCAAGGTGAAGGCCGTGCCATCGGACAGAAGACGATGTTCGTCCGGACCGCCGGTTGCGATTATCGCTGCGCCTGGTGCGACTCCGCCTTCACCTGGGACGGTTCGGAAAAACCCGACATGCTGACGGCTGATGACATCATCGTGCGTCTCGACGTGCTCGGAATGTACGACTACGTCACGATCTCAGGCGGCAACCCGCTCCTCATCGCCGGTATGAAAGATTTGGTCGAAAAGTTGAAGGCGCGCGGCGTCAAGCTCGCCGTCGAGACACAAGGTAGCCGGTATCAAGACTGGCTCCAAGACATCGACGACGTGACGCTCAGCCCGAAACCACCGTCGTCCGGCATGACGACCGATTGGGAAAAACTCGACGCCATCGTCGAACGGCTGCGTCCCGAACAGACGACGTTCAAAATCGCCGTGTTCGACGAAGTCGATCTCGCCTATGCGAAAGACGTCCAAACCCGCTACACCCCGGACGTCATGTACTTGTCGGCCGGCAACCCTGAGCCCGGGGCGGACGGTGACATCACCGACGCGCAGCTCAGACGTTTGAAAGAGTTGTGGGAAGACGTCGCGCGTGACCCGTCATGGCAAAGCGTCCGTGTCTTGCCGCAGCTACACACATTACTGTACGCCAACGAACGTGGCGTCTAAGGAGAAGATATCTATGAGACCAGAAGACTTACAAGACTTGTCGCTCCTCGGCCAGAAGAGCGTCCCATACATTTTTGAATACGCCCCAGACGTGCTCGAGGCGTTCCCGAACCGGCATCCGGAAAACGATTATTTCGTGAAGTTCAACGCACCGGAATTCACATCGCTCTGTCCGATCACGAATCAGCCGGACTTTGCGACGATCTACATCTCGTACATCCCGGACGAGAAACTCGTCGAGTCGAAGTCACTCAAGCTTTATTTATTCAGCTTCCGTAACCACGGCGACTTCCACGAAAACTGCATCAACGTCATCGGGAAAGATCTCGTCAAGCTGATGGAACCGCGCTACCTTGAAGTGTGGGGCAAGTTCACGCCCCGCGGCGGCATCTCGATCGACCCGTACTACAACTACGGCAAGCCGGGCACGAAGTACGAGCAAATGGCCGAACATCGCCTGTTCAACCACGACTTGTACCCTGAGACGGTCGACAACCGTTAAGCAAAAAGTAGGCGCTCATCCAATTGAGCGCCTACTTCTTTTTGTAACGATTGATTTGTTGCTTGATCGGTTCGCGGAACACGGTCGCGACGAGTGTCAACACGACAAAGACGAAGAGTGCGAGGATGACCAGCTTCATATCCCCGCTCGCGAGGCTACTACCGAGAAAATTATTAGCGAACGCCCCTGGAATCATACCGACCGAGGTCGCGAAGACATAAGCCGGGAGTCGCACTTTCGCCAAACCTGAGGCATAACTGACCAAATCAAAGTTGACGAGCGGGATCAATCGTAAGATCAAGACGTAAAAGAATCCGTCTTCTTCGATTTTGTGCTGAATCTTCTCATAATCGCTCGATTCGAAATGGCGCAGAAACCGGTCCCCGAAGCGAACCGCTACATAATAAGCGACGAGTGCGCTGAGCGTGGCGCCGATGACCGTATAGACGACACCGGGCAGCGTCCCGAACGCCAACCCGCCCGCAACCGACAAGACGGACGTCGGAAATAAAATCAACGGGCGAACGGTGAACAATAAAATATAAATGAGCGGGGCGAGCCAACCGAATTGAACGATATAATCTCGGATCTCCCCCGGTCGCAAGTCGATCCACTGATAGAGAAACGTCGCTGTCCCGAATACGAGCAAAACGACGGCAATGACCCATTGTGTTTTCCACTTGTTCATCGGTCGACCTCCCCTCTTTCTTTCATCATATCGCCTCACCTCGAAAAAGTAACGCCTTCCTTTTTTTAGGAATCACAGTGTGGTACGGTTAGAAAAAGCAGAAGGAGGAATCCCAATGTACCTGGCAGATGCCATCAAATTGAAACACCTGCTCTTGAAGCAGATTGATAAGTTGTTACAAGAAGTCGAACGGGTCGCGTTCATCGAGCTCGAGAAGGATGAGCCGCTCCCGACGATCCAATCCCGCTCGCTCGAGGATATCGAGGTCGAGCTCCAATCGATTCGGACCGACATGCGTCGTCTCGACCGCCTTGTCTGTGAAGCGCACTTGCATACCGTCATCGAGACGAACGATGGACCGCTCCCGCTCGTCGAGGCGATTGAGTTCGCCGTTCAGTTGCGAGCTCAGGCTCGGATGTATCAAGACTTGGCCGAACGTCCGAAACGCGAATTTCAATCGGGTCACGGTGAAGGCACTTCTGTCATCAAGCACGCGCTTTATGATCCGGAACTGTACCGTCTGAAGGCGCTCGACGTCGAGAAACGGGCCAACCGTATCTCAAGCGCTATCGATGCGGCCAATCACCGGACCGAAATCGATTTTGATGCGAGCCGATATATGTAAGTTGTAAAACGCGCCGGGACCTTCCCGGCGCGTTTTACATGTGATGATGGTCGTTATGATGATTGTGGTGGTCATGATGGTGCGAACCAGAACGACGTCTCGGCGCCGGCTCATCGGCGAACTTCTCCCCGTCTAAAATGCCGAGCCGCTTGTATTGGCGGTCGACCCGCTCCTTCGTCCCATCGTTCACATGCGGCGACTCCATAACCAACTGATAGCTGCCGAGTGCGACCCGGAACGGCTCCATGTATGTCCGATCGACCGGGAACGACGCCACGTCCCGCAAATAATCCGCGAGCCGGTTCGCCGCCTCGTCGTCCGGATGGTCGGCGAGCTCCGTCGCGAAGCGTTGCATATCTTTCAATAGACCCTTCGTCTTCGTCACTTGGCGAATCATGCTTATAATAGCGATTATAATCACGGTTAGAATGCCGATAATAAAAATCGGGAAAATACTGAACATCCCACTAAAAAACGAATCTCCCATCCCTGTCGAATCGATGTATATTTCTTCCCCGAATGCAAACGTATGGACCATGATGTCTCCCCCTTTTTTCTATAATACGAACGTGATTCCATTTGGTTTCATCTTCACGAAAAAGCCGTGGCATGCGCCACGGCTCATCGGTCAGTTCAATTGTTTCTCCATCATGATGCGCGGTGCGCCATCTTCCGTGTACGCCCCCATGATGTCGTAGCCGCACAACAGGTTCAAAATGATAACGCCTTTGTTCGTGTTGCGCGCTTTCGTCCGAATCGAGTGGAACCCTTGCGCTTTCACCCATTCGAGTTGCGTATCCATCAACTTGCGGCCGATCCCGTACTTTTGAAACTCAGGATGCACGCCGCCGGCCCAGCTATAGAAGCGATATGGCTCAGCCTCATAGCCGATCTTGAATCCGACGGGCCGGTCGTCAGAAAATGCGAGTAACACGAGCGGGTTGGCATGGCGGTACAGTCGTTCTTTAAAACGAAGTTGGTCGATGTCGCCGTACAGATGGCGATACAGGTTGAAGAATTCCTCTTCAAACTCGTTAAAGTTCGTCGTCACATCTTTCACGATAAATGAACTGGTCGTACTCATCTTTCCATCCCCTTTCGAAATATGGACAAGTTACTCGTACGCCTGTTTATTTCGCCATCTACTCGGATTTTCCTGTTTCTCGCTCAAATGCGTTCAAACCTTTTTGTTTGTACACCCCGAGCGAACGTTTCGGGAGGCTCCGTACCATCCAGTTTTTGAACACACGTTGTTTGTCCTCGATCGATAGTCCGTATCCTTCCGTCACGATATGACGGGCCCGCGTCGTCACGTCATAGAGCGAGATGGCGGCAGCGACCGAGATATTTAAACTTTGGACATAACCTTGCATCGGGATGACGTAATTCCCGTCCGCTTTCGCGAGTGCCTGCTCCGACACACCGTGATGCTCGTTCCCGAACAAGAGCACGGTCGGTTTTGACACGTCGACGTCTTCGAGCGGGATCGCCTCTTCGCTGAGCGCCGTCGCGAGTATTTGATAGCCGTCCGCTTTCAACTGATCGATCGCTTCCTCAATTGAAGCGTGTTCGACGACGTCGACCCAGCGATCGGCACTCTTGGCGATAATCGAGTTCGGTTTGAACTTGGCCCGTCCCTCGACGACGTGCAGCGTCTGCACACCGAACGCGTCCGCCGAACGCAATACGGCCGACTGATTGTGCGGATCGTCAACGCCCTCGGTCAATACCGTGATGTGATTCGTCCGCGTGTTCAATACGTCTTGCATCCGCTTGACGCGGTCTGGCATGAGCATCGAGAACAAGAGCCGATCCTCTTCTTTCATCACGCCCGTTCGTAACAACTCTTCAAGCAACGTGGCCTGCTCTTCTTGTGACAATGCTGATGTCGTCTGTCTCCATCCCATTCTTCTCGCCCCTTTCAACCTCTAGTATTTTAGCGGGATTCGTTTCGACTGACAAGCGACGTCGTAAAACAGCGTATTTTCATCCTTCCATGAAAATTTATGAATTTTAGGAAACCGGTTGCACAAATTTATGCAATCGATTACAATCATTAATGCAAGCGGTTGCATCAGCAGCCGTTCTTAACAGAGAAAAAGTTCCGAACAGGAAGGAAGCGGATAGCATGAAACAGCTCATCTCATTTGATTTTTGGCAAAAGCTCGGTAAGGCCTTGATGGTCGTTATCGCCGTTATGCCGGCAGCAGGACTCATGATCTCGATCGGTAAATTGATCGGCATGTCAGCCGGAGACGTCGGGATCCTCCTGACGACGGCACGCATCATCGAAGACTTAGGTTGGGGCATCATCGTCAACTTACATATCTTGTTCGCGGTCGCCATCGGTGGCTCGTGGGCGAAAGACAAGGCCGGTGGTGCGTTCGCCGCACTGATCGCCTTCATTTTGATCAACCGTGTCACAGGCGCCATCTTTAACGTCAACGGCGCCATGCTCCAAGACCCGGAAGCGACAGTCCAATCCCTCTTTGGGGCCGACCTCGTCGTCGCTGACTACTTTACATCTGTCCTCGGTTCACCTGCCCTGAACATGGGTGTGTTCGTCGGGATCATCGCCGGTTTCCTTGGTGGTGCACTTTATAACCGATTCTACAATTTCAGTAAATTACCGAACGCCTTGTCGTTCTTCAACGGGAAGCGGTTCGTCCCGTTCGTCGTCATCCTCGGTTCGGTCGTCGCGGCGATCGCGCTGTCGATCATCTGGCCAACGATTCAAGGGGCACTCAACAGCTTCGGCCAATGGATCGCCACGTCACGTGACACGGCACCGATCCTTGCGCCGTTCATCTACGGTGCGCTCGAACGTCTGTTGTTACCGTTCGGTCTTCACCACATGCTCACCGTCCCGATGAACTACACGGAGCTCGGGGGCACGTACACGATTTTAACGGGCGCGACAGCTGGTTCAGTCGTCGCCGGTCAAGATCCGCTTTGGTTAGCTTGGGTGACGGACCTCGTCAACCTTCGCGCCGCTGGCGATACAGCTGCTTACAACACGCTGCTCGCTGACGTCGTACCGGCCCGTTTCAAAGTCGGTCAAGTCATCTTGTCGTTCGCCGCGCTCATCGGTGCCGCTTATGCGATGTACCGTAACGTCGACGAGGACAAGAAAGCCCAGTACAAACCGATGTTCCTCTCGGCCGGTCTCGCCGTCTTCTTGACGGGTGTCACTGAGCCGATCGAGTTCATGTTCATGTTCGTCGCTCCAGTCCTTTACGTCATGTATGCACTCATGGCCGGTGCCGCCTTCGCCTTGGCGGACATTATCGACCTTCGTGTCCACGCGTTCGGTGCGATCGAGCTATTGACGCGGATCCCGATGATCATCAAAGCCGGACTCCTGCAAGACTTGATCAACTTCTTCCTCGTCTCGGCTGCGTTCTTCTTCATCAACTTCGGAGTGTTCAACTTCTTCATCAAGAAGATGAACTTGCCGACGCCTGGACGCAACGGCAACTATATGGAAGAAGCGACAGAGCAATCGACGGTGACCGGCAACGAGCAGGTCATGGGGATTATCGCGCTACTCGGTGGGGAAGATAACATCGAGGACGTCGATGCCTGCATGACACGTCTTCGTGTCACAGTGAAAGATATGTCGCTCGTCTCAGAAGAGCGCGAATGGAAAAAGAATGGCGCCATGGGTCTCATCTTGAAAGACCGTGGTGTCCAAGCAATCTACGGCCCGAAAGCCGACGTATTGAAGTCTGACATTCAAGACGTCATCGGTGCATAATCAACAGGCCAGCTCGTGCGAGTTGGCCTGTTTTTTCTAAAGGAGGACTACTGTGAATATTTTGACACTCAACTGTCACGCCTGGTTAGAAGATCGACAACAAGAGAAAATCGACTCGATCGTGGAACGGATCGCGAGCGAGGAGTATGACATCATCGCGCTCCAAGAAGTGAACCAACATAAAGAAGCGCCGCTGATTGACGGTCTCATCCGTGAAAACAACTTTGCCCACGTCCTCGTTGAAAAACTCCGTGAGCAAGGGGTCGCCTATTACATGACATGGGATTTCGCCCATTACGGCTATGATATCTACGAAGAAGGCGTCGCGATCTTATCGCGGACACCGTTCGTCTCGACCGAATCGTTCTTTGTCTCCCAAACGACCGACCCGAACGATTACAAGTCTAGAAAAATCGTCAAAGCCGTCGTCAGCGGAACGGACGAACCGACAGCCGTCTACTCGTGCCATCTCGGTTGGTGGCATGATGCAGACGAACCGGCTCGTCACCAGCTCGATGAACTGCTTCGCCGCGTCGAAGATGACGACCGGGCTCTCCTGCTCGGCGACTTCAACAACGACGCGTTTCTGCGCGGTGAAGGCTACGACTATTTGATCGACCACGGTCTTCAAGACTTGTTCTTTCTCGCAGCCGAGCGCGAAGGCGATGCGACCGTCCAAGGCAAAATCGCCGGTTGGGACGAGAACAAGCAGGCGCTTCGCATCGACTTGATGTTGACGAACGCCCCGATCCACGTTTCGCGCCACGCCGTCGTCTTTGACGGCGACAACGGACCAATCGTGTCAGACCATGCCGGTGTCGAAGCGACCGCGTTTTGGCGATGAGACAACCCCTTTCTTTCCGAACTGGAGAGAAAGGGGTTTTGCTTTGTCAAAAAATCCTGTATGTTGGAAACGACTGATGTCTAACAACCTTTGAACGAAAGAAGTGATTGCATCTTGACGACCACCCCATCGCTCAGTCGCAACGACTGGACGCTCATCTTATCACTGGCGCTGCTCACGTTCGTGCTCGGCACGAGTGAGTTCGTCATTGTCGGAATTTTACCCGATATCGCGGATGGACTGACCATCTCGATTGCCACCGCCGGGACGCTCGTGTCCGCCTTCGCCATCAGCTTTGCTATCGGCACCCCGCTCATGATGTCGTTCACGAGCCATTTGCCGAAACGAAGACTTATGCTCGGACTCACGCTCGGCTTCATCGTGCTCAATTTCTTGAGCAGCCAAGCACCGAACTACGGTCTTCTGCTGTCGACACGCATGGTGACCGCGGTCGTGACCGGTGTGCTCATCTCGCTCGCCATGCTCGTCGCCAGTGAATCGGTACCGCCGACGAAGCGCGGCATCGCCGTCTCGTTCATCTTCGGCGGCTTCACGATGGCGAACGTGTTCGGTGTTCCACTCGGGACGTTCATCGGGCAACGCGCGGGCTGGGAAGCGACGTTCTTCATGACGACCGCACTCGGTATCGTCGCCTTGTTCGCGGTCTACCGCGTCGTCCCCAACCAGTTATCGAGCGCGAAGACGTCGATCTCTGACCAGCTCCGGCTCTTAACGAATCCGCGTATTTTGATCGCCTTCTTCATCCCGGCTTTCGGATTCGGTGCGACGTACGTCGTCTATACGTATCTCGTCCCGATCTTAAAAGGCGTGCTTGGCGTCCCGGTCGCATGGGTCAGTCCGATCCTGCTCGCCTACGGTTTCATCTCGATCTTCAGCAACATGGCGGCCGGGAAAATCGCGAGCCATAACCCGATCGGTCGGCTCCGGTTCGTCTTTCTCATCCAAGCGGTCGTGCTCGCGGCGCTTTATGTGACGACGTCGAACGTGACGCTCGGTCTCATCAACATCGCCCTCATGTCGTTCATGGCGATTCTGCTCACGACGTCGACGCAAATTTATTTGATCGACTTGGCCGAGAAGTTCAACCCAGATGCGAAAGGACTCGCCTCGTCACTCATGCCGGTCGCGAGCAACGTCGGCATCGGTATGGGGTCTGCTCTTGGTGGTCTCGTCTATGCGAACGCACCGGTCATGATGCTCGCCCTCGTCGGTGGCGCCGTCGCCTTACTGACCGCTGCCTTGACGTCGCTTAGTCATCGTCTCGACCAACGCTAAACAGCGTGCCCGAACCCGGGCACGCTGTTTTTTTAAAGCCAATCTACGATTTGATCAATCGTCTCATCAAGTTGTTCTCTTGCGCTGAGCGGGCTGTCGTTATCCCCGTCTTGCGGCCCGTACATCCCAAAGTTGGCATGATTGCCACCTTCGATCTGATGGAACGTGGCGTCACTCGGCACGCTGTCACGGCTCGTCTCGATATCGCTCGGTGTCGCCAGACCATCCAATTCACCCGAGATCGACAAGACGCGCAAGTCGCTATCCGTCATCGCGCTGATCGGATACGAGGCGAGGAAGATGACCCCGTCGACTTTATCTTCGTTTTCGAGCGCATAGCCCGAGGCGGCCGAACCGCCAAGCGAGTGACCGGCGACGTACCAACGCTCGATATCGGGATGTGCCTCGATGATTGTTTCCGCCGCATCGATATCTAGGATGCCGAGGTTCAAGCGAAGCGACGGGATGGCGACAAAGTGCCCTGCTTCCGCCAATCGGGTCCCGTAATAGGCGTACGCCTCTTTATCGACTTTTGCACCCGGATACAAGATAATCCCGACCTCACGCCTCCGGTCTCCGAACTCTAGTCGGTTGTCGACCTGTTCAGCTTCAGCCGCATAGCCAAGCGCTTCATCCGTCGGTCCGTATGTCATTTGCGTCCAAACGACGAAGCCGATCACGGCGACAAGGATGACGGCAAGCAACGACAGTCCGATCCACTTCAGTTTTCTCTTCATTATATACCTCCATTTGCATCCACTTCGTCGTCACGGTACACTAATAGTAAAAAAGGGAAATATCAGGGGGACACCATGACGAAAAGTTCTGTAACCACGACGATTCAGTGGTTTATTTTTATTTTAGCTACCAACATTGTACCACCGCTCGCCATCGCCGCCCTATTTGAACTGTCGCCGGCCGAGACGATGACGTTCATTTCGCGCTCGCTGTTCATCTTCGCACTGTTCAGCATCATCCAGACGCTGTTCGGCCACCGTCTGCCGATCTTAGAAGGACCGGCCGGTATTTGGTGGGGCGTGTTCACGCTGTACGCCTCGATCGGTCCTGCCCTCTACGGCAGCGGGCAAGAGACGCTCCAAGCGCTCGGCTTCATGCTGTTCTTGAGCGGTGTGCTCGGCGTGGTCATGACCGTGACCGGACTGTTACGGCGCATGCTGTCGCTGTTCACGCCTCAAGTGCTCGGCGTCTATATGATCCTGCTCGTCCTGCAACTATCCGGTGCCGTCATTAAAGGCGGTTTCGGTGTGAGCGAGGACGGCATCAATATCGTCCAAGCCGTCGCGACAGCCGGGCTCGTCTTGTTCGCGCTCACGCTCGAGCGGAGCCGCTTCAAACAATACGGTCTCGTCATGACGCTTTTCGTCGGGTTCGGGTTGTTCAATCTGCTCGGTCTCGGCAACCCGATCGTTCGTTCTGAGTCGTTCTTCCTCGTACCTGAGCTGTTCCCGTTCGGCGCTTGGGTATGGGATTGGAACTTACTTCCGACCGCGTTCGTCATCACACTTCTACTCATGACGAACGTGCTCGCGAACATCAAATTGATTGAGCGCATCGTCAGTTCACGGACGAAACAACAAGTCGAAGGCCACGTCGCCGCGTCTGGCGTCGTCAGCGGTGTCAGTCAGATGGTCGCTGGTCTGTTTGGAACGCCTGGACCGGTCGCGATTTCTGGGACAGCCGGTTTCTTGTCGTCAACGGAGAGCGTGCACCGTGCCCCTCACCTCGTCGCTCACGGCTTGATGATGGTGCTCGCTTTGATCGGACCGTTCGTGTCGCTCATCGCAAGCATCCCGGCCGCGGTCGGGTACGCCATCGTCACCCCGCTCATCGCGACGATGATCATCATCGGGATTAACGAGGCTGCGTTCGAGTTGAACCAAAAGACGGCGTCGCTCACGGTCGGCCTCCCGCTCGTCATCGGGGCCGGGGCGATGTTGCTCCCGCCTGGAGCGATGAACGATTTACCGCCGCTTCTTGCGACCGTGTTCTCGAACGGTCTCGTCCTCGGGACGGTCGTCTCTTTGACGACCGCCATCCTGAGCCGAATCCACGACTAAAAAAGAACTGACCTCGCGTCTGAGGTCAGTTCTTTTCGGTCACGTGCATATGGAAAGCTTTGTCGTGCGGCAAGACGGCACCGTCTTCCGCCTCGAAGTGTTCGCGGTCCTTGAAGTAAGCCGCAACCGTCAACGTGTCCCGATGAAGGGCACGCTTGAACGCTTGCTCGGCCGTGACCGGTGTTCCGTCATCGTTCTTCAGTTCGAGACCCATCAGCTTGTAGCCGATCGTTTGACCACCACGGCTCATCTGGCACGCCTCGATCGCATAAGAGACGAGTGTTGGTGTGATGACCGCGTGGACGAACTCGCTCTTCACTTTCTTCCGAACGAGCTGTTCGACACCGAAACTAAGGAGCCCGGCAATGACACCGTCGATCAAGACGGCTTTCGTGCGTTTGCTCGTCACTCGCTTCATTGGCTCATTCGCTGCATCATTCCGGACGTCAACACTTCCGTGCCTTGTCCTTCTTCTCCGGCCATGATCAAAGCCCGGGCCACGTGTAACGCTTGGATTGGGGCCGCATTTGGAACTTTTTCGAGCAACAGCGGTTGGAACGGACGGCTTACGACTTCAGCCGCTTTCTCACCGAGCCGGAACGACTCGCGGTCGCCGAGCAAGAGCGACGGGCGGGCGATAATCAAGTGCTCGAACCCGAACACTTTGAGCCCGTTCTCGAGTTCACCTTTCACTCGGTTGTAGAAGAACGGCGAGCGCAATGACGCACCTTGTGCCGAGACAACGGCGTAACGTGTGGCGCCGTGCTGTTTCGCGACACGCGCGACTTCGAGCGGTAACTCGAGGTCGACATGTTTGAACGCCTGACGTGATCCGGCGACGGCAATCGTCGTACCGAGTGCACAGTACACATCGTCAATGTGCGGCAACGTCTCATCCATCTTCTCAAAGCCGACAACTTCATGTAATTTCGGGTGACTCCAACGTTTCGAGCGGCGGACGACGATCCATACCGCGTCATACCGTTCTTGTTCGAGCAACTGCTCGACGAGCTCGCGTCCGATCAAACCGGTCGCGCCGACAACGAGTGCTGTTTTTCCCATTCTAGTTCCCCCTTGTTACGTACTTCTTTCAGTCTAGCTGACTTGCCGTTCATCGGCAACGACTGAGACCAGACACAATCAATCGAAGACGAGATTGCGGCAATTGCAACCCGTTTATGAAAAGACGGCAAAAAGTTCGATTTTTCTGAAACTGCTGTATACTGAAGGTACTGGAAAAACGAGAGGAGCTAGTTGTGTATGAAGCTATTCGTTCTTGGTGCCACCGGACGGACC
Source organism: Exiguobacterium sp. SH3S1 (assembly GCF_004337105.1). Lineage (NCBI taxonomy): Bacteria > Bacillati > Bacillota > Bacilli > Caryophanales > Exiguobacterium > Exiguobacterium sp. SH3S1. Next base: position 126,972 of record NZ_SJUW01000006.1, on the reverse strand, counting down.
GGTCATCAGTTTGTCGATCAAGCGATCGAGCACGGCCATCATGTGACCGCCTTCGTGCGCGAACAGAAAAAACTCATCCCGACCCCGCAACTTGAAATCATCGAAGGCGCCGTGACGGACAGTGCGGCGTTGACCGACGCGCTTGCCGGGCACGACGCCGTCATCAGCTGTCTCGGGACCGATTTGAGCGACCCCGATTTCTTGGCCAGCGTGACCGATGCGCTCGTCCCAGCCATGAAAGCGAACGATGTGACGCGCATTCTGTACCTCGCGTCTGCCGGGATTGACAAAGAGATTCCCGGGATCGCCGGAACGGTCGTGACGTTCATGCTCCGGAAGCCGCTTCGCGACCACCGGGCCGCGGTCGACCTGTGGCGCAACTCGTCGTTCGACTACACGATCGTGCGGCCGATGCAACTGACGGATGGTCCGCGGACATCAGTGTACCGGACGGACATCGACGGGATCCCTGCCGACGGTAAACAGATTTCACGTGCCGACGTCGCCCAGTTCATGTTGAACACGGTCGAAGAGAACAGTTTCGTCCGGCAGTCGGTCGGACTGGCGTACTAATTTTTTTGAATCCATGCTACAATATCGGATAGTCAACTTTGAAGGGAACGAATACGAATTATGAGTATATTAACAGTACAAAACTTGAGCCACGGTTTCGGTGACCGCGCCATTTTAAATGACGTGTCTTTCCGTCTATTAAAAGGTGAACACATCGGCCTCATCGGAGCAAACGGTGAAGGAAAATCGACGTTCATGAACATCATCACGCGCAAACTGCAACCGGATGAAGGGAAAATCGAGTGGGCGAAAAACGTCCGCGTCGGTTACCTCGACCAGCACGCCGTCCTCGCACGCGGGATGACGATTCGTGACGTGTTGAAAAGCGCATTCCAATACTTGATCGACATGGAGACACGCATCGGCGAACTCTACATGGAGATGGGCGACGCGTCACCTGAGCAGATGGACGACATGCTCGCTGAAGTCGGCGAACTGCAAGAGACGCTCGATTCGAACGACTTTTATATCATCGATGCGAAAGTCGAAGAAGTCGCCCGCGGACTCGGTATTTTAGACGTCGGTCTCGACCGTGACGTCGCTGACCTATCAGGTGGACAACGGACAAAAGTGTTGCTCGCGAAGCTGCTCCTTGAGAAGCCGGACATCCTCCTCCTCGATGAGCCGACCAACTATTTGGATGAGATCCATATCGAGTGGTTGAAGCGTTATCTTCAGAACTACGACAATGCGTTCATCTTGATCTCGCACGATATCCCGTTCTTAAACAGCGTCATCAACTTGGTCTACCATATGGAGAACCAAGATTTGTCGCGTTACGTCGGCGATTACAACAAATTTATGGAAGTGTACGAGATGAAACGGTCGCAGCTTGAGTCGGCTTATAAACGCCAACAAGCGGAAATCGCTGATTTGAAAGACTTCGTCGCCCGTAACAAGGCCCGCGTCTCGACACGAAACATGGCGATGTCACGTCAAAAGAAACTCGACAAGATGGACGTCATCGAGCTGAGCGCGGAACGTCCGAAGCCAGAGTTCCGTTTCTTGCAGGCGCGCACGTCAGGCCGTCTCATCTTTGACGCGAAAGATCTCGTCATCGGTTACGATGAGCCGCTCTCACGTCCACTCGACCTGCAGATGGAGCGCGGTCAGAAGATCGCCCTCGTCGGTGCGAACGGGATCGGGAAGACGACGCTCCTGAAGAGTCTGCTCGGCATGATCAATCCGCTCGAAGGAACGGTCGAACGCGGCGAGTTCCTAGAGATCGGGTACTTCGAACAAGAAGCGGCCGTCAGCAACAACACGTGTATCGAAGAGATTTGGAGCGAGTTCCCGTCACTCAACCAACAACAAGTCCGGGCCATGCTCGCAAAGTGCGGTCTCATGACGAAGCATATCGAGAGTAAAATCGCTGTCCTCAGTGGTGGCGAAAAAGCGAAAGTCCGTCTCTGTAAGCTCCAAAACAACGAATCGAACTTGCTCCTCCTCGATGAGCCGACGAACCACTTGGACGTCGACGCGAAGGAAGAGTTGAAGCGCGCATTGAAAGAGTATAAAGGTAGTATCCTACTCATCAGTCACGAGCCGGAGTTCTATCAAGACATCGTCACCGACGTCTGGAACTGTGAATCGTGGACGACGAAAGTATTCTAAAACGTGTAGAGGAAGTGTCGCATGACAGGCCCAATCCAATTGAACGAACGCATCGTTCTCTATGACATCATTCGAGGGTTTGCCCTGTGCGGCATCTTCCTCGTCAACATCCCGAGCATGCTCGGGAGCGACTGGATCTTCGGTAAACCGATGTATGAAGGCAGTGACCTCGTCGTAAGGACACTGTTCGACTTGTTCATCCAGACGAAGTTCTATACAATTTTCTCTTTACTGTTCGGCATCGGCTTCTCGATTTTTCTCGAGCGTTCGTACGCGCGCGGGGACTCGGCGAGCCGCTATGTCCGACGCATCATCATCCTTTTCTTGTTCGGACTTGCTCACCTGGCCATCTGGTCGGGTGACATCTTACATACGTATGCGATGTGGGGGTTGTTGCTCCCCTTGTTTTATGGATTGAGCAACCGCGCGATTTTGACGTGGGCGTGGAGTTTGTTGATCGGGAGTTTTCTCTTGTTCTATGGCTCATCTGTCTTGATGGAGTGGACGACGGGGTATTTCAATCCCGGCTATCCGTTCCCGACCGCGTATAACGCCGGCTTTGGCGCTTGGTTCGATTACCGGCTCGACGTCGAGATCTTTAGCGCAATCTCAAACTCTCTGCTTGTCGGGATCGAAATCTTTTGCCTATTTTTATTCGGTCTCTATATCGGGCGTGAGCGGAAGCTGCTCACATGGACGCTTCAAGGATTGACACGAACGGCCATTATTTGCAGTGTTCTCGCCTTGCCGTTTTTCGGGGTCATCCTCTGGCATCGTTACGGCGGTGGTGATGCTTACTACTGGACGAACCTAGCAGCCGTCCTCATCTCAGGAAAACTGCTCGCGACGACGTACGTCTGTCTGTTCACCGTCGCCGTCCGAAAAGGACTCACGTTCCGTCCGCTCCAGGCGCTCGGCCGGATGGCGCTGACGAACTACTTGACGCACACGCTCGTCGTCGTCCTTCCCGTCATCGCCCTCGGGTATTACGGACGTCTGTCGCTCACTGAAGGATTGTTCTTGAGTATCGCGATTTTGATTGCCCAAACGTTCTTCTCAATGTGGTGGCTCAAGTCTCATCGCTACGGACCGTTCGAGAAGTTATGGCGGATCGGGACGTATGGGATTCAGAAGAAAGTATCATAGCATGCAGAAAGGCTCGAAGCATCTCGCTTCGAGCCTTTCTCATTTCTTAGTTCGTCGCCGCTGCTGTCAACACAGGAACGATTTGTTTTTTACGTGATACGACGCCAGGAAGTGTCGCCAGGCCGTCTAACAGTTCGACGTTGAACGCTTGTTCGAACAAATCATGCTTCGCACCGACAACGAGTGCTTCTGAATCATTCGTCAAGATGTTCGTGATTGCGAAGACGAACAAGTCAAGCTGTTTGTCAGCAATCGTCTTCGCCATCGCCGCTTCAACTTCAGCTTTACGGCTCAACACGTCGTGCGCGTCAACCGTGTTCACTTGCGCGATCTCGATGCGGTAGTCGCCCATCGCGAACTCTTTCGCGTCGAGCGAGATGAGTTCAGGCACCGTCTTCTGGCTCAGGTCGGCTCCGGCTTTCAACATTTCGAGACCGTACGCCTCGACGTCAGTTCCGGCGATGTCTGCAAGTTCTTTCGCTGCTTTGACGTCCTCGTCCGTGCACGTCGGTGACTTGAACAAGAGCGAGTCCGAGATGATCGCCGATAGCATCAAGCCGGCCATGTCAGACGCGATTTCAACACCGTGTTCTTTGTACAACTTGAGCAAGATTGTCGCCGTGCAGCCAACCGGCTCCGCCCGGTAGTAGAGTGCGTCTGCCGTTTGGAAGTTAGCGATGCGGTGGTGGTCGATGACTTCAAGGATTCGCACGTCAGCAATGTCGGCCGCACTTTGTTGGAACTCGTTATGGTCGACTAAGATGACCGAGCTCGTTTCGTCCGATACACGTTCGACGAGGCGCGGCGCCTTGACACGGAAGTGGTCGAGCGCGTATTGCGTCTCCCCGTTCACGTCACCGAGACGGACCGCCTCGGCGTCCATCCCTAATTTCTTTTTCAGTTCAGCGTAAGCGAGCGCCGAACAGATTGTATCCGTATCTGGATTTTTATGTCCGAAGACAAGTACTGTACTCATGATGCATTCTCCTCACTGTTATAGTTTTCCCTTATCCATTATACCGTCAATCCCCATTCTTTCAATTCCAAAACAAAAAGAGCCTAGACTCGGCTCTTCACGATTGTTCGTCTTCGTCTGTCTCTTCGAGGTCCGAATGATCCCCTTTTGAATCTTCTTCGTGCGAGATATCCGGTTGGTCCCGGTTCAACTTCTCTTGTTCTTCTTGTTCACGTTTGTCTTGGTCTGACATCTGTCTCATCCTTTCGGTACTGAGTCTTGTCGTAGACTGTTCCCCGAGGTTGACGCGGTCAAACGGATGTCTCACATCCGTAAACAAACTGTCATGTCAGTCAGCCTGAACGAACACGACTTCATCCCCGCGGATCTCGACGTTGACGTCTTGTCCTTGGAACAACCATTCGTCCTGCTCGGCGACGACGAAACGAATTCCATCTGCGTTCGTTTCGACGACGGCGTTATCGATCTCTTCTGTGATGACACCGACCGAGAACCCGTGCGTCAAATCAGTCGAACCCCCGTATTTGGCGAACAGACGAACCGTCTGTCCCGCCTCGACTTCCATTTCGTCTTTAAAAAATTGGAGTGCTTCTTCCGTCACGTTGATCTTCATGTAACATCCTCCTCTCGACTTCTGTCTTCATTCTAATCGTTTCTCAAAAAGCGAGCGAGGAAGTTGCCTAGAGTGTCGTGCCCGAAAGATACGCAACGGTCAGACTTTGCGTCCTAACCGCACCGCCGTTCATCTCATCGAACGTCACATCGAACAAGGCGCGACCGATTTCTTCATGCGGCGCGTGCATCGTCGCTAAGCCGAACGCCTGGCTGATCGGGTGGCCGTCAAACCCGAGGATGGCGACGTCTTCCGGTATGCGGACGTCACGCCGGCGCATCTCCCCTAAAAAACCGAGCGCGACGTAATCGGACGACAAAAAGAGCGCGCGGGGACGCTCTGTTCGTTGAAGGAACTCTGCCGCTAAGCGGATCCCGTCTTCACTCGTCAAGTAACCGGTCCATACCCATCGCTCACGCGCGGACGCCACTTCATCGAAGTAGGCCCGCTGACGCGCGATTGAGCTCGGACTAGACTGCCGCGATAAGACGATGCCGATATCTTCATAGCCAGCTTGCGTTAACACATGCAATCCGGCGACGAACGCCGCGTAATGGTCGACATGGACCGAGGAGATCGTCTCAGGCGCACCGACCGTCGCGACCGAGATCGGGCCGAAGCCACGGTACGTCTCCAATTCTTCGAACGACATCGCATGCGACAACAGAATCGCCCCGTCGACTTCACGATGCTTCAGTAAGTCGAGTGCTTGCCGCTCTTGATCAAGCTTGTACTCGGTCTGCCACATGACGAGACGATACCCTTTCACGAGCGCCGCTTTCGCGAGTCCGTTGACGAACAGTCCGTAGTACGGATGGTCCATATACGGCAACACGACGACGAATCGCTGCGTGCGCCCAGTCGACAGCGTCAACGCCTGCTGATTCCGTAAATAGCCAAGCTCTGCCATCGCTGCATGGACGCGCTGTCGCTTCTCTTTTGAAACGTATGGATGTTCGTTAATCACCCGCGAGACCGTCGTCACCGACACGTCCGCTTGTTTCGCGATATCTCGAATGTTCGCCATCCCGCCTCACCTCAATCCGTCAGTCTTTCCATATAGTGTACCCATTCTACTGACCGACTGTCATCTCTTGCCATCACTTGTCGCCGAATCGCTTGGGCGAGACGAAACCGTTCTTCGATAGGTAAGTGCAGAAACTCATCTTGAAACTGGGCGCACAACATGCGTCCGAACGGTGTGTACAATTGATTGATGACCAGTTCATAGACAATCCCGCTACACCAAGTCTTCCACGTCGTCGGATTCATCAGGCTTCCCTCCTTTGACTCTACCGTACATTCTGAAACGCGTTTCAGAGCAAGCACTTTAGTAAAAAACTCTAATTCCGAACATTAAATACTTAAATGAGAACTTTTTTAGTTTTTTAACTCAAAATCATTGACGATGTCGATTCGATTTCGTATAGTCAACAGGTTGATAACGTGTATTCCACTTTACTAGACAATTAATGTTCGGAAATTACTACTTATAAGGAGTCTTCCTAATGAACTTATTCCGTTTACAGCAACACGGGACGAACGTTAAACAAGAAGTGATGGCCGGCATCACAACGTTCGTCACGATGGCCTACATCTCGGTCGTCAACCCGGCGATTTTGTCGGACGCAGGCATCCCGTTCGCCCAGGCGTTCACGGCGACGATCATCGCCATCTTGATCGGAACAGGGTTAATGGCGTTCTATGCCAACCTGCCGATCGCGGTCGCACCTGGGATGGGCTTGAACGCCTTCTTCGCCTATACACTCGTCGCGCAACAACAGATCGCACCAGAAGCCGCGCTCGGCGTCGTCTTCGTGTCGTCGGTCTTCTTCCTGATCTTATCGCTGTCACCGATCCGGACGAAACTGATTCAAGCGATCCCGGCTTCATTGAAGCACGCCATCACGACCGGCATCGGGTTGTTCATCGCCTCGCTCGGCTTGAAGCTGTCTGGACTCATCGTCGCGGATGAGGCGAACCTCGTCCGTCTCGGGGAGTTGTCGTCACCGAGCGTCTTGCTCGTCCTCGGTGGACTGATCGTCTCGGCCCTCCTCTTCTCACGTAACGTCCCGGGCTCGCTGCTCATCGGGATGGTCGTCACTGGGATTGCCGCCTACTTCATGGGGCTATTGAAAATCGAAGGCGTGACGGCGATGCCGACGCTACCGGAAGGGTTGATGGTCAACCCGCTCACCGCTTTCTCTGACGTCATCCAATATGGCTTGTTCGGGGCCGTGTTGTCGTTCTTCCTCGTCACGTTGTTCGACACGACCGGAACGCTCGTCGGTGTCGGCAAGCAAGCCGGCTTGTTGAAAGAAGACGGGACGATCGAGAACGGGCACCGGGCTTTGTTCGCTGATTCGCTCGCAACGATGGGGGGCTCACTCGTCGGAACGAGTCCATCGACGGCCTACATCGAGTCGGCCGCAGGTGTCGCCCAAGGCGGACGGACCGGACTGACGACAGCCGTCGTCGCCGGCTTGTTCGGTCTCACATTGTTCTTCAGCCCGCTCATCGGTGCGATTTCAGGTGTCGCCGCCATTACGGCGCCGGCCCTCATCATCGTCGGCGCACTCATGCTGACGAACGTCCGCTATATCGATTGGACAGATTTCAGTGAATACTTCCCGGCGTTCATGACGATCCTCATCATGCCACTCTCAGGCAGTATCGAACGCGGGATCGCCTTCGGGTTCATCCTCTACCCGATCTTCAAGGCGATGAACAAAGAGACGGTCCACCCGCTCATCTACTTGTTCGCCGGATTGTTTATTTTGGAAATGTTTTTCCTATAATACTTGACTTTAACCCTCGTCCCCGACGAGGGTTTTTCTGTTATTAATCAGGGAATCACTGTCGTATAGCAGTCGGTTACTGAATATTCGTTCATTATCATCCGGTTCTCAATTAGGCATTATTTTACAATTATTTGAGAAATCCGTTCCATTTTTCTGTTTTCCGACTCAAAGATATGGAATAATGGCGATGAAATCGTTTTCGAAAGTATCATTTAACAGGAAAGAAGGAATGGACATGCCAAACGTGGCGTTGTTCGTCACTTGTCTCTCCGATACGTTATTCCCATCGGTAGGACAAGCGACGGTCGAACTATTAGAACATCTCGGTTGTGACGTCAGCTTCCCGTTCGAGCAGACGTGCTGCGGTCAACCGGCCTATAACAGCGGCTACCATGAAGAGACGAAAAAGATTGCCAAACACATGATTGAGACGTTCGAGAAAGCGGACGCCGACTATATCGTCGGACCGTCCGGCTCGTGTGTCATGATGATGCGCGACTATCCGCACTTGTTCAAAGACGATCCCGTCTGGAAAGAGCGGGCCGAAGCCCATGCGGCGAAGACGTTCGAACTGACGCAGTTCATCGTCGATGTGCTCGAAGTAACAGACGTCGGGGCGAAATTCCCGGCGAAAGCGACGTATCACGCCTCGTGTCATATGACGCGCTTGCTCGGGATCGAGGCGGCACCGGGACAGTTGTTGAAAAACGTTAATGGGTTGACGATGGTCCCACTCGAAGGGGTACATAACTGTTGCGGCTTCGGCGGGACGTTCTCGGTCAAGATGCCGGACGTATCGGTGCAGATGGTCGACGAGAAAGTCGAGTCAATTTTAAAATCAGGGGCCGACGTGTTGATCGGCGCTGATGCGTCTTGTTTGATGAACATCGGGGGACGCCTGCATAAACAAGGGCATCCGATCAAAGTGATGCATATCGCGGAAGTGTTGAACGAAGGGGTGAAACAAGCATGAGCATGGGGATTCGGTTAGACGAGAAGTTTCAAGATCGGCGGAAAGACGGGATCGATAACCCGTTCATGCGCCAAGCCGTCAGCTCGGCGCAAAATCGCCTGCGCGACGGACGTTTGAACGCGGCCGGGGAACTCGGGGATTGGGAAGCGTTCCGCGACCATTCGGAAGAGATTCGTCAGCACGTGCTCGAGCATCTCGATTACTACTTACACCAGTTGAGTGAGAATATCTCGAAGCGGGGCGGCAACGTCTTCTTCGCCGAGACGCCGGAAGAAGCGAACCGCTATATCCGCGAAGTCGTGCGCGCAAAAGACGCCAAACACGTCGTCAAATCGAAGTCGATGGTGACCGAGGAGATCGGGTTGAACGAGGCGCTTCACGAAGAAGGGTGTACGGTCGTCGAGTCGGATCTCGGGGAATGGATCCTTCAGCTCGACAACGACCCACCGTCGCACATCGTCGCACCGGCGCTCCACAAAGACCGGAACGATGTCCACAAGACGTTCACGACCCATGGCTACGACGGAACGAACGACCCGACCGAGCTCGGCCGCTACGCGCGCCGTGAACTGCGCAAAGACTTCTTGAAAGCAGAGGTCGGCATCACCGGTTGTAACTTCGCCATCGCCGAGAGCGGCGCCGTCGGTCTCGTCACGAACGAAGGTAACGGCCGGATGGTCACGTCACTCCCGAACACCGTCATCTCGGTCATGGGGATGGAGCGGGTCGTCCCGTCTTACGAAGAGTTCGAAGTGCTCGTCAATATGTTGTGCCGGAGCGCGGTCGGTCAACGGCTCACGTCATACATCACGACGTTCGCCGGCACGAAAAGCGTCGGCGAAGTCGACGGCCCGGACGAATTCCATCTCGTCATCGTCGACAACAAGCGGTCAGGCATTCTCGGGACTCAGTTCCAGTCCGTGCTCCAATGTATCCGTTGCGCGGCATGTATCAACGTCTGCCCGGTCTATCGCCATATCGGCGGCCACGCCTACGGCTCGATTTATCCGGGACCGATCGGCGCCGTGCTCGCCCCGCTGCTCGACGGTTACGAGAACTATAAAGAACTGCCGTATGCGTCAAGCCTTTGTGGTGCCTGTACGGAAGCGTGTCCGGTCAAAATTCCGCTCCATGAACTGTTGATCGAGCATCGCCGCGTCATCGTCGAAGACAAGAAAAAATCACCGTTCGTCGAACGCATCGCCATGAAAGGCTTCGCCGTCACGTCATCGAGCCCGTTCTTGTTCGAGGCGGCCGAACAGATCGCGCCGTTCGCGTCGTCCCCGTTTGCGACAGCAGGGCAAATCGACAAAGGCTTACCAGCTTGGACCGACTCGAAAGACTTGCCGCAGCCGGCCAAACAGACGGTCCGCGACTGGTTTAAGAAACGGGGGAATGCACAATGAATCCAGGAACGATCACCAACCGTGAAGACTTTTTAAAGCGGATCGCGGGACAACTCGGACGCGACGTCGATTTGACGCCTCCGAAACGAGTATACAAGCACCGTCCGCAAGACGAGGTGTTGAAAGACGCTTCAACAGAGGAACTCCTCGAGACGTTCCGTATGGTCGCGACGCGCATTCATACCGACGTCGTCGAATGTGAGTCGACTCATCTCGATGACACGCTCCGTCTTCTCCTCGAACGATACGACGGCAAGACGATTATCGCCGAGGACGATGCACGCATTAAGGAATGGGCACCCGAAACGAGCCGGGCGTTCGACTGGTGGGATGCCGCGCGTCCGGATGACAGCCGCGCTCTTGCCGTGAAAGCTGACGTTGGGATCACGATTGCCGACCAAGCACTCGCTGAAAGTGCGACCATCGTCCAATACGCGGCCCCCGGAAAATCGCGGACGATCAGCTTGTTGCCGCAAGATCACATCGCCATCATCCCGAAATCGGTGCTCGTGCCCCGCATGACGCAAGCGGCGAAACAGCTGGCCGAACTCGATCGCAACGGCGAGCTCGCCTCACCGCAAGGCGTCAACTTCATCTCGGGCCCATCAAACTCGGCCGATATTGAGATGAACTTGATTGTCGGTGTCCACGGACCGGTCCGTGTCGCCTACGTTCTCGTACATGATCTCTAACGAAAAAACTCGCCACGACGGCGAGTCTTTTCGTTTATTCTTTATTCGACGGTGATGCTGCCGTTCGTCGTCTTCAAGCGAAACGGATGTTCGATGTTTGAACGTCAAAGTCTTATCCCGCACTCATCACTTCGTCAATTTTTCCCATCGAGTCGCCCGCTCGCAATTCGTCTAACTGGGCCTTTCCTTGCTCCGTGATCGCGTAGTATTTCCGTGGCGGTTTTTCTGCCGACTCCTTCAAATACGTCGTGAAGTAGCCTTCCGACGTGAGCCTCCTCAGGAGCGGATAGACCACACCTTCTGAGATGGCACCTTTTTTTAACTTAGCATCCCTCTCACCCCTTCCACTATCTATTAGGTAACAACACATCGTTCGCTATTGTTCAATGGAAACTAGTTAGCACGTTTACTGCATCTCGATAAGTGGTATATCGCTGCAGAAATCTGTACAATAGGTGAACGACACTCGTAGAAAATAATTGTCACAGCCGGAATGTATGTAGTTCCAGGAAGGAACGGTCCCTATGAAAGCTTGGATTGACGAGCGGATCGGAAGGCAGTTTTTATTCGTCTTCTATTTATTCATTGGACTGATCCTCCTCACCTCACTCGCCGTATACGTATATACGGAAAATCGAATCGAAGAGACGACTTCATCGCTCGAGAACGTCAGTGAACGTCGCACGAATGCGACCGAGCTCTTCGAGACATGGCAGTCGATGCAATATGAGATGCGCGGTTACGTCCTCCTCGGTGACGAGGAGTTGCTCGTCCGCGTCAAAGAGAAACAAGTCTTGATCGAGACACAGACCGCCTGGTTCGAAACGAACGCGGTCACAGAAAAAGAACAGACGTATGCGGGGGATGCCCGAGCGTTATTCTCAGCCTATCAACAACGCGTCATGCCTAGCCTCGAGCGCTACGTCGTCGCGAAGCGGGAAGGCACGGTCACCGAGCCGTTCCTGCAAATGCCGACGCTCGGGAAAGTGACGCCTCAAACCGAAGCACAGGCCGATCGGAAATTCAAGATCAACTCGAAGAGCGCGGCTGACATGAGCGCGAGTATCGTCGACATGGAGACGGTGTTCACCGAATACCGCAACGCCTTGAACGCGGAAGAAAACCAACTCCGTGAACAGCTCGCCACCCATACGAAATGGGCGCAAGTGCTCTGGCTCCTGTCGCTACTCACCGTACTACTCGTCCTCTTCATTGCGGCTCGGCCTTACGTACAACGGTTGACCGGTCAACTGCAAGAGTTGATCACGAATAGCAAGCGGCTCACCGACGATCGGGTCATACCCGTCCCTGTTTTGGTATCGACCCGGAACGAGGTCGGCCAACTGACCGACTCGTTCCGTCAAATGGCGTCGTCACTGTCGTCGCAACGTTATCAAGTCGAAGAAGAGCGTGAGAAGACAGCGCGACTCTTGCACTCGATCCGTGATGCCGTCATTTACGTTGAACATACGACGCATGAGAAACTCGCCAACCAGGCGCTCTTCGTCATGTTCAATCAGGCCATCACAAAGCAAAACGAGACGGACCTGTATCGGCTTGATGCCGACCTTGAAGAACTCGGTCTCCAAGTCGATCAAAAAGACTCGTTCTTCTCGTTCATGCGCCGAGCGTTTGACGGCGAAGCGATGGAAGAGAGCGTGACGTTCTCGATGAATCAAGAAGAACGGTTCATCCAAATGTACGCTGAAAAGATTCATTTGCGTGGCACACGCCACGGCACGATGCTCGTCTTCCGGGACGTGACGCAAGAAACCGAGGTCGACCGCTTGAAGACAGAACTTGTCTCGACGGTGTCTCATGAACTGCGCACCCCCTTAACGAGCATCATCGGGTTTACCGAACTTATGCGCTATCGGACGATGCCGGCTGAACGGACCGATCAATATTTAGGGATGATTCATCAAGAGACGCTCCGTCTCGAGGATTTAATCTCCAACTTACTCGACGTTCAGCGAATGGAGTCGGGTAAACAGACGTATCAAAACGAGCCCGAAAGCTTGTACGATATTTTGGCAGAAACGATTGCCGTCCATCAAGGCGCGAGTCAACACCACGACTTATCGTTTGAATGTGATAACGACATCCTCGTGTACGGGGACCGGAACCGGCTCAGCCAGCTGTTCACGAACCTGCTCCATAACGCGATCAAATATTCACCGAACGGCGGAAAAGTTGCGGTGTCCGTCACGAATGACCAGTCGGACGGCGTCGAAATTTCCGTCACGGACTCTGGCATCGGAATCCCGACTTCAGCGCTCCCGAAACTGTTCGACAAGTTTTATCGCGTCGACAATTCGGCCAGCCGGAAGATCGGTGGCACCGGTCTCGGTCTTGCCATCTGTAAAGAGATTGTCGAAGGGCATGACGGGACGATCCGGGTCGACTCACGTGTCGGTCTCGGATCGACGTTCACGATCGTCTTGCCGAAATATATCGAGGAAGATCAAATGAGCGGCTAAACAATAAGGGATGACTCGCCTCGGGCGAGCCATCCCTTATGTTATTGAACTTTGCTTTCTGGACCGAATGCCGGATAGAGCGACAAGCCACCGTCAGCAAAGATGGTCGTGCCCGTGACGTAAGACGATTCGTCTGACGCGAGCCACGCTGCCACCGCAGCAATCTGTTCCGGCCGCCCGATCTTATGGGTCGGGATGAGCGCTTCGAGCCCTGTCTTCTCTTCTGGGTCTCGCATCGTCTCTTTGTTGATTGGTGTGTCGATCGCACCAGGCGCGATGGCGTTGACCCGAATTTGATTCGCCGCATATTCGAGCGCGACCGACTTCGTGAACATCTTGACCCCGCCTTTACTCGCCGCATAATGCGTATAGCCTGGGCGTGGGATCACCTCGTGCACCGAAGACATGTTGATGATGTTTCCTTTCAGATCATGTTTGACGAAGTACTTGAGTGCGGCCCGCACCCCTAGGAACGTCCCAGTCAGGTTCGTATCGATAATTTTCTGCCAGTTGTCGAGCTCCATTTCGTGCGTTTTCGCTTCGACTTGGACACCGGCGTTGTTGACGAAAATGTCCATTTGTCCAAATTCAGACACTGCTTTTTCGATCATCTTCTCGGCGAGCCCTTCTTCGGCGACGTCACCTTGGACAGCGACGGCTTTGCCTCCGGCCGCCTCGATGCCGCGGATGACTTCCTTCATCTCGTCTTCACTGCTTCTATAATTTAAGACGACGCTGACGCCTTCTTTCGCATAGCGTTCGGCCACCGCTCGTCCGATTCCTTTTGAACTGCCTGTGATTACTGCGACTTTCCCTTGAAGTTCTGGATAATTTGCCATGTCGGTTCCCCTTTCGTCTTCTCGGTTTGTAGTTCCCGCATTCCCCTCTTCATGAAACCTTTCGGGCTGTCTTTTGAATATTTATGGGAAATCTACTATACTGAAACAAACTATTCGTTTTCAGGACTCGCCTGAAAAACGTACAAACTTATTCTTATGGAGGTGAATCCCCGATTTTTTGGGGAATTTTTGGACAGTCCCATGTTACTCAGTTTATTGATCGTCGCCTTTCTCATCTTCATGACCGCCTTTTTCGTGGCGGCCGAATTTTCAATCGTCAAAGTCCGGAGCGCACGGCTCGACCAACTCGTGCTCGAAGGAAACTCACGAGCGTCCGTCGCTAAAAAAGTCATCGAGAACCTCGATGACTCGCTATCCGCCTCGCAGTTCGGCATCACGCTCGCCGCGCTCGGCCTTGGTTGGATCGGTGCCGATCAAATCGAAGGAATGATTCAACCGCTCGTCGACCGCTTAAGCGTCTCGCCGTCGGTTTCCACATTCCTGTCGTTCTTAATCGCCTTTTTGCTAATCGCCTTTTTACACGTCGTCATCGGCGAACTTGTCCCGAAGACGCTCGCCGTACATGAAGCCGAGAAATTGACGTTGCTCGTCGCCCGGCCGCTCTATTTCTTCACGAAGCTGTTGTACCCGTTCATCCGGGTGCTCAACAGTATGGCCCGGCTCACGCTCCGCTTGTTCGGTGTCAAGACGACGGCGCAAGAGACGGCGCACTCGGAGGAAGAACTCAAAATTATCATGACGGAGAGTTTTCGAAGTGGCGAAATCAACGAGAACGAACTCGCTTACGTTCAAAATATCTTCTCGTTTGATGAACGTGTTGCAAAAGATGCGATGGTGCCGCGGATGAATATGGTGACGATCGATGAAGAAGACTCGATCGAGACGATTATCGCGACCGTCCAAGAGCATCAATATACGCGCTATCCGGTCACACGAGACGGTGACCGCGATGACGTGCTCGGTTTTATTAACGCCAAACAAGTGTTCACGGCCCAACTCGTCAAGAGTGACGCCCCGCTTGAATCGTTCATCCATCAGTTACCTCTCGTCACGGAGTTCACACCGCTCCAAGAAGCGATGGTGAAAATGCAGAACGCACGGACGATGATGTGTCTCGTCATCGATGAGTACGGCGGCACCGCCGGCCTGCTCACGATCGAAGACATCCTTGAAGAGATCGTCGGTGAGATTCGCGACGAGTTCGACCGGGACGAACAAGCCGAGATCACTGAAGTCAATCCAGGCCATTATCGCTTGTCTGGTCTCGTGCTCACGCAAGAGATCGAAGAGCGCTTCGGCATTGAGATCGAGGATGACGTCGACACAATTGGTGGTTTCGTCCTCTCGCAAAAAGCGAATGCACGCACCGGCGAACGTTTCGTCCTGCCAGGTGAGCACGAACTGATCGTCCGCGAGATCGACAATCACCGCATCGTCTTCGTCGACTTGATTCTTGCGCATAAAGACCAGCTTCGAGCCGAAATGGACTAAGTGTCTTTGACCGCCCTCCCTTGAACATTAGGGAGGGCTTTTCGATTGACGCTCGAACTGTCGCTATATTTTCAAGGCTTGTCGTGATATACTGCACATATGTTGCTAATTTGAGTGCGTGCCACTCATTGACACAACATCACCGAACAGTTCATTAATGTTCGGTCCAACAACTACAGAAAGAAGGTTACGCATGGAACGTAAACTATTTTTAATTGACGGAAACTCCATGCTGGCCAGTGCCTACTACGGTGCCGCCGCGAGCCGAACGAAAAAAGGACGCGAGGTATCTAAAAACGATCGGAGTGCCGTCATCGGTATGACCGGCCTCATCCGGACGATTCTACGCAGACATCGTCCGTCTCATTTTGTCGTCGTATGGGACGTCTCACGTGAAACATTGTGGCGTCGCGAGCTTTATCCTGGCTATAAACGCCGCCGTCGCCAGACACCACCCGAGTTGAAGGCTCAAATGGAACTCATGCGCCAATTGCTTGAAGAGAGCGGAATCCCGCAATATCAAGTCGAAGGCTATGAGGGAGAAGATTTGATTGCCCACATCGCTCGGAAGTTCAGCTGCAGCGCGCCTGTCGTCATCATGACGAAGGATAAAGACTTGCTTCAGCTCGTGAGCCCACGTATCACAGTATGGCTTCAAACACAGGAGCTTCAGCAAATGCAAGCTCGTTGTGATATCCAAGACAACCGTCCGCTCCCACTCAAGCGACATCTCGAGATTCGTCCTGAGGAGATTGCAGCGTTGTACGAAGGATTGAAGCCGAAACAGCTCTCAGCGGTCAAAGCGTTGACGGGAGACCGTTCAGACGGCATCCCACCTGTAGCCGGCCTTGACGAAAGTCAATCGGTACAGTTGATCAAACGCTTCGGTTCGCTCGATAAGCTTTACACGGCGCTTAGCGTCAAAGGCGATAAACGACAACTGATCAATGAAACGATCGCGGCACTGACGTCAGAGGAAGTGCCCCGTAACTTGAGACGTACACGCAAAAAAGCCGAGCGCAACATGGAGCTCGTCCGTCTCGATGTCACGGTGCCAGAACTTGAACATTTGAAACTGGCTCATCTTGAGCTCAGCATCAATTCAAAACGGGTCGAACAAGCGTATCAAAAACGCGGTATTCGCCTCTCGTTTGATTCGAGTCAAAAGAAAATTTCAGCACGTTAAAAAGCGCGGACATTAGTCCACGCTTTTTATATTGACCGTAATCCCATCGGTGTCGGTGAGCGACCATTCCGACGTCGTCCCTCCGAGTTCGTGGTTCGTCGAAGCGTCGACAAAAAGCGTCCAAGCTTCTAGTCCCGCCTCGTCGTTCATCGGTTCACTCGGACGGGCCCAGACGTTCGCACCGATGTGGTGATGATACCCGTCGGCCGCGAGGAACAGTGCGCCCGGGTATGAATCGGTCGTGACGGTAAACCCGAGTCGATGTTGATAGAATAACTTGGCCGCTTCGAGGGAACCTACTTTAAAGTGAACGTGTCCCATCGTCGTCCCAACTGGAAGACCTGTGAACGGACGGTCCGCTGCCGCTTCGAGCATCGATTCGTACTCAACCGGATCGGTCGACATCTTCACGTGACCGTTCGCTTCATATTCCCACTGCTCACGTGGCCGATCAGCATACAGCTCGATGCCGTTCCCTTCCGGATCGTTCAAATAAAACGCCTCGCTGACCAAATGGTCGCCTTGACCAACTTCAATCCGTCGCTCGATCAAATGACGGAGAATGCGTCCGAGTTCGACGCGGTCTGGCAGCAAGATTGCCATGTGGAACAAGCCGGCCGCCTTTCGGTTCGGACGCACACCTTTGACTTCATGCAAGATGACGAGCGGCGCATTCGGCGCACCGAGCGTGACGCGGTCGATACCGACTTCGAGTACGTCCATTCCAATGACTTGTTCGTAAAACTGTTTCATGTTTTCTAATTCACTGACCCGGAGCGTGACCGGTCCGAGTTGGATATTGGTTAATTTCATGTTTTCTCACCTCTCTCTTTACTATACATGCCGTGTCCCGTTTGCAGAAGACGGCACAAAAAGGTGGTATAGTTACCGAAAGGATACTTAGAGAGGAGCGAGACTCATGACGATGATCTCAAGCTGTGAAGTCGATACCGCACTCGAACTGATCACCGGTAAATGGAAACCATCGATTTTACTCGCGCTCATCAACGGGGGGACGCTCCGGTTCAGTGAACTGAAACGCTCGCTCCCGAACATTAGCCAAAAGATTTTGACAGCCCAGTTGCGTGACTTAGAAGAGCAAGATATCATCATCCGTACCGTCTATCCGGAAGTCCCGCCGCGCGTCGACTATCAGTTGAGCGAGTACGGCAAGACGCTTATCCCGGTACTCGAGACGATGAACGCTTGGGGCATGAAGCACGCTGCGCGCATGCAACAAAAATAAATTGTCCACATGTGGATAACTCATTTCCGTATCACTGCCCATCACTTATCCACAGGAGGATCTCATGATTCGTTATCCACAGTTGACCGGTCGCCACGTCGGCGTAACCGCCCCGTCGTCCGGAGTACCAGCCGCGCGTCATAGTTTACTTCACGACGCCGAGACGACGTTCGCACGCCACGGCTTCACGCTTCAATTTGAACCGTCTGTTTGGACACAACATAAAGCAAAATCGGCGCCGGCCGCAGTGCGTGCCGAAGAGATGACGCGACTGTTCCACGATGAGGACGTCGATTTGATCATCCCGCCATGGGGCGGCGTCTTGTTGCTCGAGCTACTCGATAAAATCGCTTGGGACACGCTCCCAGCGAAGTGGATGCTCGGCTACTCTGACGTCAGCTTATTTTTATTCGTCTACACGCTCAAGACCGGCATCGCCTCGGCTCACGGGACGAACCTTGTCGATCTGCGCGGGGAATCGTGGGATGCGACGAGTTCGCGTTGGCTCGACGTCTTATCGACGAAACACGGCGAGACCGTCATTCAACTGTCTTCAGAGCAATTTCAAAAAGAATGGCAGCACGGTAATCCGAGTCCATGCGTCTACCATTTGACCGAGCCGACCGAATGGAAATCACTCGGCGGGACGGAAGCGACCGGTCGTCTGCTCGGCGGTTGTATCGACGTCCTCTTGCATACGATCGGGACGCCTTACGGTGACGTCGCTCAGTTCCAACAGACTCATTTGAACGATGAACCGATTCTTTGGTATTTCGAGAACGCCGAGATGGATGTACCGGCACTCAAACGGACCCTGCTTCAAATGAAGTGGGCCGGTTGGTTTGATCATACGACAGGCATCTTATTCGGTCGCAGCGATGCCCAACCACCGGTACAAGGTTATACGGCAGAAGACGTCTACGCTGAACTACAGGAACTGCTCAACGTTCCCATCATTTATGACATCGACTGCGGGCACGTGCCACCGCAACTGACACTCATCAACGGTGCCCACGCCTCGATTCAAGTCGAGGACGGGAAAGGCACGCTCATTCAAACGTTCAAGGGCTGAGGATTCAGCCCTTGATTTTTTGTAGCAATTCGGTCAAATGTGTCCGATAAAATCCTTCGGGAAACCTTTGAACAGATTCTTCGATTGAAGGCACTAATTCGAGCCCACACCCGTAACTCGCACCAATCAGCACCCCTTCAAAATAGACGGCCTGATCGATCAAGCTATGTGTCTTCCAACCGTCCATCCCTTCCCATAGCCGCTTGAAAGCCATATCTCCGAGTTCCATCTCACCTTTCATCGCATAATAGACTCCTTGTGACATCTCGATCGCGGCGATGAACGGGTAATCATCACCCAACAGTCGCTCCATTTCCTCGATCTGTTGACCGAGCTGCTCGACGCGGCCGTAGTGGATGGCATAAAGTGCCTCTGACAAAGCGAGACGCACTTTGGCCACGTGTTCGTCCGTGAACTGAATGTACTGCCTTGCTTTCACAAACGCCTCGTTGATCCGTTGTTCGTCTTTCAGGTAAAGAGCACATAATGCAATCGTCCGATTCACATCGTCGGCTCGATAATACGTTCTCGTCTGATGCATATGTTTAAGGGCAGAATCTAGATGATGGATGGCCCCAGATAGATTCCCTTCATACGTCATTTCTTTCATGACGAGAAGCATCTCATATTCAATCCGAGTTCGTGACGACATGTTTCGCACGTCTAACAATTCCAATCGATCAAACTGTTCGCTTGCTTCCTCAAACTGATTCCACAAAATGTAGTAGTAAGCTTTCCCGATGAGTGCCATCGCCAGCTCATCTTTTTCATCGAGCCGTTCGAACACATTGATTGCACGTTCATAATAAGTTAACAGTTCACTGCGCTTATCGCCATGTTTTAAGTTATCGCCCATAATGACGTATGCCTTCCCTTGCCACACCGAGTTCATCTCTGTCGTCAAATATGGGGATAGCGCCTGCTCGGTAGCTTCCTCGTCCCATGGATTAAGGCTCAATTGGGCGTATTCGATGTCTTCGACGAGCGCTTGAAGCTCCGCCTCGCGAGGATCGACAAGTAACGACTGCACCGACACGTCCAACCGCTTGGCAATCTCGCGCAGACTGCGCATCGACGTTTCGGCTTTCCCGTTCTCAATCATACTGAGCATCGATTTCGTGATGATGCCGTCTGCGAGTTGACTTTGCGTCAACTTTTTTTCTTTTCGTAACGTCTTAATCCGCTGTCCAATCATAGAGCACCTCTTAAAAGTTAAATTTAATTGAACTTATTGTTTACAACTCTCTCTTTGTCGTCTATTATAATGTTAAATCACATTGAACTCAATTACAAAGGAGACTATGTATGACTACTTCTACCTCGAACTTGTACGTGTTGTTGCTCGGGAAATTCATGTCGTTGTTCGCTTCCAGTCTATTCACGTTCGTCGCCGGATTGACGGTGCTGACGACTTCCGGATCCGGGCTCCAGTTCGCCCTCGTCTTACTGGCCGGGACGTTGCCTCGTGTTCTATTATCGCCGTTTGCCGGTGCGTATGCCGACAAATTGAACCGAAAACGCGTCATCATCACGATGGAATCGCTCAACGGGCTATTGTTCTTCTTGGCCGGGGCGGCGAGCCTTATTTGGACGTTCGGCGTCCCTGCTTTCTTGATTATTACATGTCTGCTTTCTATCGTCTCCACTTTCTTGTCGGTCACGTTGACGAGTTCGATTCCACTCCTGTTCGACGAAGACGGGCTTCAACGCGCCAATTCGCTCATCCAAAGTATCATTTCCGTCTCAAGCATTGGCACGCCACTTTTAGCCGGGGCGCTGTTCAAGCTATTACCGATTTCAGCGTTCTTGTTCAGCTCATCCCTCTTGTTCCTCATCGCCGCCCTGTTCGCCTCACGTCTCACATTCCAAGCGTATGAACATGTTTCCACCGATCAATCGACGTGGGACGACGTCCGATCCGGTTTCCGCTATTTGAAACGCCAACGCGTGCTATGGACGCTGACGATTCTCGCGGCGTTCCTCAACTTCTTCTTCGTCGCCTCGGAAGTACTGTTCCCGATCGCCGCCTTGCAACAGATCGGGGTCAGCCCGCTCCAGTTCGGCTTTTTAGAAAGTATGTTCGCAGTCGGATTTTTAGTCGCCTACTTGCCCACGCGCTGCCGTTCTTTAAGATCAAGTATCGTCTAGCGACGGTCCGCACATCGCTTATCGTCATGGGTTGCCTCTTTATCGGCCCGGCCGTCCCGCTCTATTTCGACTTCTCGGTCACACCCGCCATCGTCTTCCTCACCGGATTCGCTTTGTTGAGCGGTTTCTTCATCATCCGCGTCAATATTCCCATCCAACTGTTTTTGCAGACGAACACGGAACCAAGCTACCTCGGTCGTGTCATGGGCGTCCTCGAATCGCTCGCGATGGGGATCACCCCGCTCGGTTTCGTGTCGTTCGGGTTATTGAGCGAATGGATGTCGGTCACGTCACTTTATGCGATTTGCATGGTATGCCTGCTTTCGATCACGCTGTTCGCGATGCATCGCATCCGTCACGATATCGCGGCTGAAAAAGCGACGGTACTGGCTGAAGTCGAAAGCGCGCCGACACATCAATGAACGAAAAAAAGACATCGAACGTTTTTCAGTTCGATGTCTTTTCTGTTGATGGAAGGACTCGTTTCTCTAACAGGAACGGCCCGAACGGGATGACCGAAGCCATGACCGCGAGGACTAACACTTTGAAGCCCCAGTTGAAGCGCCACGCCATGTAAACCGCTGCCGCCACGTAAGCGACGAACAGGAAACCATGGGCCGCACCGACGATGCTGACGGCTAGCGGCATGCCAGCCAAATACTTGAGCGGCATTGCAATCAACAATAAGAGCAGGAATGACATCCCCTCTGTATAACCGAGCCATTTGAATCGAGTTGCGTTCATATCCGTTCTCCTTTTTAATCGATGCTACATTCATCGTAGCCGATAGAGGTGAAGTTTGTCACAGGGGAACGTTAGAAAGTCGTTAGGCTATTTGACGATTTGGTGAACGATGCGCAATTTTTGTTTCGACGAAGCGGCGAAGGAACAAACCGTCGACGCCGATCTTGCCTGCGTTGTAGCCCGCGACGAGAATCAAGACCGATACGATCAACATCGTCGGGTTCGTGCTGACCGTCCCTGACAATAAGAACGCCATGTTCATGACGAGTCCGAAGAAAGCCGCGCTGCGTGTGAGGGCGCCAAGCAAGAGACCGAGACCGACCAAGAACTCACCATACGGAATTAAGATATCGAAAAGTGCTGCGTTTGGAATCGCGAATTTTTCAAGGAAAGCTGCCCACCATCCGGCGACCGCCGGGTGATCTCCCGTCGCGAGTGAAGCTGCGTTTTGAAGGTAACCGCCTGATCCGAAGCCGCCCGTGATTTTACCCCATCCGGCTGTGAGCCATTGATAGCCGAGCCAGATCCGTAACACCGTCAAGATGCCGGTTGCGATGTTGTGGTTTTGCCAAAACTTTGTGAACATGATAATTCCTCCTTTTGAATGGTTGAATAATGGCTTATATGTGATTACATTCACAATATACCATCCATGTTCATGTTTTCACATAGCTTGAGACAATAGTTCACGTTTCGTTCATATGTGTGTCACAGGTCAGTAACTTTTTGGAAATTGCACCAAAAAAAAGCAATGTCTACTCGAGACATCGCTTCCACTGCCGTGAACTACTCACCACTTATTTGCTTCGCAACTTGAAGTGGGAGCTTCTTGGGAAGACCGTGCTTTGACTAGCCACGGTTGTGGACCAAGCTCGTCGGGCAGTCCCTGCCCTGGGGTGTTTTAGTCTGCGAGACGCAACAGGTTGAGGCTCGCGTTGACGTCGCGGTCGTGGTGCGTGCCGCATGCGGCACAGGTCCACTCGCGGACGTGCAGGCCCTTCTTGCCGCCGTTCTCGCCGCAAGCCGAACAGACCTGGGTCGAGGCGAACCAGGGGTCTGCCTTGATGAGCGTCCGTCCATAGAACCTCGCCTTATATTCCAGCTGGCGGACGAACTCGCCCCACCCGGCATCCCCGATCGACTTCGCCAGGCGGCGGTCCTGCATCATCTCCCTCGGCTTCAGCGTCTCGACGACGACGACTTGGTTCTCGTCGACGATGCGTCGCGACAGCTTGTGGAGGAAGTCGTGCCGTCGGTTCTTGACCTGCTCGTGTTTCTTCGCGAGGACGAGCCGTGCCTTCTCGCGGTTCCTGCTGCCGGGCTTCTTGCGGGAGAGCGCGCGCTGCGCTCGTCTCAGCCGTTCCTCGGCCTCGCGCAGGTTGCGCGGGTTCGGGATCTTCTCCGTCACGAGCGCGTCGTTCGTCATGACGGCGAAGTGCCCGAGGCCGAGGTCGATCCCGATCTTGTGCTCGGCCGGGACCCACGGCTCGTCGGGCTGCTCGACGAGGAGCGACACGAAGAACTTGCCCGTCTTCGTCATCGACACGGTCGCCGATCGGATCTCGCCGTCGAAGATTCGGTGCTGTGTGAAGCGGATGAACCCGACCTTCGGGAGCCGGACCCGGTCCCCCTCGATGCGGATCGTGCCGTGCTGGTTGTTCGTCGTGTAGGAGGCGCGCGCCTTTCGTCTCGACTTGAACACCGGGAAGCCGGCCGTCCTGACCAGGAAATCGGCCTGTTCCGACGTCGGGTGGAGCCTGTATTTGTAGCCATTCAGCATGTCTCCCCCTCCTCTCGGCCGATGATCGTGATGAACGCCTTCCTCATCCGATACCCGCGACGGGGGAAGGGAAATCTGACGGAATTACGAACTTATGTTCGTCATATCTGTCACAGGGGTGGCCAAGAGGTTTATGTACGGGCGATTCATCTCCCACCTACGCTGGGCCTCGCCCCAGACGCTTAGAGGTGGGAGAATTCTCGCTTAATTATGTTAAAGATCAACTTGTTGTGGCGGTTGGCCTTTTTTATTCATCACACGCATCGATTGCGGTGAGATTTTTAAAATGACGAGTTTTGGATCATCCGGGCCGTCGAACCAGCCCTCAAGTTTTTCGTTCCACACTTTTTCTTTCATCGACTCGTCATCAGACACCGACGTCTCTCCTAAAATCTCGAGATACGTGTCGCCGACCCCGTCCCCGTCGTAGCCGATCAAGACGTGCGTGTACGGATTGTTCTTCAACTCATCGACTTTATCCGTATCTTTCGAGGTTGCCGTATAGAGTGTCAGACCGTCATGGAAAAACGTCATGTATCGGCTGTGCGGCTTCCCTTTATATACCGTGGCCATCGTTCCGACGTTGCTTGCATCTAGAATTTGTTGTGCCGTTGTTTTAGCATCCATTTAAAAAGCCCCCTTATCATAGTCACTCGTATAATCATTCCCTTGCGGCATTTGATTAAACACGAAGACACGAAAAAACCTGCTCGCCGAAGCGAGCAGGTTATAAAATTCCTTAGAAAGGAAGATTAGATTTTTTCAACGTTAGAAGCTTGTGGGCCACGAGCTCCGTCAGTGATTTCGAAAGTTACTGCTTGGCCTTCTTCAAGTGTCTTGAAGCCGTCGCCTTGGATTGCTGAGAAGTGTACGAATACGTCGTCTCCGCCTTCCATTTCGATGAAGCCGTAACCTTTTTCTGAGTTAAACCATTTTACTTTACCTGTGTTCATAATGAACCCTCCTGAAATAAACGCTGTGCGTTCTAGTAGTGCCTTACTAGAAAAAACTGACCAAAAAAAAGCACAAAACTTGTTGGATTATCTTTCATGAAAAATAATCCCAAGCGATTGTGAATTATGTTTCCAGCTATTCTTAATTAAGCACATATGTAATATACCATGGATAAATGCTTCTGTCTACTAAATACTTCGGTTTGCTAAAAATAATTTCAAAACGGGTACATCACATGTAGTGAACGTTAGGAGGACGACTCATATGATGAATCAAATTGACCGCACGCATATCGCTGCCACTATCGCCCGCTACGCGGCCTGGTCGACAGATGAGCTATTGACGGAGACGCTCGCTTGGCATCAAGCGACGCGACACGACCATTATCCTGACCAATCGAAGTCGTACCGCTCCCACTTGCCGATGACGGAACGGATCACACCGGTGACGAGTGCACTCCCGCTCGAGGTCGTCGACGATCTCGTCCGGCCCGTCTGGATGCGTCGTCTCGACGCGGAACATTTGAATTTACTGCAGACGACACGCCATCACGTCGACGTGACCGATTACGGGGCCGTCGGGGACGGCAAGACGGACTGCACGCTCGCATTCCGGCTCGCGCTTCGGTCGAACCGCCACGTCCACGTGCCGGCCGGTGTCTATATCGTCCGTGGCGTCCGGATCCCCTCGAACTGCGTGCTCGAAGGTGCGGGACAGCAGGACACGGTATTACGCTTGGCCGACGGCACACCGAAGCATCGCCGGCTGCTGCGAAATGCGACACCGTTTTATGGGAACCATCACATCGAGGTCGCCCATCTGACGCTCGACTGGAACGTCGAGCGCCTTGGCGACGTCGATCGGACGTCGAGTGGAGACACGGCTTCGAGCGCGTTGACGTTCGCCCACGTCAAATTCGCCTGGGTCCATCACGTCACCGCCAAAGGTGCCGGACTGCACGCGTTCGATATCACCGCCCCTCACTACCATTACCTCGGGGACGGATCGCGTGCCAAAAAAGGCAGCCGCTACATCTGGCTCGATCGCTGCGAGGCGACGAACTATGGGGACGACGGCATCACGACGCATCATAGCGACGCCATCTACATCACGAACTGCTACTGTCATCACCCGCACGGACGTACGCACGCCCACGGCTTCTCCAATTCAAACGGCATCGAGGTCGATGACGGTTCGCGTCACGTCGTGCTCGTCAACAATATGACGGAAGGTTGTTTTGGAGGAGTCGAGGTGAAAGCCCACGGTACGTCCTCGGCCGCCCATGACGTCCATATTTTTGGGCACGTCTCGTATCGTGATAATCGGTCCTTCAATTTTCGCCACATCGGACACCACTTGGCCGACGATCCCGAGTCGAAGACGGCGCGGTTCATCTCGGGAACGAATTTACTATCGATTGAACCGGTACGCTCGAAGCTATACGCCAAGTCATCGCCCCGTAGCCTCGTCGTATCGGCGTATCAAGACGTATTGATCCATGGCTTTACGGCCATCGGTGACCCGTCCTATGATTATACAGGACATCCAGCGCTCGCCGTCCAGTATAAGTCTCGGAACGTTCAATTAAAACGAATTGCCACAAGCGGGTTCGTTTCCAGCCGCGCCGACATCGAACTGTTCGGCGGCGACAACCGGACCGATCACGTCACAATCGAAGATGTCACGTGCCGGAATTCGGCCCCGATCTCTGTAAAGATCGGCGGACAGCTCGCTAACGTCGTGCTAAAACACATCGAAGGCGAACAAAAAAGTGGAGATGTCCTCATCTCCACGAGTAGCCCGGTCGAAGCGCACGACTTATTCGCTTATGGTTTCTCAGATCGGGTGCGAAGTGACGCTTGAGCCGACTCGACGAGCTCATTCAACCGTGCTTCGTCCAAATTGAGCGAACTGACCGTCTGTTTGGCCATCATCCGGACGATGGCTTTGTCGAGGAAGCCCATCCGCTCAAAGTCATAGCCGCTACCGACGACTTCGACGAAGTAGGCGTGTGCTCGTAAATGTTCCCCGTACGCGCCTTCGAGCTCACGTTGCCGCTCCGCCGCGGTCGGCGTGCCGGCGCACAAGTACAATCCGAGCGGACGTTCAAGCAATTGGACTTCATTTTGCTTCAACCAGTCGGTCAGCTCGTCTTGGACTTTCCCCATCCGGATCGATCCCCCGACGATGACGTGGTCGACCGTTGCCCAATCGACGTCTGGCTCATCGACCAAGTTTTGAACGTGGACGTTTCCGGACAACCGTGCGGCCAAAAGATGGGCGACTTTCTCGCTCGTACCATATCGTGACGTATACGCAATCAACGTCTTCATCTCGTTTCCCCCTTTTAAGTCGGAATCTACTCTTCCTATTCCCGAATGCCTTGGAGAATACTATACGCCCGAAAAAAACTCGCCGTTCGGGCGAGTTTTTTGTCATAGTTTATACACTTGTGCCTCGTACGGACGAAGCGTGAACGGTTCGATCGGCTCCATGTTGCCAATGACACGGTCTTTGACGTCATACGGCAATGTCCGTTCTTGTGTTTCAGCAGAGAAGTTGCACAGCACGAGCCACGTCTCTCCTTCGAGCGCCCGCGTGAACGCGTAGACGGCTTCGTCTTCAGGGAGCAACAGCTCATACTTCCCGTAGACGACGACCGGATTCTGTTTCCGCAGCGCGATCAACTGACGGTAGTAATGGAAGAGTGAATTCGGATCAAGACGTGCCGCTTCCGCGTTCACGTCAACGTAGTTCGGATTGACATCGATCCACGGCGTACCGGTCGTGAACCCACCTTGCGCGTCAGCCGACCATTGGACCGGCGTCCGCGAATTGTCGCGTCCGCGGGCGTGGATGCCGCGGAAGATCTCCTCGTGCGTCAACAAATCGTTCGATGTGTAATCGCGATACGCGTTGAGCGTCTCGATGTCACGGTACTTGTCGATCGAGTCGAACGCGACGTTCGTCATGCCGAACTCTTCGCCCTGATAAATGTACGGCGTCCCTTTCAACATGTGCAGGAGTGTCGCAAGCATCTTGCCAGAGACGACCCGGTACTCATCCGAATCGTTACCGAATCGCGAAATCGCCCGCGGTTGGTCGTGGTTGCTCCAATACAGGCTGTTCCACCCCTCTTCCTCGAGTCCTTCTTGCCAACGCGAGAAGATCGTCTTCAGCTCCGTCAGCTTCCAGTCGGTCGGATTCCACTTCCCAAAGCTGCCGTTGCCGACGTCGACGTGCTCGAAATGGAACACCATGTTGAGCTCGTCACGGTCTTCACCGGTGTAGAGCTTCGCCTCGTCGACGCTGACACCCGGCATCTCCCCGACCGTGATCGTATCGTACTTCGACAACACTTCACGATTCATCTCTTGCATGAACTCATGGATGCGCGGCCCGTTGAAGAAGAACGGCGTTCCGTCTCCGTAGCCCGTCCCGCGCGTCTTCCCGTCCGGATAGCTTTGGTCTTTCGAGATCATATTGATGACGTCCATCCGGAAACCGTCGACGCCTTTGTCGAGCCAGTAAGCCATCAAATCGTACACTTCGCGGCGCAGCGTCTCCGACTCCCAGTTCAAGTCGGGCTGTTTCTTACTGAACAAGTGCAGATAATATTCGTCGCTCGCTTCATCGTACGCCCACGCGCTGCCGCCAAAGAAAGCCCCCCAGTTCGTCGGCGGCTGACCGTTCTCGCCTTTTTTCCAAATGTAGTAGTCGCGGTACGGGCTGTCTTTCGAAGACCGAGACTCCATGAACCATTGGTGCTCATCGGAAGAATGGTTGACGACGAGGTCCATCATGATCTTGATGCCGTGACGGTGCGCCTCTTCGAGCATCGCATCGAAATCGTCCATCGTCCCGAACTCATCCATAATCGCACGGTAGTCGCGGATGTCATAGCCGTTGTCATCGTTCGGCGAATCGTACACCGGTGACAACCAGATGACGTCGATCCCGAGTTCAGCCAAATAGGACATCTTTTCCGTGATGCCCGGGATGTCCCCGATTCCGTCCCCGTTCGAGTCGTTAAAGCTGCGCGGATAAATCTGATAGACGACCGCTTCTTTCCACCATTGTTTCATAAAAGTCTCCTCCTCATCATCGGTTCAAATCTGACGTCATCATCGTACCTTGTCCCGCCGCCTGTGCCTATCCATGATATGATTAAGATATGCACAATCTTGCTATTATAAAGGAGTAATTCGATGGAAATCGGCTTTTGTGGCTATTCGTATCACACAGCAGCATATACTTTTCCGTTCGCCAACCGGTTGGACACGTACTTGATCCGCTTGCAGACTGAAGGGTCGGCCCGAATCCTCGTCAACGGGGAGACATACGTCACGCACCCCGGCGATCTGTTGCTCGTCAAACCGGGTGACTACTATGAGTTGAATATCGATACCCCGGCGAGTGGCGACTATCATTTGTTCTGCGCTGGTCCGACGCTCGACGCCTGGTGGTCGACGACTACCCGCTCACAGCTCACCACGATCTCGATTGACCCTCGCCTCCTGTCGCTTTGGCAACACGTCACGGAAGAGGCACGACGACCGACCGATGAACAGAGCACAGCGTTGATCGAGAAGTTGACCGAGGCGCTTCTGCTCATGCTCGACCGATCGATGCGAGACGTCCGGACGAATGTACGTCCCCCGGTCGTGTCTCGCATGATGCGTTATATAGAAGGAAACGTCACCGCCGACTTCAAAATTGACGACGTCGCCGCTGCCGTCGGCTTGAGCGTGTCGCGGACCGTGCACCTCTTTAAGGAAGTGACCGGGATGACGATCATCGAGTACGCGCACACGATCCGGCTTCAGCTCGCCGAAGAGCAAATGCGGTATACACAACACTCGCTCGAACGGATCGCCGAGCTGTCCGGGTTTCGAACGTATCCCTATTTCCACCGGATTTTTAAACGGAAATATGGCGTCGCACCAGGGGTGTACCGCACACTTCAACAAAAAAACGAAAAAAAATAATCAAAAAGTGATCCATTTTTTGAATCGCTCCGTTAGATGGGTGTAAACAACGACAACCACTCACAAAAAAGGAGCGATTGAACATGAAGAAAAAAACAATGAACAAATTTGTTGCACCGGCACTGGCACTGGGGTTACTCGTACCATTGAACGCACAGGCAGCTGACCACTCTCCAACAGCGAGCACACCAGCTGGAGACCTTCGTGCCACGCTCGACCAATTACTATCTGAGCATTATGTCTTAGCCGTCACATCGATGATGAAAGCTTACGACGGGGCACCTGATGCCGAAGTCGTAGTAAAAGCACTCGATCAAAACGCGCTTGACATGACGCCAGCCATCGCCTCAATCTACGGTGATGCAGGCGCGGCTCAGTTCGAAGACATCTTCGCCGGCCATAACGACTACTCGCCTGACTTCGTCGAAGCTGCCAAGTCAGACGACAAAGAACTTCGTGCCGAGGCTGAAGCCGAAGTCGATGAGTTCGTCGAAGAGTTCTCGACATTCCTCGATGCTGCGACAGAAGGCAACTTACCGAAAGAAGCAGCCGCTGACGTCCTTGAACTTCACGAAGACCAAGTTCTCTCGGTGTTTGATAACTACGTCGCCGGTGACTACGAGTCGGCTTACATGACATACCGTGAAGGCTACAAGCTCATGTTCGACATCAGTAAAGCCCTCTCAGGAGCAATCGTCACGCAAATGCCTGACAAGTTCCCGACACCTGCTGACACGCCAGCTGTAGAGCTTCGTTCGACATTGAACAGCCTCGCCGGTGAACACTTTGCCCTCGCTGCGATCGGCATGCAAAAAGGCTACGACAAAGCGGAAGATTTCGACTACGTCAGCTGGGCTGAAGATCAAAACACGCTCGACTTTAAAGCAGCCATCGGTTCGGTCTACGGTGACGAAGGTGCGGCTCAGTTTGAAAAAGTATGGAACGGGAACCACATCACAGCACAAGGTGACATCGTCGCAGCAACACTTGAAGGCGACGAAGCTAAAATCGAAGAAGCACGCATGAAACTCGATCAGTTCGCTGTCGACTTCAGCACGTTCCTCGATGCAGCGACAGAAGGCAACTTGCCACAAGCGGCCGGTCAAGAAGCGATCATGCAACATGAGGCACTCGTGCTCCAAACGTTTGATCAATATGTAGCCGGTGACGCAGATGCAGCTTGGATGTCATTCCGTGAAGGATACGCGTTCATGTTCGGTGTTGGTGAAACACTCGGTAACGCGATCGTGACACAAATGCCTGACAAGTTCGCTGAAACGACAATGCCGGAAGCGATGCCTGAAACAGGTCTCGGTGGTGCACAAGCACAATCAATGAATACCCTTTACGCTGGCCTTGCTATACTTGGCGGAATCATGCTCGCCTTTGTCACGCTTCGCAACCGTAAAGTATCAGAACAATAAACTAAAGGAGAGAGCCCAATGAACAAGCGCCATTTGTTTTTGGCGCTCTCTCTATTTTGTTTTGGCTTCTGGTCGTGGACGAGCGCTCAAGAATCGTCATCACCACCTGTAGAAGAAAAACAAATAGAGGAGAGCCCAGATTTATCGGCTGAATTCTCACTTCTACAGGAAGAGGTGAAGAAACTTCGTTTAGCCGAGGAAGAGGAAAGCACTAAAGCCGTGACACCTGTCCAGATTCAAATCCCGAGCATCAATGTCGACACCGCGATCGAACAAGTCGGCGTGCTCGATAACGGACAGATGGGCGTACCCGTTGACGAGAATCAAGTCGGCTGGTTCGAACCCGGTGTCAAACCAGGCAGTAAAGGCAACGCCGTCGTCGCCGGACACGTTGATAGTAAGACGGGGCCCGCCGTCTTTTATGAACTCGATCAACTGAAGACAGGCGATGACGTGACGATTATCGACGAGAACGGCAACACGCTGCGATTTCGTGTCACAAAAACAGAGAGTTATGACACGAAAAATGCCCCGATCGACGAGATTTTTGGCGCCACGTCAAATCGCAACTTGAACTTGATCACGTGTTCCGGTACGTTCGGGGACGGCGGTTATGACCAACGTTTCGTCGTTTACACGGAGCTTGTCGATAGCGAGATCAAGTCGACAGTCGAACTCGACGCCCCGACGAACGTCACGTTAAGCGGTAACTTGCTCACATGGCACGCGGTCCGTGACGATGCCGTCATCGGCTACCGTGTCTATGAAGTCAACGACGGGAACGCGACACGTATCGAGAGCGTCCCGTCACACGCCCGGAAGAGCGTTGAAGTCACGAACGGGCAGGCAACGTATTACGTGACGGCGATCGACCGGCTTGGAAATGAGTCGAAGCCGTCTCAGACAGCGAAGTAGACACGAAACGCCCTTGGATAAAAAATCTAAGGGCATTTTTTCTGTTTTCCATATATAGTGAATGTAGCAAAAAATGCATAGATTTAGGATAAGGAGTTTCAAGTCATGAGGACTCGACTTTCACAACCATTCGCAAATCAGTTAAAGAGAAGAATTCGCACCATTTGGGGTGTGAACGATTCGTATTATTGGTACCCTCTTTCCACTTCTCCTCGACTCGATGTGATTGCATTCGACAGCGATTATATTGAAGATGTTGATCAAAAAATCGAAGAAATCCGCCAATGGGTATGGGACCAAGGGACGGAGCTTATATTTGAACTGCATGAGGACCGTACACTATGGCAAATCGACACCGCTTCATTAGATCCTTGTTATGAAGGTCGTTATTTAGAACGCTATTGGTTTGACCAAAAAATGAACTGGATCATTTATGCGTCCCACGAAAGTACAATTAGCTTTGGTGGGCATGGATTGATCACATCACTCCAGTCCTACTGGTCGGATTGGCAGGAGCATCTGTCCGTTTTAGACAATCGATTTTTTGAGTAATGAACTTCACAAAAAAAGACGCACCCATTTTTGATCAATGAGTGCGCCGTACTTACACAAAGCAAGGAATCTGCGGGTTGAACGTCTTGTTGTTCTCCGTCATGATCTGCTTCTTGATCTTGCCTTCTCCGAGATAGACGATACGGTCGGCGAGCGCTTCCGCGTCTTCCTCGTCGTGCGTGACAAAGATCGTCGTCGTGCCCGTCTGTTTGAGGAGACGGCGCAAGTCGTCGCGGATCCGGTGTTGGAGCGACGTGTCCAAGTTACTGAACGGCTCGTCTAAGATCAAGAGAGACGGCTTCGGTGCGAGCGCACGCGCGAGCGCGACACGCTGCTGCTGACCGCCGCTCAGCTCATACGGATAGCGATGTCGGAACTCAGATAAGTTCACGAGCGTGAGCATCTCCTCGACCCGTTCGTTCCGCTCCTTCCGGCTGAGCTTATGGAGGCCGAAGCGGATGTTCTTCTCAACGGTCATGTGCGGGAAGAGCGCATAGTCTTGAAACACCATGCCGACGCCGCGTTGTTCGGGCGGCATAAACTGGCAGTCGTCACAACAGACGCAATCGTTGACGACGACGACGCCTTGATTTGGCATCTCGAGACCGGCGATCAGGCGCAAGATCGTACTTTTCCCCGAACCGCTGTCGCCGAGGAGGGATACGATTTCGCCTTTCGTGATCGAGAGCGAGAACCCTTTGATCGTCTCTGCTTGCGCACCTTTATAGCTGAAGTGTAAATCGTTGATTTGAACAAACATTAGTCGGCCTCCTTATCAAGCACCTTATGGAACACAAAGATTAACAATCCGCTCATGAGAACGATGACGATCGACGCGAGCGCCGCTTCGTGAATCTTCTCATCACTGACATATTTGAACGCCTGCGTCGCAAGCGTCGAGAAGTTGAACGGCTGCAAGAACAGCGTGAGCGGCAACTCTTTCATAATATCGATGAAGACGAGGATGAACGCGCTCATGATCGCCCCTTTGATCATCGGGATATCGACCCGGAAGAACGTCTGCACCGTGCCCCAACCGAGCATACGTGACGCTTCCGTGAACGACTTCCCGACTTTCTCGAATCCGCTCTCGATCGAGTTGTAACCGATGGCGAGGAAACGGATGACGTAGGCGAAGATGAGCATGATGAGCGTCGTCCGGAACACGAACGTCTGTCCGACATCGAGCGCGAGCGCTGCTTTTAGCACCCATTCGTCTAATAGTAAGAACAACGTGATGACAGCGATGGCGATGGCCGCTCCCGGGATCGAGTAGCCGAGCGTCGTCACTTTCGAGATGACGCGCGTCATGTTCGATGGGAACAGCCGCGTATAGTTGGCGATGATGAGTGCGAATACGAGAATGATGATTGTCGCGATAAAGGCGACGCTCACCGTGTTCCAGACGAGGCGGAAAAATTCAGCCGTGAACACTTGCTCGAACGTCAAGAACGTCCAAGCGACGAGTTGGATGAACGGGATCGCAAAAGCGATACCGAAGATCGTCGCCACGTAACCGAACACGGCGTAGCGGTGCCAGCCGTTCAACGGTCTTGGCTTGAGCGGCTTCACTTTTGTCGTCGCATAGCTGAACTGCTTGCGGCCTCGGACGAGTCGTTCCGCCATCAAGATGGCGATGACGATGATCATGAGCGTGCCGGCAAGTTTTAACGCTGAAGACGTGTCTTTCATACCGAACCACGTGCTGAAGATGGCCGTACTGAACGTCTGGATCCCGAAGTATTTGACGACGCCGTAGTCGTTCAACACTTCCATCAAGACGAGACTGACGCCACCGATGATGGCGACGCGCGAGATCGGGATGACGACGGTGAAAAAGATATCCCACGACCCGCGTCCGAGGATGCGGGCGTTCTCGATCATCGACGATGACTGGTTGTGTAGGAACGCGCGTGTGATCGTATAAATGTACGGATATAAGAACAACGTGAAGATGAAGATCGTCCCTTGGATCGTCATGATATTGAAGTACGTCTGATCCACGGTGATGCCAAACTCGTTGCGCAGCGTCGTCTGGATGACGCCGGTGTAGTTCAAGATGCCATGATACGTGTAAGCACCGATATACGGCGGTATTGCGAGCGGCAAGATGAGCGCCCATTTGAAGAATCGCCGTAACGGGAAGTCATACACCGTGACGAACCAAGCGAGGCTCGTTCCGATGATGGTCGTCAAGAAACCGGTCACGAGCATGATGAACAACGTGTTCCTCACGTACGTCGGCAGCAGATATTCGCGGATGTGTTGCCAATTGTCATTGACCGGTGCGAACAGTTCTACTAAGACAACGATTCCTGGCAGGACGATAAACGACAACGCGATAAAGCTCAGGATGGACCATCCATTCAGTTGTCGTTTGATTGCATACCAGTTCATGTCTTACAGCTCCCGTTTCTTTCATTTACTTCCTGTCCCATCATATCAGTTTCATCGTCCCGGTCATACCTTTAGACTGTCAGGAAACGCAAAAACCTTCGGCCTGAACATGCGTTCAAGCCGAAGTCGTCTTATTTCCAACCAGCTTCGTTGAAGATGCGGATGGCTTCTTGCTGATTTTCACCGAGAACAGATAGGTTGATATCTTGTTCTTTGAACTCACCCCATGATTTGAGGAGCTCGTTCGGCTCGACTGATTCGTTGACCGGGTACTCGTAGTTGGCGCTTGCGAACTGCTCTTGCGCTGACGGGTCAGACATGAACTCCATGAGTTTCTTCGCGTTGTCAGAGTTCTTTGCCGCTTTCGTCATCGCGATTCCAGAGATGTTGACGTGCGTACCTGTCGTGTCTTGGTTCGGGAAGAAGATACCGAGCGCTTCAGCGACTTTCTTCTCTTCCGCGTCTTCTGAGTTCAACATGAGACCCATGTAGTATGTGTTCATGATGGCCACATCACCTTCACCGGCGACGACGGCTTTCGCTTGATCACGATCGTTCCCTTGTGGGTCACGTGCCATGTTGTTGACAAGACCTTCTGCCCATTCTTTCGCTTGGTCGACACCGTTCACTTCGATGAATGACGCGAGGAGCGAGATGTTGTACATGTTTTCAGATGGACGAACGAGCACTTTCCCATTCCACTGTTCTTCCGTGAGCGCTTCGTACGTCGACAAGTCTTCCGGCTTCACGCGATCTTTCGCGTAGACAATGACACGTGCACGCTTCGTGAGACCGAACCATTCCTTGTCCGTGTCACGGTATTTTTCTGGGATGTTCGACTCAAGCACATCGCTATCGACCGCTTGAAGATGCCCTGCTTCTTTTGCCTGGTGCAAGTTCCCGGCGTCAGCAGTAATGAAGAGATCCGCTTCCGTGTTCTCACCTTCTGTGTTCAAACGTTCGAGAAGTTCATCACCTTTTCCTTCGACGACGTTGACTTTCACGCCCGTCTCTTCTTCGAACTGTTTGTAGAGCTCTTTGTCGACATCGTAATGACGGCTCGAGTAGACGTTGACGACTTTTGATTCTTCTGCCGTCTCATTGTCCCCCGTAGTAGTCGTCTCTTCAGTGCTCGCGCAAGCCGCAAGCAGTGATGTCGTAAGTGCTGCTGAAAGTCCAAGTGCCATGTACTTTTTGTTCATTTGTAATTCCCCCACGTTTTAGTCTCTTTGTTGGTAATGATAATTACTCTCAATCACTATAATCAATGATAATCATTCTCATGTCAACCTTTTTTTGAAAATGTTGACATTGCTTATGTATTTATAACTTAACAGTTTTGACGATATCATTTCTTGACTTCAAAATGATGGGGCGCCTATAGTTGAAATGAAAAGACCGTCTGGTCGGTACAGAAAGGAGTGACGCAATGACAAACCGATCAACTATCACGAAACAAAAACTGTTAGATGCCGCAACCGAGATCATCATGGAGCACGGTGTGCACCAACTGACATTAGATGAAGTCGCGAAGACCGCTGGTGTCTCAAAAGGTGGCCTGTTATATCATTATCCGTCGAAAGAAGCGCTTTTGACCGCCATCGTCGAACGGCTTCAAACCGAACAAAACGATTTATACGAATCACTTCAGGCTGACGGCCACGGTCCGGTCGAGGCGTTCGTCCGCTTATTCGATGAGACGAAACTCTATCCGGAACGCTCACCGATTCATATCGATGCCGAGAAGATGATCGCCTTCTTGACGTTATTCGCCGTCGATCAAGCGTACGCCGACCGTTGGAAGCACGATATCGACACGTTCTTCGCCGGATTTCAACAGACGAGCGATCCCGTCGAGACGATGATCATCCGCTACGCCCTTGAAGGGATGATGATGTCCGAACACTTCAATGTCGGCGTCCCCCCTACCGCTTTAAAACAAGACATTATCGCTCGACTCATCGAGCGCGCCCGACACATCGATTCGGGAAACTAGACTAATTATTAGAGGAGAAATGAACCCCATGCAAAAGATCACGACCTTCTCCGTCAACAACAAGTTTGCCGTTTGGTTGATGACGATCATCTTAACGGCCGCCGGAATCTTTGCCGGCCTGACGATGAAACTAGAGACACTGCCTGACATCACGACACCGACCGTCTCGGTGACGACGATTTATCCCGGTGCTTCCCCTGAACAAGTGCTCGACGAAGTGAGCTCCGTGCTCGAAGATCGCTTGAAGAGTTTGAACGGTGTCGAACAAGTCCGTTCGTCTTCGTTCCAAAACGCTTCGAACATTCAAATCGATTATGATTTCAGCACGGATATGGAAGCGGCTGAACAACAGGTCAAAGATGCACTCAGCAACGTCGAGCTGCCAGAGTCCGTCCAAGACCCGCAAGTGTCACGCCTCAGCTTCGACGCTTTCCCGGTCGTCGGGGCAGCCGTTTCAGATGAAAGCCTCGATTTGGCTGAGTTGACAAAACTTGTCGAAGACGAGCTCCAACCGGCCCTTGAAGGTGTCGAAGGTGCCCAGCTCGTCCAAATCGCCGGTCAAGAAGTCCGTCGCGTCGAGCTTCGCTTCGACGAGGCCGCACTTGCTGAATACAACTTGACAGAAGATGCGGTCAAACAGTTGATTCAAGCAAACGATGCCCGCATCGCGCTCGGCTTGTACGAGCTCGGGGATACGGAACAGGCCGTCGTCATCGACGGGAAGTCGGAGACGCTCGAAGCGTTCCGTGACCTGCAAATCCCCTACTCACCAGCTCCAGCTGCTGAACCGACTGTCCCAGGGGCGCCAAGCGGATTCCCGGCTGGCGAGACACCTGAATTGCCAAGCGAAGTCCCAGGCACAGTCCCACCTGCGAATGTGCCGACAACAGTCCCGACCGTCGCTTTAAGCGAACTCGCGACAATCGAAGACCGCGGCATCGAAGAATCGATCTCGCGGTCGAACGGAGAACGTTCGATCGGGATTCAAGTGACGAAGACACAAGACGCGAACACC
This sequence comes from Exiguobacterium sp. SH3S1, assembly GCF_004337105.1. NCBI lineage: Bacteria > Bacillati > Bacillota > Bacilli > Caryophanales > Exiguobacterium > Exiguobacterium sp. SH3S1. Next base: position 88,930 of record NZ_SJUW01000006.1, on the reverse strand, counting down.
GTCGACGTCGTCAACGCCGTCAAAACGATTTTAGACGACTTTGAGGCCGAATATGATACGGCGAACGTCTCAATCACACTCGACCAAGGTCAGCCGATTGAAGCATCGGTCGAGACGATGGTATCGAAGGCGTTACTCGGCGGACTATTCGCCATTTTGATCATCTTAGTGTTCCTTCGTAACTTCCGTTCGACGATTATTGCTGTCATCTCGATTCCGCTATCGCTCTTGATGGCGCTCATCGTCTTGAAGCAACTCGATATCACGCTCAACATCATGACGCTCGGGGCGATGACCGTCGCGATTGGACGCGTCGTCGATGACTCGATTGTCGTCATCGAAAACATTTATCGTCGACTCACTCGTCCGAACGAACCGTTACGCGGCAAAGCGTTGATCATCGCCGCGACGAAAGAAGTGTTCGTCCCGATCGCGTCATCAACAATCGTGACGATCGCCGTCTTCTTGCCGCTCGGTTTCGTGACCGGCTTCGTCGGCGAACTGTTCTTGCCGTTCGCCTTGACCGTCGTCTTCGCCTTGCTCGCTTCGCTCCTCGTCGCGATCACGGTCGTACCGATGATGGCCGATTCGTTCTTTAAAAACCGTGACAAGCTGAAGCCGGAAGAAGGACCCGGTAAACTTGCCGAATGGTACCGCGGTGTGCTCAACTGGTCACTCAACCATAAGCTCGTCGTCTTCGGACTCGCGACACTTCTCTTGATCGGCAGTTTCGCCCTCGTCCCAGCCATCGGGGTCAACTTCTTGAACCAAGGTTCGGATAAGACGCTGTTCGTCACGTTCGACCCGGAACCGGGACAGACGCTTGACGACTCGATCGCGGCTGCTGAGATCGCCGAGACATACTTTATGGAAGACCAGCCGAACGCGACCGACGTCCAGTTCACGGTCGGTGGCGAAAACCCGCTCAACCCGGGGAATAACAAGCAAGGGATCTTCATCGTCCAGTACGACCCGGACACAGAAGACTTTGCCGACGTCAAATTGGCAGACATCGAACAATTGAACGAACTTGCCTCAGGCGGAGAATGGAAAGAACAAAACTTCGCCGGCGGTGCCGGAACGAGCGGTGTGACGTATAACGTCTACGCTAACTCGCTCGAAGATCTTGAAGCGATTGTCCCGACATTCATCGAGACGATCGAAGAAGAGACGGACTACGTCCGCCAAGCGACGTCTGATCTTCGTGAGTCATACGTCCAGTACACGTTCAACGTCGATCAACAAGCAGCAGCTGAAGCTGGCGTCTCGGCCGCTCAACTCGCTCAAACGATCGGTCAGTTCCAAGCACAAGCGAGTCCGCTCGCCAGTGTGACGATCGATGACAAACAGCTCGACGTCATCATCCCGACGGAACAAGTCACGTATGACAGCATTGAAGACTTGCAAGCGCAAGAAGTGACGACGCCGTTCGGACCGCGCCCAATCTCAGACTTCATCGAAGTCGAAGAAGGCACGACGCCGGACACACTCGTCCAGCGCGACGGCAAGCTCCTTGCTACCGTCAGCGTCGAACTTAGCACGGACAAGGCGACGGAAGCGTCGGCCGCCATCGAAGAACGTGTCTCTGACATCGATCTCCCGACTGGCGTCTCGTATGACGTCGGCGGTGTGACAGAACAGATTCAAGAATCGTTCACGCAGCTCGGCCTCGCGATGCTCGCAGCCATCGCCATCGTCTACTTGGTGCTCGTCGTCACGTTCGGCGGTGCCATCACCCCGTTCGTCGTATTGTTCTCGCTCCCTTACGCGATCATCGGCGGACTCGTCGCCCTCTTGATCACGGGAGAAACGATTTCCGTATCTGCTTTGATCGGTGCGCTCATGTTGATCGGGATCGTCGTCACAAACGCGATCGTCTTGATCGACCGCGTCATTCATAAAGAAGAAGCCGGTCTATCGACGCGTGAAGCGTTGCTTGAAGCAGCCGGTACGCGACTCCGTCCGATCCTCATGACGGCGCTCGCGACAATCGGTGCCTTATCACCACTCGCCCTCGGACTCGAAGGCGGCGCACTCATCTCGAAAGGTCTCGGTGTCACCGTCATCGGCGGACTCACAAGTTCGACGTTACTGACGTTGCTCATCGTCCCAATCGTCTATGAGTTCTTCGCTCGATTCCGCAAGAAACAACAAGCATAATTCAAAAAGAGATTTGACCGAGAGCCGGTCAAATCTCTTTTTGTTGTGTTCAGTAACATTGCATGATCATTTCGGTCTCCTCGAATCGTTGGGCCTGAAGCGCCTCTGTCGGAATCAAAAAGTAAAGAATCCCGACATCGCCGAACATGATATCGAGCTCTTCTGACGAATCCATTTGGAAGAGCAGGAACGGCCGCTTGAAGCGGTCACCATATGTGTCCTGAGCCTCTTCGAACACATCATTTTGAATTGCGTTCGGATGACCGCCGATTGCGTGCACCTCGCCTTCATCGAACAACGCTTCAAGGGCGGTGTACTCGTCTTCCGTCATGAGATTGAATAGTAGATCAACGTTCGGGGCGTAGGATTCCTCGAACGCGACGGCCCGCTCATTGAGTGCCTCACCGACTCGAATGCGCTCTAATCTCGTCTCTTCCGTATAAATGACGCGCCAAAGATGACGTTCGTCCTTGTCACCCCACGGTTGTTCTTCAAGATCGTAAAAGAAAGACAGCAGCCCTTCTTTCGGAAGCGCCTCGACCGACTCACAGCCGGCAAAGTCGCTTAAGCGAAATTGCGCCAAAAATGTCAAGTTGTCTCCAGGATGGTCCGACCCGCTCGGTAAATCTGGATACCCACCAAATTTCGAGTGGCCGATCGCAACCTCTTCACGCATCGTTCGGGGTACAAGCTTTAAATTGACACGCTTCGAAAACGCCGCCAAAATATCATCTCGGTGTTCAAGGCCATACGTTTGAATAAACTGCTCTACTACGTGTAGTTCCATCTTTACACCCCATTTGTCTAGAATACATGTAGTTTATCACACCGAACGTATGTACCCATTATCTTTTTTGTCCCAGCCTCTATCTTGACTGACATAAGAAAGTCTGAGAGAATTCATACGTTTTGAATGTATATGCGAAAGGATGAATCACATGCAACGTCTTATCAAATGGATTATCGGCCTTTCGCTCTTATTTGGCTTGAGCGCGCTCGGGAATTGGATCGTCGCCGTGCTCGCTTTAAAAGTGCCAGGGAGCGTCATCGGCATGGTCCTGTTACTGCTCTTATTGATGACCAAGATCATCCGCGTCGAATGGATTGAAGATAGCGCCGGCTTCTTGACGAAGCACCTCGCCTTTTTCTTCATCCCGATCGCGGTCGGGCTCATGTCGTATAGCTCGCTTTTAAAGGCGGAAGGCGTTCCGCTCTTCCTCGCCTTGATCATCAGCATGACGGTCGGCCTCGTCGTGACGGCTCTCGTTTCCGGAAGACGGGGTGAGACGTCATGACCGCCCTCTGGATCTTGATTACCATTGCCGTCTACATGTTGAGCCGGAAACTGTCATTCAAATGGGCGTCCCCGTTCACGAACGTCGTCTTTTTGAGCACGCTCACGCTCATCTTGCTGTTGCTCGTCTCTGGACAAACGTACGACACGTATGCGCCGGCGAAAGATGCGATCACGACACTGCTCGGGCCGGCGACAGTGGCGCTCGGCTTGCCGCTCTATCGCAACTTGCCGATCCTGCTCGCTCGGGCTAAACGAGCGCTCGGTGCCATCGTGCTCGGGACGTTATCCACGATTTTCGTCGCTGTCGGTCTCGGGACCGCGCTCAAGTTGACGGATCACGTCTTGCTCGCCTTGTCCGTCAAATCGGTGACCTCGCCGATTGCGCTCGAGCTGGCACGACAGTTACAAGGTGACGCCGCGCTCGCCGCTTCGGTCGCCGTCGCCTGCGGCATCCTTGGCGCCATGCTCGGCCCAGTGATCCTCTCCATGTTCCACGTGACCGATCCGTTCACACGTGGACTCGCCCTTGGGACGATCAGCCATGGCATCGGGACGGCCCAAGCCGCGACCGAGCATCCGCTCTCAGGCGCGACCGGTGGTGCCGCAATGGGACTGACCGCCATCTTCACGTCGTTTTTGTTGCCGTTGTTGCTCCCTATCCTTTTCTAATGCCAATCGTTCAAAATATTTCATAATATGTAACATCTCATATTATAAGTGAACTACTCACCACTTATTTGCTTCGCAACTTGAAGTGGGAGCTTCTTGGGAAGACCATGCTTTGACCAGCCACGGTTGTGGACCAAGCGCGTCGGGCAGTCCCTGCCCTGAAGGTTTTCAGTCGGCAAGGCTCAACAGGTTGAGGCTCGCGTTGACGTCGCGGTCATGGAGCGCCCCGCATGCGGCGCATGTCCATTCGCGGACGTGCAGATCCTTCCTGCCGCCGTTCTCGCCGCAGGCCGAACAGACTTGGGTCGAGGCGAACCACGGGTCGGCCTTGATGAGTGTCCGTCCATAGAACCTAGCCTTATATTCCAATTGGCGGACGAACTCCCCCCATCCGGCATCCCCGATCGACTTCGAAAGGCGGCGGTCCTGCATCATCTCCCTCGGCTTCAGCGTCTCGACCACGACGACTTGGTTCTCGTCGACGATGCGTCGTGACAGCTTGTGGAGGAAGTCGTGCCGTCGGTTCTTGACCTGCTCGTGCTTCTTGGCCAATAGGAGCCGTGCCTTCTCGCGGTTCCGGCTGCCGGGCTTCTTGCGGGAGAGCGCGCGCTGCGCCCGTTTGAGCCGCGCCTCGGCCTCGCGCAGGCTGCGCGGGTTCGGGACCTTCTCCGTGACGAGCGCGTCGTTCGTCATGACGGCGAAGTGCCCGAGGCCGAGATCGATCCCGATCTTGTGCTCGGCCGGGACCCACGGCTCGTCGTCCTGTTCGACGAGGAGCGACACGAAGAATTTGCCCGTCCTCGTCATCGACACGGTCGCCGACCGGATCTCGCCGTCGAAGATTCGGTGCTGTGTGAAGCGGATGAACCCGACCTTCGGGAGCCGGACCAGGTTTCCCTCGATGCGGATCGTGCCGTGCTGGTTGTTCGTCGTGTAGGAGGCGCGCGCCTTCCGTTTCGACTTGAACACCGGGAAGCCGGCCGTCCCGGCGAAGAACTTCGCGAACGCCGTGTCGAGGTGCAGCTTCGCGTTCGCGAGCGCGAGGCTGTCCGCCTCGCAGAGGAACGGGAAAAGCGGCTTGTAGGAGGCCGGCGTCGGCGGCTTCCGCTTCGGTCCGGTCCCCGCCTTCGTCTCCTCGCGGATTTTGATGCGGTCCTCGAGCAGCTTGTTGTAGACGAAGCGGGCGCAGCCGATCGTTCGGACCAGGAAATCGGCCTGTGCCGCCGTCGGATAGAGCCGGTATTTATAGCCCTTCAGCATGTCTGTCCCTCCTTCACACCCGGCGTCAGGATGATTCTCTTCCCATTCCGATACCCGCGGCGGGGGAAGGGAAATCTGACGGAATCAAGAACTTATGTTCGTAATTATGTCACAGGGGTGCCCAAGAGGTTTATGTACGGGCGATTCATCTCCCACCTACGTTGGGCCTCGCCCCAGACGCTTAGAGGTGGGAGAATTCTCGCTTAATGATGTTAAAGAAGACGGTTGCTTTCTTTTTTGAAAAGGAGGAAGGACAATGAAACGTGTACAAGGTGGAGTCGCGCTTGTGACGGGCGGTGCCGCTTAAACGCATCGGAAAGCCGGCCGACGTCTCGAACCTCGTCTTGTTCCTCGCCTCAGACGAGTCGAGTTACTTCACGGGCGCCGAGTTCGTCATTGACGGCGGTGTCATCATCCAGTAAACGATGGACAGGCGCTTCGGTCGCCTGTCCATTTTTCAAACAATTTTGATACTTCTCCAAACGGTTCCCGTGCTACACTAAAACGGATGAGAAACGATATGGGGAGGTATTTTTTATGCAAGCAAAATTGATTGAACGGTTGATGACGTATGCCAAAATTGACACGCAATCTGACTTTACGAGTGAGACGACGCCGTCGACGGCGAAACAGTGGGATTTGATCCGCCATCTCGAGGCCGAACTGAAGGCGATTGGGCTCGAGGACGTCGAGACCGACGAGTACGGCTACTTGTTCGCGACGTTGCCGAGTAACGTCGACCATGACGTGCCGACGATCGGGCTGCTTGCTCACGTCGATACGGCGACCGATTTTACGGGCACCAACGTCAATCCGCAACTCGTTGAACACTATGCGGGTGGCGATATCGTCTTGAACGAGGCACTCAATGTTATCTTGTCGCCGCGTGACTTCCCCGAGCTTGACGATTACGTCGGCCATACGCTCATGACGACAGACGGGACGACGCTGCTCGGTGCCGATGATAAGGCCGGCATGGCGGAAATCGTCACGGCGGTCGAATACTTACTGGCGCATCCGGAAATCCCACACGGACCGGTCCGGATTGCGTTCACACCGGACGAAGAGATCGGGCGCGGACCACATAAGTTCGACGTCGCCCGCTTCAACGCCGACTTCGCCTACACGATGGACGGCGGTCCGCTTGGCGAACTTCAATATGAAAGTTTCAACGCCGCCGGAGCGACCGTCACGTTCCACGGTACGAACGTCCACCCGGGTAGCGCCAAGAACAAGATGGTCAACTCGATGAAACTGGCGATGGCGTTCCAGAACCGCCTTCCGGCTGACGAAGCACCGGAACATACGAGCCATCATGAAGGCTTCTTCCACTTGAACGGATTCTCGGGTGATGTCGAGACGACAGTTCTCCAATACATCATCCGCGACCACGACCGGACGAAGTTCGAAGCCCGGAAAGTCTTCCTCGAGAAACTTGTCGCCGAATGGAAACAAAAATACGGCGAGGCACGCATCGACTTGAAAATGGACGACCAGTACTACAACATGGCCGAGAAAATCGAGCCGGTCAAACATATCGTCGACACCGTCGCCGACGTCATGCGCGAGCTCGGGATTGAACCGGTAATCGAACCGATCCGCGGCGGGACCGACGGCTCGCAACTGTCGTATATGGGTCTGCCGACACCGAACATCTTCACTGGCGGCGAGAACTATCACGGCAAGTTCGAGTACGTCTCCGTCAACAATATGGAAAAAGCGACACACGTCATCATCCAGACGCTCCGCACGTTCGCCGAACGCGCGCGAGCATAACACATGCGCCTCCAATCATTCTCTTCTACACTAGAGACATTGGAGGCGATTTTTATGAAGCATACGTTTCAAATGAACCTTGACTGGACCGGCGGACGTAACGACGTCGGCACGATCGAGGCCGAACGATTAAAGACGCAAATCTCGATCCCCCCGGAAATGGACGGACCGGGCGTCGGGACGAATCCCGATGAGATGCTCCTCGGAGCTGCGGCGACGTGCTATATCATCACGCTCGCGGCCATGCTCGGACGGAGCGACCTGACGCATCAAGGCATCATAATCGACGCCGAAGGCATCGTCGACGTGACGAACGGCGTGTTCACGTACGAGACGATTCGCTATAAAACGGTGATCAACGTCCAGGCCGATGCGACCGACCGGGATATCACGCTCGTCGAACGGATCGCCAAGAAAGCGAAAGACGGCTGTATGATTTCACGCGCCTTGGCCGGCAACGTGACGTTCGAGCTCGACACGACGGTCAATCGCGTCGACTGACGATGTATCGGTTTGAACGACCGTTAGAAGAAGGTGTGATCGTCAAGCGGCGCAACCGCTTCGTCATGGACGTGTTGCTCGATGACGAAATCGTCGCGTGCCACTGTCCGGTCACGGGACGGATTGGTGATATCATCTTCGAAGGTGTTCCTTGCCTCGTCTCGGCGGCAAACAATCCACGACGCCACACTTCTTTCACGGTGGAAGCCATCTCGATTGACCGGGACAAGCGCTGGATCGGCATCCATCAAGGACGGGCCAACGACTACGTCGAACATCTCTTGAAAGCGGACGCTTTGCCGGTCTTTCTGTCTCCAGAATGCATCGAACGTGAAATCGTGTCAGGCGATTCGCGCCTCGATTTCAAAATCGATGCAGTTTATATGGAAGTGAAAACACCGCTAACGGAACTGTTCGTGACGCCGCTCCCTCGCTTTGAAGGAAACGCAAGGCAAATCCCTGTCGAGACGAAACGGTTCATTCGTCATCTTGAAACACTGATCACGACGTTGCCACAAGCAGGACGGGCCGTTTTATTGTATGTCTTTTTATATGATGCGCCTGTCTTCACCGGCAATCCGAAGCGGAGACATGACGAGGCCATCCGCCGGCTGATCCGTGACGCGATCGCGGACGGGTTCGAAGTCTGGCAGTTGAACTGCGAAGTCACCATAGAAGGTATTACCCCGCTGCGCTGTCTCGAGATGACACATCACTTCAAATAAAAAAAGCCATCCTGCGATGACTTTCATTGTAGCAAGAGCGGCGTGACGTACGCCTCGATGACAGCGGAGACAGCGAGGAGCGGGACCGCGATGAACAGGAACGTCTTGACCCCTGCGATCAATAGCGCCTTGAACGTGACGTCCGTTTCTTTTCCTCGTAACTTCTTCCATACATGACGGTTGAGCGACAGTCCCATCGCCGCCCCGAGCAGAATCGCCGAGATCTCGGTGACGCCGTGCGGTAAAATCCCGAGAACAAGCACTTTGACGACCGACTCGCCCGTGAAACCGACGAGCATGGCGACGAGGCCGATGACGGCAGCGTTGATGACGACGAACACATATGGGATGAAGAGCGGGATCATCCCGAGCAAGAAGGCGAGCAACGTGACACGTGTATTGTTCACGAACAAGGCGATCATCATGTCACGTGGACTCGAGTCGAACGTCAGCCCGCTCGCTTCAAACGATTCGCCGAGTTGGGCTAAAATCTCGTCGACTTGTTCGGCCGCGACGAACGTGCGGAATAACCAATACGAGACGACGCCTGTCACGAAGAACACGAGCAACAGTCGGACGAAATCCTTGCGGTAGTAGTCGTTCCACGCCTCGCGGATCGATAGTGATGTTTTCATGAACGATTCCCCCTTATCCATTCATACGAATCCGTTCCACATTTGTTTCATATTTACCCGCGACTGCGCGTTTTTAAAAAACGTGATACAATACACGTCGTAAACAAATCAGAAAAACGAGGTATTCTATACATGATTACAGTAAATAACGTAAGTCTTCAATTCGGTGGCCGTAAGTTGTTCGAAGACGTGAACATCAAGTTCACACCAGGCAACTGTTACGGCTTGATCGGCGCGAACGGTGCCGGTAAATCAACATTCTTGAAAATTCTTTCCGGTGAGCAAGAGACGTCAACGGGTGACGTCAGCTTCTCACCTGGCGAACGTCTCGCCGTCCTCAAACAGGACCATTATGCGTACGAAGACCAGGCTGTGCTTGAAACAGTCATCAAAGGTCATGAGCGCTTGTATCAAGTCATGAAAGAAAAAGATGCAATCTATATGAAAGAAGATTTCTCTGACGAAGACGGCATGCGTGCCGCTGAACTCGAAGGTGAATTCGCTGAGATGAACGGTTGGGAAGCCGAGTCGGAAGCCGCAACGGTGCTTCAAGGTCTCGGCATCACTGACGCGTCGCACCATAAACTCATGAGCGAGCTCACGGGTGGCGAGAAGGTCAAGGTACTCCTTGCCCAAGCGTTGTTCGGTAAGCCAGACATCTTGCTCCTCGATGAGCCGACGAACGGACTTGACATCAAAGCGATTCAATGGCTCGAAGAGTTCTTGATCAACTTTGAGAACACTGTCATCGTCGTTTCCCACGACCGTCACTTCTTGAACAAAGTTTGTACGCACATGGCTGACCTCGACTTCGGTAAGATTCAACTGTACGTCGGGAACTACGACTTCTGGTACGAGTCGAGCCAACTCGCATCGCGCATGGCCAACGACCAGAACAAGAAAAAAGAAGAGAAGATCAAAGAGCTCCAAAACTTTATCGCCCGTTTCAGCTCGAACGCCTCGAAGGCGCGTCAAGCGACGTCGCGTAAAAAGTTGCTCGATAAGATCACACTGGACGACATCCGTCCGTCATCACGCCGTTATCCGTTCGTCGGTTTCTCGATGGAACGTGAAATCGGAAATGACGTCTTGTACGTCGACAACGTCTCGAAGACGATCGACGGTGTCAAAGTACTCGACAACGTCACGTTCTCATTGAACAAGATGGACAAAGTCGCTTTCGTCGGTCGCAACGACGTCGCTATCACGACGCTCTTCAAGATCCTCATGGGTGAGATGGAGCCAGACACGGGTACGGTCAAATGGGGCGTGACGACGATCCAGTCGTACTTCCCGAAAGACAACTCGGAATACTTCGAAGGCTCAGATAAGAGCATCTTGGACTGGTTACGCCAGTTCTCACCAGCTGACGAGTCAGATACGTTCCTCCGTGGTTTCCTCGGCCGTATGCTCTTCTCTGGCGAAGAAGTCATGAAGAAAGCGTCTGTCCTCTCAGGGGGAGAGAAAGTTCGTTGCATGCTCTCGAAGATGATGCTCTCGAACTCGAACGTGCTCGTCCTTGACGATCCGACGAACCACTTGGACCTCGAATCGATCACAGCGCTCAACAACGGACTCGAGACGTTCAAAGGCGTACTCCTCTTCAGCTCACATGACCATCAGCTCATCTCGACGATTGCGACACGCATCATCGAAGTGACGCCGAACGGGATTGTCGACAAAGAAGCGACGTACGACCAGTTCCTCGAGAACGAATCACTTCAACAACAAGTCGAATCACTTTACCAAAACGCATAATAAAAATCGATCGGCGCGTGCGCCGATCGATTTTTATTTGACTTCGACTGTCTCCATGACGTGTTCATGGATGTCGTGTCCTTTCGTCACATGGACTTGGACGTTGTACGTACCGGTCTCCGGGAACGTATGCTCACCCGCATAGCTCCCGTTTTCCGTTTCCTCAAGCTTCACCCAATCGTGCTTATCCGCACCGTCTTTGAATACTTCAAGTTGAACGTCCGCACCTGTCAGCGCCTCATGGTCAATTTCAACGTTGACTGTGAACGGGCTCGCTTCATTCGCCGTCACTTGCTTTGGATCGAGCATGATATCGGCCCCGGCGTGTTGGTGATGGTCTGATTCAGCCTCAGCATCCGTTTCTGGATGGCCGACCGTCACGTTCGCCGTCGGCATCGTGTGCATCGCCCGCGCCGTCACATGGACTTGGACCGTATAGACCGCTTCATCCGCAAACGTTGCTTCCGTCTCATAGACCCCGTCTTCCGTGAGCGAAGCTTTCAGCATCTCGCTCTCTTCCTTGGCACCGTTCTTCCACACTTCGAACTTGATCTCGTCCGCGTCATCGACCCCTGCGCCGTCTTGCGTGACGCGAACCGATAACGTGACCGCTTCATCTATTTCCGCTGTCGCCGGTACGTTCAATTCTGCTTCGACGGGCTCCATCGACTGCACCATCTCCGTCGCATTGTCCGCCTCTTCTGTCCCGCATGCCCCGAGGACGAACAGACCGGCTAACCCTGTGGCCATCCCGATTCGTTTCACTGTTTGTCTCATCATGACCCCCCTAGTTAATCGCTTACACGTTTCACACTTTGTTCATGATATCATCCTTTTTCAGGAAGTGTGTGAGGATTTTGTGATATTTACCACGCCTCCTGCTCATAAATTAAACACAAAATTTGAGAGTCATTATCCAAAAATCCCTTTGCCTATTTTTAGGTTTATCACGTGTTTATCACCAAAACGGGGTATATAAAATATATACACAGCTCAATATATGGAAAGCCTTGACACCAAGATACATACACCAAGAATGGAGGCGAAAGGAAAAATGAAGAGCAAATTTGTACGGTTATTGATGGCTTTGTTGATCGTGCTGGCACCGTTAGTCGCCTATCCAAAATCAGCTGATGCCGCTGCTTCGAAGTTCATAACGAGCGTGAACACGACGAGTAAAGTCGTGGCATTGACGTTCGATGACGGAGCGGATGGTGCGAATACGAACAAGATTTTGGACATACTTGCCAAGAACAACGTCAAAGCCACTTTCTTTTTGACTGGAACCGGCGCCAACCACCATCCTCAATACATTAAAAACATCGCAGCTAAAGGTCACCAACTAGGTAACCACTCGTACAGCCACCCATACTTCACCCAGTTGACCGCCACTCAAATGAAGACCGAACTCGACCGTACCGAAGCAATTGTTAAATCACTGACCGGTAAAACGACAAAACCGATCTTCCGGGCTCCGTTTGGCGCCGTGAACAGCGCCGTCTTGAGCGGTGTCGGCGCTGCCGGCTACGCTTATACGATCCAATGGAACATCGACACGATTGACTGGAAAGGGCTCACTGCTAGCCAAATCAATACGAAAGTCCAAACAAACATCAAACCAGGATCGATCGTTCTCATGCACACTGGCGCTGGCGCACCGGGCACACCGCTCGCCTTGCCGACGATGATCTCGCAACTGAAAGCGAAAGGCTACAAGTTCGTGACAGTTTCCCAATTGCTCGCTTACCAATCTACTTCAACCGCTAAAACGTATACTGTCAAATCAGGCGACACGCTCTATAGCATCGCCCGGGCTTACAACGTCACCGTCGCTGCACTCGCTGCCGCTAACAAGATTACGAACATCAACCTAATTAGTGTCGGTCAAGTGCTCGTCATCCCAGGAACAAGCGTCACACCACCCCCAGCGACGACTGTCAAATATACGGTAAAAGCAGGCGATACACTCTACAAGATTGCGACACTGTACAAAACGACCGTCGCCAAAATCGCTGCCGCCAATAACATCACGAACATCAACCTGATCAGCGTCGGTCAAGTACTGATCATCCCAGGCACAACCGTCACTCCTCCGCCAGCGACGACCGTGAAGTATACCGTCAAGTCAGGCGACACGCTCTATAAGATTGCGACGACATATAATACGACCGTCGCCAAAATCGCTGCTGCCAACAACATCACGAACATCAATTTGATCAGCATCGGTCAAGTACTCACAATTCCTCGTTAACCACAAAAAAGATGATGCCGCGGCATCATCTTTTTTGTTTGCTTCATTTCACTTCAAACTGTTCCGCCTCGGTCGATCCAGCCAGCGCTGTCGTCGACGACTGTCCGCTCGAGATGACGAGTGAGACTTCATCGAAGTAGCCGGTGCCGACTTCACGCTGATGGCGCGTCGCCGTGTAGCCGTGTTGTTCGGCCGCAAATTCGGCTTGTTGTAACTCAGAATATGCTGCCATCCCACGCTCTTTATAGCCGCGGGCGAGCTCGAACATGCCGAAGTTGAGCGAATGGAACCCGGCGAGTGTGACGAATTGGAACTTGTAGCCCATCGCCCCGATCTCTTGTTGGAACGTCGCGATCTCGTCGTCAGACAGCTTCTTCTTCCAGTTGAACGAAGGTGAACAGTTGTAGGCGAGCATTTTTCCAGGATACTTCGTATGGATTGCGTCCGCGAACTGGCGTGCCTCGTCCAAGTCCGGTTCCGACGTCTCACACCAGACGAGATCGGCGTAAGGCGCATAGGCGAGACCGCGGGCGATCGCCTGCTCGATGCCGGCCTCGGTCCGGTAGAAGCCTTCCGGCGTCCGGTCGCCGACGATGAACGGATGGTCGATCGGGTCGATGTCACTTGTGATCAAGTTGGCCGCATGCGCGTCCGTCCGGGCGACGATGATCGTCGATACGCCCATGACGTCTGCTGCGAGGCGCGCCGCGATCAAGTTTTTCACAGCCGTTTGCGTCGGGAGCAATACTTTACCGCCGAGGTGACCACACTTTTTCTCCGAAGACAGCTGGTCTTCTAAGTGGACACCGGCCGCGCCGGCCTCGATCATCGCTTTCGTCAGCTCGAAGACGTTGAGCACACCGCCGAACCCAGCTTCCATATCGGCGACGATCGGCGCGAACCAGTGCGTATCCCCTTTCCCTTCCGCCGTTTGAATCTGATCGGCCCGTTGCAGCGCCTGATTGATTCGCTTGACGACGCTCGGTACCGAGTTGGCCGGGTACAGGCTTTGGTCCGGATACATATGCCCTGATAAGTTCGCATCAGCAGCGACTTGCCAGCCGCTCAAGTAGATGGCCTCAAGCCCCGCCTTCACTTGTTGGATCGCCTGATTTCCGGTGAGCGCCCCGAGCGCGTGGACGTAATCCCGTTTGTGGAGCAGGTCCCACAGACGTTCCGACCCTTTCGTCGCGAGTGTATGTTCGATCAAGACCGATCCACGAAGCTTCATGACGTCGTCGACTCCGTACGGACGCTCGACCCCGTCAAACCGTTCCGACTGAAAAATCTTCTCGAGTTGCATGCGTTGTTCATTCATTGTTATTCCTCCTGTATTATATTAGTTTTATTTTAATAAATTTGTTATATAACAGATGTTGCGCACTTAATCCAAGTAGGCGCAGCATTCGAGTGCCGACTTGAACGTCGAATGTTCCATCCCACAACTGCGGCAGACGTTTTCCTCGTCCCGCTCTTCCGGTTTGCGGAACACGACGACTTCCTCGACCGGTTCTTTCATGATTTGGAGCGAACCGTCCGTCCGGTCGAGCACGAGGCGCATCAAGTCGTTGCCGTATACGAATGCGGTATTGGCGAGCGTCGCTGTCGACTCTCCAGAGACGATGCGGCGGATGACCCAACGTTCGATTAACTGTTCGCTTTCGATTTTTTTCGTTGTCATGATGATGCTCCTCCTTTTAAGTTCAATTCAAGTGTCGACTGTGTCAAAAACTGACGGCGGCGGCGATGCAAGATCGGTTCCGTGTACCCGCTTGGCGAATCCGTTCCTTCGAACACTAAGTCTTTTGCTGCTTGATACGCGATCGAGTCGGTCACGTCCGGCGTCATTGGCCGGTAGTTCGGGTCGGCCGCGTTCTGCTTGTCGACGACTTCAGCCATCCGGTACATCGTCGCTTCGACTTGCTCACGCGTACAGACACCATGATAGAGCCAGTTGGCCACGTGTTGGCTCGAGATGCGGAGCGTCGCCCGGTCCTCCATCAACCCGATATGGTGGATGTCCGGCACTTTCGAGCAGCCGACGCCTTGCTCGATCCAGCGGACGACATAACCGAGCAGCCCTTGCAGGTTGTTCTCGAGCTCCTCCCTCACTTCATCGTCTGTATAGACGCGTGTCGCGAGCGGAATCTCGAGCAGGCGTTTCCGTTCGCTGTCGATATCGAACGACCGTTGCACCAACTCACGTTGGACACGGAACGCATCCACTTGATGGTAATGGAGCGCGTGGAGCGTCGCGGCCGTCGGCGATGGGACCCAGGCGGTCGTCGCGCCGGACTCAGCATGGGCGACTTTCTCCCGCATCATGTCGCGCATCTTATCAGGCATCGCCCACATCCCTTTGCCGATTTGGGCTTGTTGATAGAAGTCGGCCGCGAGTCCGGTCAAGACGTTCAAGCGTTCGTAGGCATCGAGCCAAGCCGACGTCTTCATCTCGCCTTTTTTGCGCATCGGCCCGAACGTGAGCGACGTATGGATCTCGTCACCGGTCCGGTCAAGAAAACCGGTGTTGATGAAGACGATTCGCCCCTTCACGCGTTCGATGCAGTTTTTCAAGTTGAGCGACGTCCGTCTCTCCTCGTCCATCACACCGACTTTGAGCGTATGGCGCGGCAAGTCGAGCACGTCTTCGATCGCGTCGAACAAGTCGTTCGTGAACGTGACTTCTTTTGAACCGTGCATTTTCGGTTTGACGATGTAGATCGACCGTTCCCGCGAGTTCCGTTTTGAGTCGAGGTGACGGCTCGCGATCAGTGACGTGAAGATGCCGTCGAGGATTCCTTCCGGTACTTCCCTTCCTTGATTGTCGAGCATCAAATCTGTCGTCATCAAGTGACCGACGTTCCGAATGAACAGTAAGGAACGTCCCGGTAGCACGACGTCTCGTCCGTTTCTGCCTGTGTAGCGGCGGTCTTCATTCAGCTGGCGCTTGAGGGGCTTACCGCCTTTCGTGAACGTCGCTTCGAGCGTGCCGTCCATCAGCCCGAGCCAGTTTTTGTACAGGTGGACCTTGTCCCGAGCGTTGACGGCTGCGACCGAGTCCTCACAGTCGACGATGGCCGATAAGGCAGACTCGAGTTCGATATCGGTGAGCCCTGCCCCATCCGTGCGGCCGATCGGATGGTTCCGGTCAAATTTCAGTTCGGCATGGAGGCCGTTATGGACGAGCACTAAGCTCGTCGGACTGTCCGGATTCCCGACGTAACCGACGAAACAGTCATTGCTGAACGGGACGTCTTGTCCGTTGATGATGACGTATGGTTCATCGGCGCGAACCGCGTATCCTTCCGCGTCCCGGTGCGAACCCGTTAGAAGCGGGAACGTGTCGTCGAGGTATTGTTTGGCGTAAGCGATGACCGCTTTACCCCGGACCGGATTGTAGCCGGCCGACTTCGTTTTTCCGTCCGCTTCATCGATGACGTCCGTTCCATACAGCGCGTCATAAAGACTTCCCCAGCGTGCGTTCGCCGCGTTCAGCGCATAGCGTGCGTTGTCGAGCGGGACGACGAGCTGCGGTCCCGCTTGCTGTGTGATCTCCGAATCGACACCCGAGACATCGATACTAAAATCAGGGACGACCGGTTCGATGTAGCCGATTGATTGGAGGAAGCGCTCGTAGCCGACAATGTCGAAATTTGGTTTCTGTTCGCTGTACCACTTCTGTAACAGTCGCTCAAACGACTTCCGTTCGTGAAGCAACGCCTCATTTCGAGGAATGAACTCGTCTAGTATGCGCTCGACTCCTTGCCAAAACTGATGGCCCGTCTCGGCTCCTGGCAATACATGAGCCGAGACGAAGTCGAGGAGCTCCCGATGTACGCGATAAGTACCTACTTGTGTATACTGTTCCAAGCCTTCACATCCTCCCGTATTTGTTGTTATATATCAGTTGACTTTAATATAGACTATTATATAACAGTTTGGCAACAGTTTTTTTAAACTTTTTATTTGCCCACAAACGAAAAACGCGTTACGATAGATTACATGACCCATCAATGATTGAGTCATCAATTAGTTAAGGAGGGTTATGGATGCGCGAATCTTGTTCGCCTAGCGACCAAATTCTCTACAACGTCATCACTGTACAAAAAGAACTCAGCCAGCTGTTCGATACCGAAATGGATGGACTGAGCCTGACCCGATACGATATTTTGAGCAACTTGAATCACGTCGGTCCGCTTCGCCAACGCGAGCTGCAACAGCGCGTCGATGTCGATCACGCGGCCATCACCCGTCACTTGAAACAACTCGAGACGCAAGGGCTGATCGCTCGTGAACGATGTCTTCAAGACAATCGTGTCATCTACGTCGACTTGACCGAGCTCGGTCGTGACAAAATTGCACATTGGACCGAGCAAAAGAAGTGCTTATCGGACCGACTTTTTGTAAACATGAAGGTAGAGGAGCAACAACATTTGCTCGACCTGTTAAATACGTTACAACACAATATTCAACACGAAAGGAAGACCCTAACATGAACACGACAACACAGAAAGACTTTATGGAGATTGTAAAAGGACGCCGTTCGATTCGCGTCTATGACGAGAACGTCAAAATCTCGAAAGACGAAATGACACAAATCCTCGAGGAAGCGACGACAGCACCGTCTTCGCTCAACCTTCAGCCATGGCGCTTCGTCGTCATCGACAGCGCCACCGGAAAAGAGACACTCCTCCCGCTCTCGAGCTTCAATAAGCGTCAAGTCGAGACGTCATCGGCTGTCATCGCCATCTTCGCCGACTACCAAATGGCCGACTACACGGAAGAGATCTTCAATTCTGCCGTCGAGCGCGGCCTGATGCCTCCTGAAGTCCGCGACCGCCAAGTCGACATGATCAAAGGCATCTTCAAAGACGCACCGAACGAAATGATCAAAGACAGCATCTTGCTCGACTCAGGCCTCGTCGCGATGCAGCTCATGCTCGTCGCCCGTGCCCACGGCTATGACACGAACCCGATCGGCGGCTACGATAAGAAGAATATCGCCGAAGCGTTCGGTCTCGAGAAAGAACGCTACCTCCCGGTCATGCTCCTCTCGATCGGTAAAGCCGCAGAAGAAGGTTACCCGTCGGTCCGCTTCCCAATCGACCGCATCACAGACTGGAAGTAAGCAAAAGCTCAATCGCGTCGAGGCGATTGAGCTTTTTTTCATCCGATGTATTTGACGACCTCGTTGAAGTCGCGGCGCGTCTTCGGCGCGAAATCGCGAGCCCGGTAACCGAACGCGATCATGGCCGAGAGCGACCACGCCCCGCGTTCCATGACACCTTCTGAAATCAACAGTTCGTCAATCTGTTGTTGGTTGAACCCTTCGATCGGACATGAGTCGATCCCGATTTGGGCTGCTGCCGTCATCATGTTGCCGAGCGGGATGTACGTCTGGCGCTTGATCCACTCTTGGAACACTCGCTCATCGTCTAACAGACGATAATCTTGTTCTTGGAACTCCTGCACTCGTTTGATTCGGAGCGCATATTCGTCCTCGGTCCGTCCTTGGACGCCAGTGATGATGTGGCGCAGATAGTCCGAATCATAGCGCATCGCCTCAGGAGTCCGGGCCAAAATCAAGACGAAATGGCTTGCCGTCAACGCTTGTCCTTGAGCGCCCCACGTGTTGTCTTTAATTTTTTGAAGTAAATCTTCGCGGCGAACGACGACGAACTGCCACGGCTCGAAGCCGAATGAGCTCGGTGACAATCGTCCCGTCTCCAGGATAAATTCAAAGTCGCTTTCATCAATCTTGCGGTCCGCGTCGAACTCTTTCGTCGCTTGACGCCAACGGTACGCTTCTAAAATATCTTTTTTCTTCACTCAAATCCACTCCCCATTACCAAGATGACTCCATCATATCAAATCGATAAATGAGAAACCGTTCATGAAGATTCTTCAACGGCAATCGGACGTCTTGGACGTAACGGAACGGTGTCTCATCATTCAAAAAGTGTAAATAATCGTCGGACGGATAGTAGAGGATGATATCGACCGAACGCGGCGAGAGCTCAACCGAGTCGAGAATATTGGCAACGACTTTGCGGAACACTTGAACCGAAAACGGGTTGAAGAAATAAAATCGGTTCGCCTCAGGTGGGATCATAAACCGTTCGGCATACGCGCACTCGAACTGGGTGCTCCCACGCGACCGATGCTTCTTCGTATAGTTGACCCAGTTTTGAAGCGCCTCCTCGTGATAGCCCCCATCCATCTCGACCCCGATGGCGCGGACACGGAACGTGTAGGCGAGATAAAACGGCAACCTCCCTTTCCCGGATCCAAAGTCGACGACCGTGTCCGTCGGCTCGAGCGGATAGGCGTCGCGCAACAAGTCGAGCGCAGCATATGGGGTCGGCTCATAACGATGGTATTCGACCGAGGTCGGGAAGCCTTGCTGAGGCTTCACCGTCTCGATTTGTAGCAGTCGTTCATATTGTTGTTCAGTCATGAAAGTGTCCCTTCTTGATTTTTTGGAAGAATGAATCATGCAACGCCTCGGCCAAGTCGATTTCGCGATCAAGGTACGGCTGACGCGACATCCAACCTTCCCCGGCATAAAGTGCCAGTGCGACGAAACCACTGCCGAAGACGACTGCCGCGAGCGGACGGCCGTCAAGGAACGCATATAGGCAAATCATGGCGACGATCGTGACGCTAACCCGCGACATCCAATGGCTTCGCCTAATCTGTAACTGATACTGAGTCCACATATGGAGCCAAGCGATTAGGAGAACCGACAAGAAGAATGACAAAATTGAAGCATGTGTCCATCCCCAATCGACGAGCACCGGCCTAAACAACGAAACGACCACACCATATTTAATGAGCAGCTTAACGATATGATAGGACAGCGAATAGCGCTTCAACACCTTGATGAGCGCATCGCCGGTGCTTCGCCTGACATCTGCTCGTTCGACCCAAATGAAAAACGTATCGCTGACGACAAGGAGCAGGAAGAGCACCGCCCAAACGAACGCCGAAACGTCGCCGATCCAATCAAGACCACCTTGCCAGAACAAGATATACTGATAACCGAGAAAGAAAAAGAGCGGAAACACGACGTACAATCTGAGCCGCCACGTTTTCCAATGCTTGGCCGCATGGTCCATGACGCGTCGCTTCAATAAATACCGAGCTGTCATCGCACGGCCACATGTTCAACCATTTCAAACAACGTCCTGCTTACCGATTGAAGCGATTCGCGCAGCTGTCGTTTCGCCGCTTCCGTCTCAAAACCGGCGTTCCCGATATGAACATCCATGTGAACCTCCTCGCGACCGATTTGCATCATTTGGCATGGTGCGCTAATGTGGATAAGCATGTGTTCTTGTCTATCTATCATACCATGCCCCAAACATAGCCTTGACAACAAAATCCCCCGTAAAGGAGTAAGTACTATGCAACATTATCTAGCCATCGATATCGGTGGAACGAGTATCAAATACGGAGTCGTCCAAACTGATGGGACACTTCTGTCGAACGACCACGTCCCGACCCCTAAGACGTGGAAAGCATTTCTCGAACAGATCGATGCAATCGTGAACAACACGCAAGCCGCGGGACCGATCCAAGGAATCGCCTTTAGCGCTCCCGGCGCCGTCGATTCGTCGACCGGGGTGATTCACGGCGTTACCGCCCTCCCCTACATTCACGAACAGCCTTTCCTCGAGCCGTTTCAAGACCAGTACGACTTACCCGTCACCGTCCTAAACGACGCGAACGCGGCAGCGCTCGCCGAAGGATGGACCGGGGCCGCCGCTTCTTTGAAACGTTATGCGACAGTCGTCATCGGCACGGGTGTCGGTGGTGCTTTTATCGACTCGAACGAAGTCATGGTCGGTTCACACTTCCATGGCGGCGAGTACGGCTATTGGATTCTTGACCCGAATGCCCCCCACCCGGACGGCACGTGGAGTAAAGTCGGTGCGACGGCCGTTCTCGTGAAGCGGTGCAGTGATCGCCTCGGACTGCCCCTCACCGGCAAAGACGTGTTCGACCTTCAATCGGACTCACGTATCCATGAGGAACTCGAAAACTTCTATCGTTGGAATGCGATCGGACTCTACAATCTCCAGTTCGGGCTCGACCCGGAACGGATTTTGATCGGTGGCGGCATCAGCCGGCGGCCTGAAGTCCGTGACGGCATCAAGCGTCACCTCGATGTGCTCACGGATTCGTTCGGCACGTTCCGGATCGACGTCGAGACGTGCGCCCACTTCAATGAGGCCAACTTGATCGGCGCTGTCCGGTTCCACCTTTTAACGAACTAAAAACAGGGTTTCCATCACTGCTTGGTGACGGAAACCCTGTTTTCTATTGTCTGATGCGGTCCTCATGAAGGTGGTGATACACCTCGTCCCGGATGGCTTGGAGCGTCCGATCATGAACAATCACGTGGGCGCGAATGATGCGGTTCGTTCGCTCATCGATCTTCCGCGTCTCTAGATAGCGATCTAAGATCGGTAAACTGAAATCATCGACTGGCAAATACGTAATCGGGATCACTTCCTGTCCCGATTTAACAGAGACTTGTATCCCGTTCACGTCAGGAAAGAAGTGCGACTCGTAATACGGCTCAATGATGAGCTCGTCTTTCATCGCGTCCTTTACTTCGGGGATTGTCGTCGGCAAGGCAATAAAATAAACCATCTGATCAAACGAGAACGAGACGTCTTGTAACGAAACGTGCAACGCAGTCGCCTCACGCTTGGCGATGTGACGTAAGATGAATAGATAGCAGTACCGGCTCGACAGCAGTATGGTCCCAACAAAGGCGACCGCCATCATCATGACGCTAAACTCACTCATAGCGCCACCCCTTCCCAGCGACAGACTTGATTTTTCCCGCGTGACTTGGCCGCATAAAGCGCCTGGTCCGCACATTCAATCAACTGTTCGACCGTCTGATCACGAAGCGTATGCTTCGAGGCGACGCCAAAACTGAGCGTCAACTGCCCGCCCGGTTGTTGATTCCCGTGCGTGAATGTTGTACCGAGCACGGCTGAACGAATCGTTTCGGCCACGTGCGTCGCTCCGATCTCATCGAATTGCGGGAGCAAAACGACAAACTCTTCGCCGCCGAACCGATACGCCATCTGTTCATCGGGTACACTTCGGCGAATGACGCTCGCGAGTCGCGTCAACAGTTCGTTCCCCGCCAAATGGCCGTTCGTATCGTTATAATGTTTGAAGTGGTCGATGTCCATGACGATGAGCGACAGTTCGTCTTCATCACACTCGCGGAACAATACATCCAAATCTTGCTCGAACGAGCGATGGTTCTTCAAACGAGTCAGTCCGTCACGGAGCGCGAGCGTCTCAATCCGTTGATAAAGCGTCGTCTGATGCAACGCAAGCGATGCTTGTTCCGCGATGGGCCGAACCCCATCGATTTTTTGAGGGGTGATCGGCTTCTTGTTGACGACGTTATCGATGACGAGCAATCCGTACGGGATACCTTGATGATGTAACGGGAAAATTGTGCACTCGTCCATCTGTAACTCTGTATGTAATAGTCGTAGGACCGCATCATCGGTGATGCTCGCATAGACGTGTTGGGGTCGGCCCGAGTCGAGTGTCTGTTTAAACACATGATTGGAATTAAATGGGAACGTCATTTTACGAATCCGTTCGTTCAATGGCTCATCGTGTGTCGAGTCCGTCTCTTTCTCGTCAATTAAATCTTGAAGGTCATAATGTTGCCGTGTGATTTCTTCCCAAATTTGGTACCCTTCCTCGGGATTCATCGGTCCCGTCCCCATGACGCCGTAAATGCTGTCTTTTTCCGGGTCGGCAAAAAAGATGATTGAGCGGTTGAAGCCGAGCCCATGACCTGCCGTCACCGATGTCAAAATCGTCTGTAGGAGACGGTCCGGGTCGAGCGTATCTTGCATCGTGAAGCTGACTTCACGAAACACGTTCAATTGACGAGAGCTTGTCGTCAACATCCGTAACCGATCCGATCGTTCCCGTTTCAATTGTTTAATATAACCGAACAAGAGCGCGGCACCGAGTCCGAAAAAGATATAACTGAGCAACAATGGAAACGATAAGTTTCCTGATTGGCTATAGACGAGCAACCAACCGACAAGAGTCGCGGTCACCATGCCCGTCCATTGAAAACAGATGAGGCCGGTCGCGATGAGCAGCAGCACTGACCAATGTAAATCATAAAAGTCGAACAGAATCCCATGCCAAATCACGACAAGGCTACTCGCCCCAACGAGTAGCCAACGGTTCAAAGATGGGGTCGTCATCAAGCGCAGTACGTTGATGACGAGTGTGATCAGGACGATGCCAACAATCAATAAACCGTATACCATCGCTACCCCTCATTTCGTCAATAATCATCTCTACACGTCTATTATAGAGCGATTATTCAAACGTGGGACAGTTTCCGCCCAATCACTGACCAAACTTTTAAGTTTCTTGAAAGATTTTCCAATAGACTTCAACGTTTGTTTTACATCATTATTTCGTGTACTTCAGCACAGTAACGTGAAATGATGGAAGCAATTAACCGAATCAAGTGAGGTGGAAACCTAATGGATTTTTGGATAGACACGCTCTCATCGATCGGGACGTACATGCTGATCGCTGCCGGTGTCAGCGTCGCGATCATTTTGTTGCGGAAAATCACGAAGTCATAATAAAAGGCGGCCACGGCCGCCTTTTGTTAGTCAAATAAAATCCGTTGCATCCGTTCCGGCGCTGCTAAAAAGTCGCGCATGACCCGGACGTGTTCGAGTTCATCGAACGTCGTCGGCGCGAGCCCCGCCTCGACTTCCAAAATCGCCGCGTCAGGGTACGACATGAGAATCGGTGAATGACTCGCGATGATGAATTGACTCCCGGCCTGCACGAGCTCATGCATCCGGGCGAGCATCGTCAATTGACGCATCGGCGACAACGCGGCCTCCGGCTCGTCTAAAATATAGAGGCCCGCGCCCCGGAAACGGTGGAGCATGAGCGACAAGAACGCTTCCCCGTGTGACTGCTCATGGAGCGAGCGACCACCATACGATTCATAAAACCGCTCAGGGTCTGGACTCAAGCGCGCTATTTCGTCCACGTAACTTGATAGCTGATACGCCGTCTCGGCCCGGAGGAAAAAACCGTCCTTCGGGCGATACGCACTACGAATCGGGCGCAACGCCTCGAACAGCGGGCTATGCGTCGACTCGGTCTCAAAGCGGAACGTCGTCGCCCCGCCTTCCGGATTGAATCCGGCGGCAATCGCCATCCCTTCGATCAACGTCGACTTGCCGCTGCCGTTTTCCCCGACTAAAAACGTGACCGGATTCGTCAACGTCAATTCGTCAAACGCTTCAAAAATCGGGAGCGAAAACGGATACCCTGGCGTTTCGATCCGATCTCGTTCTAAGCGGACACCTCGTAAAAATAAGTTCAATCCCATTCGATCCAAAAAATCGCCCCCTCGTTTGATTCGACCCCGTAATTGAGTTGCTGCGCTTCAAGCAACAACTTGTTGATGGCGAGTCCAAGACCGTGTCCGTTCGACCGATCACCTTTGACGTACATATCCCATACGCTCGCACGCATCCTATCATCGAGCCCCGGACCTTGATCCTCGATCTCGAGTCGGTTTCCGACAATTCTGATTGTGATGACGCCACCGTCGGGACTCACCTGGTAGGCGTTATGAAGAAAGTTGGACAACACCCGTTCCATCGCCGTTTGGTCGGCTTGTAGCGTGACTGCTTCGAGTTCGAGTTGGACGGTGACTTGTTTATGCCGGAACCAGTCTTCCATTCGTGCCACCGTCTCACGAACGAGTCCGTCCAATCGGATCGGCTCGATTTGAAGCGGCAGACTTCGTGACGATAACTTCGAGTACTCGAGCATCTGCGTGACGAGACGATCGATCCGGTCAACTTCTTCGGTCATGCTCCGTCCCGTCGACGAGACGTCTTCTGGCTTGACGACGCCGAGCTCGAGCATCTCTGCCTCGTTGCGAACGATAGCGAGCGGTGTCCGCACGTCATGTGTGACCCCAGAGATGAACGTCTTTTGCAGCGTCTCTTGTTCTTGAAGCGCACGATTCATCTGATCGACCGCTTCCGTCAAATCACCGATTTCATCGTCTGTGACCGGCGGCAAGTTGATCGTGTGTGTTCCTGCCATGATCGCCGTTGCCGCTTGTTTCAATTGGACGAGCGGTGACGTCAAGCGCCGCCCCATCCAATACGTCACGCCTATCGCCGCGACGAGGGCGAGCAGGAAGCCACTCCCGAGAATCATATAGATTTGACGGAACTGGGGATTCGCTAGCGGCGCATTCGTATACGTCACGATTTGAATGTCTCCTTCTTCTCGTAAAAACGTCAAGAGACGCGTACCGTTTACGCTGACTTGATCGCGTTCCACCAATGCGTCCGGGTTCAGCGTCGGTGTCATCTGTCGCCGCATCCGTCCGCCTCGGTCAAGATCGATCGGTTCGCCGTCTTGAAACACGAGGACGTTGAGCTGTCCCGGTATGCCTCGCCCTTCAGCTAACGCGTCATAGACGATGTCCGCTTCACGCTCGAGCTGGGCGTAGCTTTCCGTCTCGGCAAAGCGGCCGATCAAGAGCGACGTGAGTCCGAACGTGAGCACGGCCATGACCACGAGCGGGAGAATGGCGGTCCACAACAACTTTTTCATCAACCGGTTCATCACACGTCCTCCAATCGATAACCGACCCGATGCACCGTCTTCAACTGCCGTTTGATCGTCTTGGACTTGTCGCGGAGCTGTTTAACGTGCGTGTCGACCGTCCTCGTGTCACCGACGAACGTATAGTCCCACACGTCGTCGAGCAATCGGTTCCGGTCAAGCGCTTCCCCGATATGCTTCATGAAATAGAGCAGCAGTTCGTACTCCTTATTGGCCAATCGAATCGGTTTCCCGTCTTCCGTCACCGTCCGTGATTTTTCATCCACTTTCAGATCACCGAACACGATGCCATCCGTCTGCTTGACGAGACGCTTCAATCGAATCTCGAGCTCTTTCAAGACGATCGGTTTGACCAAATAGTCGTCAGCACCGAGCTCAAGACCGAACACTCGGTCATCGGCTTCCCCGCGTGCCGTCGTCAACACGATGGCCGGCCGCGGCTGAAGTGTCTGTAATCTCGGAATGAGCGTCCATCCTTCTCCGTCCGGCAGGCGAACGTCGAGCAGGACCGCATCGAACGGCTGATCAAGCAGTCGTTTCGCCTCGGCGAGTGTCCCCGCCACGCTGACAGTAAAGCCCGCGTACGTCAAAAAACGGGCCATCCCGTCCGCTAGCTTCTGTTCATCTTCCACTACGAGCACGTTCATCTGTATCGCCTCCACTCCCATTATATCGCATCAAGAAAGCATCCCATCGTTTCCCAAATACAATTTGCAAAAACCTTGCAACTCCCTCACAACTTGCCGGCGGGCAAGATTTACACTTGAGGTAGTAAAAGGAGGAGATACACATGAAATCATCAAAATTAGCACTCGCTTTGGCCGGTCTGCTTGCCGTCTCGGGCACAGGCGTCTACGCAGCCACAAACGAGACGACGACAACTGAAACGACAGAATCGACGGAAGCTTCGACGCAATGCGAACGCGGTGAACGTGGTGAACGCGGCATGTTCGGAGACCGGGCAGCCGGACAAGCGGCGTTGCTTGAGGCGCTCGGTTTGACCGAAGCCGAGGTCGAAGCGGCACGTGAAGAAGGACAGTCGCTTCCTGAGCTCGCGGAAGAGAAAGGCATCACGGTCGACGCATTCATTGACGCGATCATCGCCTCACACGAAGTGAAACTTGATGCAGCGGTCGAGAACGGTAATTTGACGCAAGCGGAAGCCGACGCGATTTTAGCTGAACATGAGGAGCGATTCGCCGACGTGACAAGCTATGACGACCTAGACATGCAAGGACCGGGAGGGAGAGGTCGACACGGTCACGGGTCGCATCACGGTGGCCAATTCGGCGGTCCAAACCAAGACGACAATACACCTTCAACAGATGACAATGTAGAAAATCAGAGTACAAATTCACTGTAAGCAAAAAGGCAACCAAATCTCGGTTGCCTTTTCATATGGCCAATAAAAGTAACGCGTATCCGATGAGCCCGACGGCAAAGGCACGAAAACTGCTGTCACGCTCTTCGGGTAACTCTTCTTTCATAACGTTCAAGATGATGCCACCGGCCAAAAAGGCGACAATCATCGACAGCGTGACTTCATGAAGCGCTGAAAACGCCCCAACACTCCAGCCGACGAGCACCGCGAGGGAAAGCAACAACCGTCCCCGCTCGTCATATAACTGTTGATGGTGGTGTCTCAACCCTTGATCGACCGTGATGAAATGAATCCCTAACGCGAGAAAGTAGAGCGTCATCGCCCATATCGTGTCGAACTCACTCTCTGCGAGCACATACCCGATGCTAAAGTTGTAAAAGATGAACAGCGCCATATGAATCCAAAACACGCTTCCTTCATCTCGTTTTTTCATTTGGGACGCCAATCGCTCCAATCCGTAAAAAACGGCCAAACCGAACATACTAACAATGAGGATATGATTCTCGATCGAGGCGAACAGACCGCTCCCGAGATGTCCTTCGAGCTCGCGTTGGTATTCATTCAGTTCAGGCAAGAGATGCAAGAACACGTAAGCGACAGCGACGCCACCGGCGAGCGACAAGAAGCGGCTCCGTGGCGTCTCGCGCACGTGAATCAGTTGACCTGAAAAGTAGTGGATCAAGGCAAATCCGATGGCGAACAACAAACTTAACCAAAACATCTAGTCCACCTCCGACACATTACCCGACAGCCGGACGTTTCGTCATGACTCTCGGTCCTTGGTCCTTACCCGAGCGCTTAAGGTCATACACTTTTTAGTCTCCACGTTCGGCGCGTTGCCGTGCCCGAATCTCTTTTTCAACACGACGCAACGCTTTCTTCGAGCCACGCTCAAAATCATGCGCCTCTTTGCGCTCTCGATAGTCTACGAACAACGTCTCTAAGTCATAACCTGCCGGATAGAGATCAACCGCCTGCGCTTCAAGCCGGACGCGTCGCAACGGATGGTCGCTGAACGTCCCTTCTGCATAAACCGTGACATGTCGCCCAGAATCGTCCGTCGCATAGACGAGCCCGACTTGATTCGTCTCGAGTAACCGGACGCGATCTCCTTTTTCAAATTGCTGGATCAGTTCCGGTTTCGCATTCACCACTTCTTGTGTCAGTTTCGAAGTGTCGACGAGTGTCTGGTCATATACTTTTTCTTTCATATAACGTGACGCTTGTTTCAAAATCGCTTCGGGTAGCTTCATTTTCCGGGCAATGAACAGCGCGTTGCTGTCACCGGACTGACCGATCAACAACCGATACTTCGGCTCGAGCGTGTCCGGGTCGAACTGCATCGCCGCGTTCATGAAGTCCGGATGCGCCTCGGAATACGCTTTGATTTCCCCGTAATGGGTCGAGGCGACGACGAGACAGCCGCGCTTGTACGCCTCTTCTAAAATCGCGATGGCGAGCGCCGCCCCTTCGTTCGGTTCGGTCCCACTCCCAATTTCGTCAAATAAGAGCAACGATCGCTTGCCGGCCCGTTGCATGATATTTGCCACGTTGTTCATATGGGCCGAGAACGTGCTGAGGGCGGACCCCATGTCTTGATTGTCACCGATATCGACGAACACGTCGTCGAACGTCGAGATGTCCGTATCGGGATGAGCCGGGATGTGCAGTCCGCTCATCGTCATCAAGCTGAGCAAGCCGATCGTTTTCAAGACGACCGTTTTCCCGCCGGCGTTCGGTCCGGTGATGATGAGTCCGCGGTACGTCTCGCCGAGCGAGAAGTCGAGCGGGACCGCCCCATCAAGCAACGGGTGCCGGACTTGTCGCAAACGAATTTTCCCGGTCCCGTTCACGCGTGGCGAAATTCCTTCGATCGTCTGGCTATACTTCCCTTTGGCGAATACCATGTCGTACTGGGCGATAACGTCGAGCGTCGTCTCAATCGCCGGTAACGCTTCGGCCACCATACCGGTCAGTGTCGCGAGCACTTGATAAACTTCGACCGCTTCCTCGGTCCGTTTGACGGCGAGTTCCGCGTTCAGCTTGCTGATCGCTTCCGGCTCGATGAACACGGTCGTCCCCCGGTTCGACGTATCGATGATCGTCCCGGCGACTTTATGTTTGTACGACGCCTTGATTGGGATCGTGAATCGGTCCTGCTTCTTCGTCACAAACGCGTCTTGAATCGCTTCACGGTTGGCCGCGCTCTTCAAAAATTTAGTCAACCGCTCCTCGATCCGTCCTTCGAGAATATCGATTTGCTTCCGAGTCCGTTTCAGTTCTTTTGACGCCTCATCGACGACGCGTCCGGCCCGGATCGACCGAACGATTTCTTCTTCGATCGAGCGCCTTTCACTCATCTCGTCCGCGTACAGAGATAACAACGGTGCAAAGAACGTCTGCTCGGCCATGAATCGTTTCAGTTTGCGGGCTCCGCGGAAAAATTCAGCGACGGCTTCAAGTTCACCCGCTTCGAGCTGGATGCCACGACTGATTTTCCCGATGAGCGGTTCCATGTCGGACACCCCGATGAACGGGACGTGCGACGAGGCGTCTAGGATCGCTCGTGCCTCCGACGTCTCTTGCAGTCGTTTCTTCACCGTCTGTAGATGGCTCGTCGGTTGTTGATTTCTGAGCAACTTGCGACCGAACCCGCTGATGCAGTAGCGTTCGACTCGTTGGATGAGTTCAGTATATTGTAGTTTTTCTAACGTTTGTTCGTTCATGGTGATCTCTCCTTAAAATAGGGTGGAGATACCGCGCAAACAAAAAGCGTCGGTCGATGACGACCAACGCAAAAAGACAGACCGGTGTCTGGCAGTTTATGATGGGCGGTATCCGTAACAGAACATGAAGGCATGACAAAAACACGCGTCATCCTACATTTTTCAGTTCGTTAGGCAGATACGACCTCACTCATCAACATGCAACACCTTTCACTTAAGATTCGTTTTCACTATACAACAAATTTCAGAATAAGTACATTTTTTAGAGAGCGCTTACAAATTAGGTCTTGTCTTCTTTTAGATAGCGTGCTATGTTGAGACAGAAGAAACAAATATTGATCACATGTGACTGATTCGATCAGGCATGGGGTAAGACGAAAGGCTCACGCCACCCGTCTATACTCCATGCCTGTTTTGTTTTTTCACAATCATTTTCGTAGGGAAAGGATGAAGTGAACATGTTATTGAATAAGTGGATGAAGCGACATACACTGACACTTTATGCACCCATGGAAGGAGACATCATTCCACTTGAGCAAGTGGCCGACCCCGTCTTCAGCGAGAAGATGATGGGCGACGGAATCGCCATTAAGCCGACAAACGGGACAGTCGTCGCACCGGCTAATGGAACGATCGTCCAAATCGCACCGACGAAGCACGCCATCGGCATCCGGACGGAAGACGGAGCTGAGATTTTGATTCACGTCGGGTTAGACACGGTCGAACTTTCAGGAGACCCGTTCACAGTCCACGTCACTGTCGGTGACCATGTTGACGTCGGACATCCTTTGTTGACAGCGGACTTGAAGCAGATTAATCAAGCCGGGAAGGACACGGTCACTCCGATGATTGTCACGAACGGAAGCGAGCTGCCAAATCCTTACTCGTTCCACGCAGGTGGCCCCTCGCTTTCCGGAAAGACTGTCGTCGCTCAAGCGGAACAATGACTCCTCGATAGGAGGACACATGTTAAAAATTAAAAAGATTTTAAACAACAACGCGGTCATCGTCTCGGACGAAGGTGAAGAAAAGATCGCCATCGGACCCGGCGTCGCGTTTAAAAAAGGGCGCAACGACATCGTCAACCCGCACAAAATCGAAAAACTTTTCGTCATGTCGGAAAACGATAAGTTTCAACAACTCCTCAGCCGTATCCCGGTCGAGCACTTCACGATTTCCGAAGAAATTATCACGCATGCGGAGAAGCGGCTCGAGACGACGTTCAATGAGCATATCCACGTCGTTTTGACCGATCATATCTCATTCGCCATCGAGCGTGAAGAAGAAGGAATCTCACTTCGGAACAAGCTGTTGAATGAGATCAAAATCTTGTATCGCAACGAATATGAAATCGGACTGTGGGCGCTGCAACTAATCGAGGACAAAATCGGATTGAAGATGCCGAAAGACGAAGCGGCTTTCATCGCGCTCCATATCCATACACTCAAAGTGAAAGGAGGTGATTTGCGCAAGACGGTCAAACAGACGACGATCGTAAGAGACATGATTCAATCGATTTCACGACGACTCGACCTATCTATCGAAGAAGATGACTTATCCTATCAACGCTTATTAACCCATTTACGATTCGTCATGGATCGGGTCAACCATTACGATCATCACACGATCGACGAGGACATGCTTCAGATGATTCAAACAAAATTCTCGTCCGCTTACGCGTGTGCGTCTGACGTCGCAACTGAAATGGAAAACTTATACGGCATCGTCTTGCCCGAGTCAGAGCTTGGTTACATCACGCTCCACATTCAACGCCTGCAAGATCAACACCATCAAAAAGGAGGACATTTACAATGATGAACTTTTTACAACGTCTCGGACGTTCGCTCATGTTGCCGGTTGCGGTACTTCCTGCAGCGGCCATCCTCATGGGCATCGGTTACTGGATCGACCCAGTCGGCTGGGGTTCTGAAAACATCGCCGCCGCCTTCCTCATTAAAGCCGGTGCAGCCATCATCGATAACATTCCAATTCTCTTCGCTGTCGGGGTCGCCCTCGGTATGGCGAAAAACCGTGACGGCTCGGCCGCTCTCAGTGGTCTCGTCGCTTTCCTCACGGTCACGACATTGTTGTCTTCCGCGACAGTCGCCCTGTTCCAAGGAATCGACGTCACTGAAGTCAACCCAGCATTCGGTCGGATCGCCAACGCGTTCGTCGGTATCTTGTCAGGTATCGTCGCTGCTCAAATGTATAACCGCTTCAGCCATGTGAAGCTCCCGGACGCGCTCGCCTTCTTCAGCGGCAAACGTCTCGTGCCAATCATGACGGCGTTCGCCATGATTGTCGTCTCGGTCGCACTTTACTTCGTCTGGCCGGTCGTCTACACAGGACTCGTCGGATTCGGTGAAACAATTTCGAAAATGGGGGCGATCGGGGCTGGACTTTACGGATTCTTCAACCGTCTATTGATCCCGACAGGTCTTCACCACGCCCTCAACTCGGTATTTTGGTTTGACGTTGCCGGCATCAACGATATCGGTAACTTCTGGTCCGGTGAAGGTGAGAAAGGGATCACTGGACGCTATCAAGCTGGATTCTTCCCGATCATGATGTTCGGTCTCCCGGCAGCAGCACTCGCGATGTATCACACTGCGAAAACGAAACGTAAAAAACAAGCGGCCTCGCTCCTTCTCGCCGCAGCGTTCGCTTCATTCTTCACAGGTGTCACGGAACCGCTCGAGTTCTCGTTCATGTTCCTCGCACCAGTTCTTTACCTTGTCCATGCTGTGTTGACAGGCGTGTCACTCTTTATCGCTGCCACGTTCCAATGGACGGCCGGGTTCGGCTTCAGTGCCGGTCTCGTCGACTTCGTCCTCAGCTCACGGCTACCGCTTGCGAACCAGCCGTACATGTTGCTCGTCCAAGGCCTCGTCTTCGGTGCCATCTACTACACGATCTTCCGCTTTATGATCGTCAAACTTAACTTGGCAACGCCAGGTCGCGAGTCGGACGAAGCAGTTGATGCGGTCGCGACAGAAACAGCGCCTGAAGGTGACACGAAAACGGCACCAGTCGCAGCAGGTGGTCAGTACTCTGCGATGGCAGCCATGATTTATGACGGTCTCGGTGGTGACCAAAACGTCACCGGTATCGAATCGTGTGTCACACGTCTCCGTGTCGACGTCAAAGACATGGAGACGGTCGATCAAACGCAAATTAAGAAAGCGGGCATCCCAGGAATTAAAGTCGTCAGCCCGAACCATATTCAAGTCATCGTCGGGACGAACGTTCAATTCGTCCTCGAAGAGATTGAAAAACTCCGGAGCAACCGCGCCGGATGACGAACGAAAGCCACCTCCATAGCGAGGTGGCTTTTTTTACATGCTTCGCAGTCTGGCAATCCGTTCAGCCGGATTCGGGTGTGTCGAGAACAGCCCACTCAGCTTTTTCTTCATAGGGTCCGAAAAATAAAGTGATGCCGACGCCCGTGACGCCTCTTTCACTGGCGTTTTGACGTTAGCGATTTTCTCGAGCGCCGAAGCGAGTGCGTCCGGGTTCCGCGTCAACTCGGCCCCGCTCGCATCAGCCAAAAACTCACGATTTCGCGAGATAGCAAGGTTGACGAGCGTCGCGATGATCGGGGCTAAAATCAACAGGACGAGCCCGACGATCATAAAGATCGGATTTTGGTTGTTGTCGCGCCGTCCACCGATACTTCGGAAAAACAGCATCCGTGAGCCGATGTCACTCATGATGGCGATGACGGAGACGAGGGCGAGCGTCACCGTCGCCAGGCGGACGTCATAATTTTTAATATGCGCAACTTCGTGGGCGATGACACCTTCGAGTTCTTCACGGGTCAACTGGTCCATTAAACCGGTTGTCACGGCGACCGCGGCCTTCTCGGGTTTGAGCCCGGTCGCGAACGCGTTCGGTGACGCGTCATTGATGATGAAGATCCGTGGCATCGGGACACGGGCGACCATCGCCATGTTCTCGACCGTGTGCCATAAGAAACGATGTTGTTCGACCGATGTGATCTCTTGGGCGTGATTCATCTTCATGACGATATTCGTGCTCGACATGATGACGATCCCGATGTAAAACAACGAGAACACCGGAGTAAAGATGAGCCCTGGGAGCGGATCGCCATAGTTCAAATACGAGATGACAACCCCGACGGCTAAGACGAGGAGGACGAATCCGGCCACGATGAACACGGTTTTAATCTTATTCTTGCGGATTTGTTCATACAGAATCATCGTCGCCACTCCAATCCATTAGAATGAGACGCGAACGTTCTCGCGTTCTTCTTCTCGCGCCTCGAGCATGTCGCGTTTTTCGAACTTATGGACGGAAGCGATGATGTTCGTCGGGACCGATTCGATTTTCGTATTGTATTTCATGACCGTATTGTTATACAGCTGTCGCGAGTAAGCGACTTTGTTCTCTGTCTGCGTCAGCTCTTCTTGAAGCATCATAAAGTTCTCGTTCGCTTTCAAGTCCGGATACGCCTCGCGCAGCGCGAACAAGTTTTTGAGCGCACCGCTCAGTTGATCGTTCACTTCCATCTGTTCTTGACGGCTCGTCTTCGAGCCAAGCTGGTTTCGTAGCTCGACGACTTTCGTGAGCGTCTCTTGTTCATGCTTCGCATACCCTTTCACCGTCTCGACCAAGTTCGGGATCAAGTCGTAGCGGCGTTTCAGCTGAACGTCGATCTGTGCCCACGACTCGTCGACCCAGTTTCGATATTTGACAAGTCCGTTGTACATCGAAAAATAGATGACCGCCAAGACGGCGATGATACCAATTGCGATAATCCAACCCATTTCAACACCTCATTTCATGATTTACTTCTGTATTAATTCCCTTTTGTCGTATACCATAAGCATAACTTAGAAAAATGTAACCAATGACTCATGGCGATCATGGGAAACACCGCTCAGGCGATTAGAAACTCTTACCTCTTAGATACGTATAATCTATGGAGCTGGTTTCAAACAAAAATGATTAACTGACAGGAGTGCAAATCATGCTTGTGACTGACCTCGATTCACGATTGGCGGAACTGTACGACGAGATGGTGTCGCTTCGACGCCATTTTCACCAATATCCCGAACTGTCGTTTGAAGAACAGGAGACACCAAAAACGATCGCCACTTATTTGCGCAAGCTCGGCCTCGAAGTCCGCGAAAGCGTCGGCGGCAACGGCGTCGTCGGACGCATTCGAGGCGGCAACGGACCAACCATCGCCTTCCGGGCCGACTTTGACGCTTTGCCGATCCAAGACTTGAAAGACGTGCCGTACCGCTCAAAAGTGAACGGTTCGATGCATGCGTGCGGCCATGACGCCCATACGGCGACACTGCTCGTGCTCGCCAAAGCCTTGAGTGAGACCGACCTGCCGGGAGACGTCGTTCTCATCCATCAGTTTGCGGAAGAACTCGCGCCCGGAGGAGCCAAGCCGATGATCGAAGACGGCTGCTTGGACGGCGTCGACTACATCTTCGGCGCTCACATCTGGACGCCGCTCCCGTACGGCACGATCGGAGTAAAAGCAGGTCCGATCATGGCCGCAGCCGACCGCTTCGAGCTGACGATCAAAGGGAAAGGCGGCCACGGCGCGATTCCGCAACATACGGTCGATGCCGTCATGGTCGGGGCGAACGTCGTCGGTCAGTTGCAACAAGTCATCAGCCGTCGCACCGATCCGCTCGAACCGGCCGTCTTAAGCGTCGGCACGTTCACCGCGGGCCAGGCGTTCAACGTGATCGCTGACGAAGCGAAGTTATCGGGGACAGTCCGAACGTTCACGCTAGAAACACAAGAACGGATCATCACAGAGATGGAGCGCACCATTTCCCACGTCTGCGCGGCGAGCGAGGCGACGTATGAGCTCGAATATATCCGCGGCTATCCTCCAGTCATCAATCATTACGCCGAGACGGAGCATGTTCGCCAAAGTGCAGCTCGCGTCGTCGGTGAAGCCGGCGTCATCGAGATGTCTCCGCTCATGGTCGGAGAAGATTTCGCCTACTACATGCAACATGTTCCCGGCAGCTTCTTTTTCGCCGGGGCCGGCAATCCTGAAGTCGGCGCCGTCTTCCCTCACCACCATCCTCGCTTTGATGTGGACGAACGGGCCATGCTAAACACCGCCCGCGTCCTCATGCGCGCAGCGTTCGAAACATGGAACACACAAAAAAACGAAGACTGACGCCCTGAGGCATCAGTCTTCGTTTGGCGTTTCTGACAACATCGACACGAGAACTTGGTCGACACGTTTCCCGTCCATATCGACGACTTCGAAACGTAACCCGTACGCCTCGACGATGTCTCCGCGTTTCGGGAAGTCACCGAGCGAGTAAATGACGAGCCCTGCTAGCGTGTGGTACAAATTACGGCCCTCATCGAAACGGTTATCTCGAATCCCGAACGTTCGTTTCAAATCTTCAATCCCGAGCAAGCCATCCGCCAAGTACGTCCCGTCCGCGCGGCGGACCACTTCCGGCGTCTCTTCTTCAATCATCACTTCCCCGACAATCTCTTCTAGTATGTCGAACAACGTGACCATACCGAGGAAGCCACCGTATTCATCGAGCACGAACGCAATCTCGACGCCGTTCTTTTGCATCATCTGCAGCACTTGGCTGGCCTCACGTTGCTTCGGCACGATGAGCGGCTGCTTGATGCGTTTTAAAATCTGTGACGGCTCACGCAACGTCGCGAGCGTTAAAATATCACGGACATCGATGTAGCCGACGAAGTCGTCGAGCGAATCGCGTCCGACTGGAAGCTTGTTGTGTTTACTCTCATAAATCGATTTTTTAATATCGTCCATGTCATCCTCGAGGTCGACCCATTCGAGCGTCGTTCGCGGCTGCATCAGTTCATAGATCAACTGGTCATGGAAAGCGAAGACGCGCTCGACTTGTTGCACTTCTTCATGGGCGAACGCCCCTTGCTGCGCCCCTTCGAACAACAACTGTTTAATTTCGAGTTCGGTCTCCCCACTCGACTGCTCTGCTTTCAAGCCGAGCAATTTGAACAAGAACAGTGTCGATTTCGATAAGATCCAAATGAACGGTCGCATGACTTTGCTGAACAAATCAAGCGCCGGAATGATCGACATCGTCACCTGTTCAGGTGACACGAGCGCAATCCGTTTCGGGACAAGTTCTCCGATGATGAGCGACAAATACGTGATGATCGTGACGACGACGACATAACCGACCGTCGGCGCGTACTGCGCGCTCATTCCGAGCTGTGCAAATAGTTCAGCGAGCGGTGTTGAAAAACGCGCGCCCCCGTAAGCCCCGTTGATGATCCCGATCAATGTGATCCCGACTTGGACGGTCGACAACAGGTCTGTCGGGTCTTTTGAATGTCTGAGCGCAATCTTGGCGCTGCGTTTGCCTCGATTCGCCTCAACTTCAAGTTTTGCCGGTTTCGACGAGATGAGCGCAATCTCAGTCATCGCGAACACCCCGTTCAACACGATCAAAAATATGACGATCATTAAATCAATTACTATGGAAGAATCCACTTGTTTCATCACCTCTACGTATATTTCGTACTACTCCATCTCATCATATCAGAGATTCATTATCTACCTGTACCCGTTTTGCTCACAAAAAAAGCCACTTCATTGTGAAGTAGCCTGTTCCGTCGCTTGATGTTCGATTGCTGCCGCCTGAGCTTGTTTGAATACAATCACGCCTAGTAGCAAGATCATCAACCCGATGACTTGGCCTGGTGACAGTGATAACCGCGGCATTCCGAACGCTCCGAAGAGATCGACGCCGAGTGCCCAAATCAACTGGGACACGAGAATGATCGAGACGGATAATGTCGGGCCGAGTAGTTGGATGCTGCGCATCACACAAAATACGACACCGACACCTAGCAAACCACCGAGCGCATAAATCGGTGAAATGTCGAACACGCCGCGGATGTTTCCGCCGAAAAGTGCAAGCGGGACGAGCGAGCCGATGAATCCGACGATAAAGACGAGCACGGTCGTCGCCCAAGCTCCTAAATACACGTTCATTTTGGCATTGACCGCCGCTTGTACACTGATGAACGCGCCAGCCACCGCTGAACAAATGATTCCTACTAACATGAACTGCCTCCTTATTCATACACCATGCCATTGGCACGTTCGTTTAATCGTTTCGCATCGAGAATCGTCACTTTCGTCCGACTCCGTTCGACGAGTCCCTCGTCCGCGAACGCTTGCAGCGTCCGATTCAAGTGGCGATAGCTCGTCCCGAGCCATTCGGCGACTTCCTTCCGTTTCAACTGACTCATCTCTTGTTGGAACAACTCATTTCCTGACGCACTGAGTGAGACGAGATAGCCTGCTAACCGCTCTTCAAGCGTCGACATCAGATGATTCGAGGAGGCGTTCGCCTCAATAAATAACTTTTCCGACACCCCGCGGAGCAGATGTTCCGTGAACTCGATCGTCCGGTTATGCGTCCGCAGCGCTTCAAACGGGATGCGCAGACACGTGACCGCCCCGACCGCTTCGACCGTATGCAGGACGTCCCGGCCGCTGGCGTACTCAATATCGCCAATCAAAGACGGCGCCGTCTTCAACCGCAAGAGTCTCAGTTTCCCTTCCTCGCTCAACGTATAAATTTTGACGCGTCCCTCTAAAACGACGAACAACGACTCAATCGTTTGATCGTTCGCGCACAACATCGCACCGGTGGGAAATGTCACGATCGACGACGCCGCGAGTGTCTCCGTCGAAAAAAGATGGTGCCAGTTAAGGCGTGTTAACGCAGCTTCAACCCCCATGTCACCCCTCCTCACGTGAATGTGTAAATCCCGATACCGACAACCATCAAGGCGAGTCCCATGATCTGACCTTGATTGACAGGCTTCTTCTTCACCCCGAACCAACCGTTCAAATCGATAAGGAACGCCCCGATCAATTGGGCGACGAGCAACACGCAGATTGCCCACGTCACACCGAGTCGCTGGATGGCCGTCAGCTCTCCAAAGACGACGAAGACGCCAAACAACCCACCTAAACTGTAATACCATGGCACACGCCGGAACGCCGTCATGTCTGCATCACGTTTGAACGCATAAATGCCCAAAGCGAGTATGAGTCCGACAAAGTGGACGATCGTGACGGACAACCAGGCCCCGACTGCGTAACCAAGCTTTGCGTTAAAGATGCCTTGTAACGCGATGAACGTGCCCGAGAGTACTGCAAAAATGATTCCCATACTTACCTCCTATTCTCCTCGTCTGACTGTACGCGAGAATAAAATGCTTGAAAAGGACATATGTCCAAAAAAAGAACAACCTAGGTCAAGACCTAGGTCGTTCGCATCATTATCCTAAAATTTTCACGATTTCTTCCGCGACTTGCTCAGAAGACTGCGGGTTTTGTCCCGTGACAAGGCGATCATCGACGGCGACGTTGACAGCCCAATTGTCGGCTTTATCAAAATCTCCGCCCTTCTCACGAAGTGCCGTCTCTAACAAGAACGGTACAGCTGAATCGAGTTGCATCTCGACTTCTTCAGCATCCGTGAATCCAGTCACGCGCTTACCTTTCACGAGTGGTTCGCCGTTGCTCAACTTGACGTTGACGAGGCCGATCGGGCCGTGACAGACAGCTGCAACGATATTGCCGCTCTCGTATACGTCTCGAACGACACGCTGTAACGTCTCGCTTCCTGGGAAGTCGACGACTGTCCCGTGTCCGCCTGGAAGGAAGACAGCATCATATGTCTCATCCGCTACTTGATCAAGACGGACCGTATCTTTCAACAAGGTTTTCGTATTTAAGATTTCTTCCGGTAATCCGTCTTCTAGACTGTTCGCATCGATTGGCACGTCTCCACCTTCGATACTAGCAATCGTTACTTTGTAGCCTTTCTTCTCGAACAAAAGGTACGGTTCAGCGAACTCCCCGAGCCATAACCCTGTTTCGTGGCCGTTCTCTAGTTTATTGGCAGATGTCGTGACGATCAGTACGTGTTTAGACATGTGATTTCCTCCTTCTGAAATAAGCATACGAATTAAATGTTCCCGTTGTGGTCTCATTCAAACCATCGAACGCTCGACACGACGAGACGTCATTCTTTTTTTGACCTGGTCATTTTTTTGAAACAGGAACGGCGCCTGAACTCGTTATACTCGGATTATCAGTCATCAGGAGGGAACCATCGTGACCAAATCGAT
Source organism: Exiguobacterium sp. SH3S1 (assembly GCF_004337105.1). NCBI lineage: Bacteria > Bacillati > Bacillota > Bacilli > Caryophanales > Exiguobacterium > Exiguobacterium sp. SH3S1. Next base: position 48,943 of record NZ_SJUW01000006.1, on the reverse strand, counting down.
ACTTGAATGGGGATTTCTTGCCGTTGCCGCTTTAATTGTCGTCCTCGTATTGCTCGGCGGAATGTGGACGAACATGTGACCTCGCTTCGCTGAGATGTCACATGATTGTTCGTTTGAAACACGCCTTAAATTGGGAACAGACACATGTTGTCCTATCGCCACATTCATTTGAGAAAGGATGTTGAATATGTCAGAACGCGTTTTCATCAGTCCCGCAAAGTATGTGCAAGGCAAGAATACAATTGACCGGATCGGGGATTATGTCGGGCATTTCGGCTCACAGGCACTTCTCATCGCCGACGATATCGTCTGGCGCTTGATCGGGGAACGGGTGACCGCCTCGTTGACGTCGAGCGGTGTGAACGCCGAGAAAGCCGACTTTGTCGGGGAAGCGTCGCGCCACGAAATCGAGCGGATCACCAAGGCGGCAGAAGCGAACGAGACGTCGTTCGTCATCGGTATGGGCGGCGGGAAAACGCTCGACACGGCCAAAGCCGTCGCCGATGCGCTTAATGCCCGCATCGTCATCGTGCCGACCATCGCCTCGACTGACGCCCCGACGAGTGCCCTCTCGGTCATCTATACGGATGAAGGTAATTTTGAGAGTTACCGGTTTTATAAGAAGAATCCCGATTTGGTCCTCGTTGACACGAAACTGATCGCCGAGGCCCCGGCCCGCTTCCTCGCCTCAGGGATCGCCGACGCGCTCGCGACGTGGGTCGAGGTCCGGAGTGTCCTCGCGTTCGGTGGCAAGACGATGGCAGGCGGCGTCCCGACGATCGCCGCCGAAGCGATCGCCAAACGCTGTGAAGAAGTGTTGTTCGATTATGGGATTCCGGCCTATGAATCGGTAAAAGCAAAAGTCGTCACGCCAGCGCTTGAAGATGTCGTTGAAGCGAACACGCTATTGAGCGGTCTCGGTTTCGAGAGCGGTGGATTAGCGGCAGCCCACGCCATCCATAATGGCTTCACCGCCTTAGACGGGGAGATCCATCATTTGACGCACGGTGAGAAAGTCGCGTTCGGGACACTCGTCCAGCTCGCGCTTGAAGGACGGACGCAAGCCGAGTTCGAACGGTACGTCGCCCTTTACATGGCGCTCGATTTGCCGGTCACACTCGAAGACGTGAAACTAAAAGACGCGTCACGAGAAGATATCTTGAAAGTCGGTCAAGCAGCGACCGCTGAAGGGGAAACGATTCATAGCGGTTTCGACGTGTCGCCTGAAGATGTGGCCGACGCCATCATCGCCGCCGACCGTTACGCCCGCCTCTACCAAAGCAAACTGACCTAAAAAGACGAGGAACGGCTACTTGAGCTGTTCCTCGTCTTTAGTTGAAGTTACGAATGAGACGACGATGCCGAGCGCCATACAGCTGACTGTCAGCACGAAAAACGTCAGTTGATTCGCGTAAATGATGTTCGTGAACTGGTTCCAACCCGACGCGTACGCCGCATTTTCAGAAGCTCGTATCCCGTCCCGCAACGAACTTGCCTGCCCGAAGTTCACGTATAGCCCGATCCCCGCCATCAATATGCTCCCGGCGAAGAGACCGACCCGCGCGAGACCATTCACCGACGCGACCGTTCGTCTGGCGAGCCGGACGGTGATCCAAATGAACAACAAGACGAACGGCCAGCCGGAGAGCAAGACGAGTACGTACGGGTTTCCTTCGCCCGCTGGCTCCGTATAGGCGGACGTCATCGTCTCACCGAGCTTGAATAACATAAATGTGATGAGCGTGATGATGAACCACGCCTTGATCAATTTCTCCATGACAACACCTCGTCCCCAGTATACCAAAAACACCATGCGCTTTCGCACAAGGTGTCAAGTCACTCTTTCGGACGAACGGCGTAGTAGATCAAAATGACGAGCCATGTCCAAACCCCGGTAAAGATTCCGAGGATCGCGATGATGAAAAAACCGAGCGGGATCATCGATTTCGTCCGGTTGTAGTCTTTCCACATATTCGATAACCCTTTGATGTTGAAATACAAAAAGGCAAAGAATAGGACGAGCAATAACAACGGTAAGCCAAAAACAAGTTCCATATGCGTCCACTCCTCTCTTCTAGTTCACAGTTCTTCCCTATATAATCAGTTTACTTTGTCTTCGCCCCCGGCACATCGGGCTTGGGCTGTACATCTATCGGGTCACGAGACGGAGACTGTCGTTTGAGTATTCCCTAATCACTCGTCTTTTCATCATTTCAAAAAAAGGGAAAGGAAAACTATCCATGCATAAGGGGGTCGTCCTAATGAAACTCATCCGCCTGCTGCTCATCCTCGTACTCGTCTTCACCGCCTCGTCTACTTATGCCGCCACCCCGTCACCTCAGCCCGGCTACACGATCAAGACGACGAAACTATACTGGCGGGCCATGCAATCGTCCCCGGTCGCCAAGACACTCCTCACCAACACACCCGTCCGTTACACAACGTACAATCGAAGCTGGTCGAACGTCTACATCGGGAGCACCCGCTACTTCACACCATCGAGCAATCTAAAGGCCGGTATCCCGAAACTCACGTCAACGGAGCGGTTGCGGCTCGTCAACAAGCAACATGGCCTGTCCGCGTCCTATCGGTCCCGTCAACTCGTCACGCTCACCATCCCGACCGTCTATGCAAAAGGAAGCGAACGGACGCTCATGGCTGCCGAGGCGGCGCACGCGCTCGCTCGTCTCTACTATGACGGCCGAAAACAAGGACACACGCTTTACGCATTGAGCGCGTACCGGTCCTACGCCACGCAAAAATCACTCTACAATTATTGGGTCAACGCTCGCGGCACGGCCTATGCCTCGATGTATGTCGCTCGTCCCGGCCACAGTGAGCACCAAACCGGGCTTGCCGTCGATATGACGAGTCAACAGATGCGGATGGGACTATACGCCTCGTTCGATCAGACACCTGAAGGCAAATGGATGATCCAGAACGCGCACCGCTATGGTTACATCGTTCGCTATCCAAAAGGGAAAGAAAAGATCACCGGCTACAACTATGAGCCGTGGCATCTCCGCTACGTCGGTGTGAAGGAAGCGACGACGATGAAGCAAAACAACTGGACGTTCGAAGACTGGTGGGCCAAACGCTAAGTCCGAGCATCTAGTCGCTAGGAAGCGAGGTGCCCCATGTATACTAGACGTGTATGAATTTGCAGAGGAGGACATCTCGATGTGGATTGTGATGAACAAACTAGATGTTGAAAAAGGGAAAGTCGATGCGGTCAAAGCCCGGTTCCAAACGACAAAAGGAATCGAGACGATGGACGGATTTATCCGCATGCAAGTGTTGACCGATACGTCTGACGAAACGAAAGATCAAGTCGTGATCATGACGACGTGGCGCGACGCTGCGAGCTTTGAAAATTGGCGCGACAGCGGTGCCTATAAACACGCCCATAAAAAACGGGACGACGGCACGTCTGAAGTGAAGCCCGTCGTCCTCGGAAATACCGTCACCCAATACGAGGTCGCGATCGAGCACATGGCCTCAACCGATCACGTATAAAATATCTTGCGGTCGGATGATACCGAGAAGCGGTTCACTCTCTTCCCCGGTCTCGGTGATCAAGAGCGCGTCGAGGCGCACACCGTCTTTCATGTTGATGAAATGTTGATGCGCCTCGATGACAGACGTCTCCTTCGCAACGAAACGGTAACGACGAAGATGCGGATCATGATGAAGTACGTCTTTAACTTGAACGCCCTCGAGTGACACGTGCGGGCCGTCGATTGTCTCGGCGAGCCAGCTGGTCACTCCTTTTTTTGTCAATAAACCGCGCCACGAGCCGTCAGTGTTATAGACCGGGAACTGGGAATAGTTTTTATCCCGAATCTCACCGAGCACCTCGACTAACGCGTCATCGGCATTAAACGTCGTCACGAGTTTACGAAACAGCGGGATGACTTGACGCGGGTGCAACAGCTCCCGCTCCACTTCGAGCATCAACTCGACGATCGAGTCGTGTGGTTCGGCGATAATGAAATCAGGCTCTCGCCGCTCGTGGACGATCGCGTTGCGCAACTGGCTCATTTGGTGCAAATCTTCTTTATACCGTTCGATGATCGGATTATGCTTGGCGAGACGGTTGACCATGTTGCTGAAGCTGAAATGTTGTCCGTCCCCCATCTCACGGCTCAAATAATCTTCAATCCGATGGTACGATGCGATAAATTCTTCGGCTCGACTCATATGTTCACTCTCCTTATCGCCTATCTATACCCTATTTTTTAATCATGTGAGCAGGAAACCATTCCTTCGTCTCGAATGAATGGACATCACCTATTTTGAAAGGAGGAGAGCCGATGGCGACTCCGATCCAGCAAGCTACTCCCTTATCCAACCAAGACGCGTTCCGCTCCGGAATGCGCGCCGGTATCCCGGTCGCGGTCGGTTATATTCCGATCGCGATCGCGTTTGGTCTCCTCGCCAAATCGTTCGACATGCCAAACGTCATCACGTTGGCCATGTCGTTATTCATCTTTGCCGGTGCGAGCCAATTCATCGGTATTCAATTGATCATGGCCGGTTCGATGTATTGGGAGATCGTCTTGACGACGTTCATTTTGAACTTGCGCCATTTCCTCATGTCGGCCTCGCTGTCGCAACGGATCGAGACAACCTCGAACCGTTTCCTGGCTGCCATCGCGTTCGGGGTGACCGATGAGACGTTCAGTGTCGCCTCGACTCGGAACGAAGCGACACGTGGCCATTTTGTCCTCGGTTTGAACTTGATCGCCTTTTTCGCTTGGAACGTCGGGACATGGATCGGCGTATTTCTCGCTTTCGGCCTCCCCCAGTCAGTCCAGGCGAGCATGGGCATCGCCTTGTACGCCATGTTCATCGGATTGCTCGTCCCATCGCTTACGCGAAAACCGGTCATCGTCGTCGCGGCGCTTGCCGTCGTGACCCAAGTCGTGCTCTATTGGGGTGTCGCCCCGTTCATTCCGCTATCATCGGGTTTGAGTATCATCATCGCGACAATCGTCGCCGCCGGGGTCGGCGCCCTGCTTTATGAACAGGAGGGCGTAACATGATCAGTCTGTTCCTGCTCGTCCTCGCTATGGCGCTCGTCACGTACGTCCCGCGGCTCGTGCCGCTCCTTTGGCTGCGCGACTTGAAGTTACCGCCGCTCTTGAAGCGCTTCTTGTTGTTCACGCCGTATGCCGTGCTCGCGAGCTTGATTTTCCCGGGTATCCTCTATTCGACGAGCAGCCTGTCGTCAGCCTTGGCCGGAGGCGCCTTCGCGACCGTGCTCGCCTTGCTGCGCGTCAACTTGATGCTCGTCGTGCTCGGTGGCATCCTCGGGGTGTACGTCGTCGAAACGTTCATCTGACAAACAGGTCTGTCTCCGCGGAGACAGACCTGTTATCGTTTAGGCGGACAACGCCTCACGGCGCAGCTGAACGAACACATCGACGAACGCCGCGTCCCATTGGATGCCGCGCCCGCTCTCTAAAATCGACAGCGCCTTCTCGACAGGCATCCCTTGCCGATACGGACGGTCTGACGTCATCGCGTCGTAGGCGTCAGCGATTGCCATGATGCGGCCAAAGAGCGGGATGGCTTCACCGGACAATCCGTCTGGATAGCCGTTCCCGTCGATTCGTTCATGGTGTGACCGTACACCCGTCATGAGTGGCTGAAGTGAGACCGGCAACGTGATCTGATTCAAAATATGAATCCCGATTGTCGGATGCTCTTGAATTTGGGCGAACTCATGATCTGTCAACTTTCCTTCTTTCAACAAAACGTCGTCACGAATCCCGATCTTCCCGATATCATGAAGCAACGCCGATTTACGGAGCAACTCGATCTGCGCCTGCGGTAAACCTAACGCGTATGCCAGTTCGACAGAATAGGCGGCCACTCGTTCCGAATGGCCGGCTGTGTAGGAATCACGGGCGTCGAGTGTAGCCGCGAACAAGACGAACAAGCTGTTCAGCAGTTGCTCGTTTTCGTCCTCGCGTTCATTGACGTTCTTCACCAGCTGATTGAACCCGTTCACCAGCTGCGAAAACTCATCAGCATACGGGTTATCGATCGGTTTCAGCTCGCCGGCATCGAGCTGTTCGACCCCTTGTGTCAACGTGGCAAGCGGACGCTTGATGTTGTCGTATAGGAGCAGACTACTGAACGTCGCGACACCGATGATGACGACTAAAATCAAAGCCGCCCACTGCCAATATGCGTCGACTTGCTCGACGGTCGACAGTTGGACGCCCGAAGCGAGAATGAACAACATGACCGGAAACACCCCGATGACGAGCATACTGATCAAAAGCTTCGTCCGGACGCTAATTGACTGGTACGACGCCTGGAGTGGGGTATCGTACAGCTGCTCACTTTGATCTTGTAAATGAAGCAACAACGGCTCGACCGACCGATACGTCAAAAAGAACTCGATGAGCGCATGTAAAATCGCGATCAATACCGCCCCAAAAGCCGCCATTCCAATCAAACGATACGGCAAATCGATCCAGTTTTGTTGAATCGCCAATGCGGTCAAGCTCATGGACGAAACTGAAAGACCAAATAAATGAGGTCCTAGTATGCGCTTTACCGTCAACGTCGGAAAGTGACTCGTCTGATTGAACGCCTGTTGAAGCGCCTCATAACTAGGCGCCTCACTTCGAAAGACGCTCCGAATCGGCCGGATGTGACGCCGATACATCAGTAATTCGAGACTGATCATGACGACAACTGAGACCGCCATGATCGCAAACAAAGACATCACTTCAGCACGGGACAGTTCGAGCGTTTGGAAGATGAACAGACCCCCGACACCGAACACCGCGATTCCTGAACCGACGATATAATTCATGATTAACGTATTTTGAAAGCGTTCAAACACTTTGACCCCTCCTATTCTTCACCGACTTCTCTCATTCTGTTTATCGACCAAAAATCACCCTTTTTCACAGCGCAAAAAAAAAGCGAGCCTCTCACTAGAGAGACTCGCTCAGTTCACTGATTATGGACGACGTGGACCTTCGTTGTCGTCGGGTGAACGGTTATCTTCTGGCGTGATGTTTTCATGGAACGGGTTCGGCTCTGGACCGTCCACGTTCGTCACATCCGTTGTCCGATTCGTTTCACGTTTCAACTCTTGTTTCGTTTGATCCGCTTCACGTTTCGACTGATCGATACCTTGCTTCGCCTGTTGCTTCGCAGCTTCAGCTTCTTGATTCATTTGTGCTTTCTCTTGTTCGAGACCCTCTTTTGATACTTCCGTCTCATCGATGCTCTTCTCAGCTTTTTTCAAGTAGCGAGCTGCTGTTTCACGTCCACCGAGACCGAAGGCAAGGCCGAACGCAAGGGCGACAGCACCAAGGATAAGCAGGAACGCCGTATTGACGATCATCGGCGCGATGCCGAGCTGGCTGATGGCCATGAAGAAGGCGATCCCGAGAATCGCATACTTCGCGACGTGGCGTAGTACGCTCGGTTGACCTGACGCATCGACGAGCACGCTGCCGACGAGACGCTCTGCCATATTGGCGAGCCAGAAGCCGACCGCCAAGACGATGATGGCTGCAATGACCATCGGCAAGTAAGCAAAGATTGCAGTCGCGAGCGAGGCCATGAAGTCGAGGTTGGCGACTTGCAGAGCTTCCGACACGAACAACAAGATGATGATGATTTGAACGATCGTGCCGATTACTTGAGCAATCGACGTCGATGATGTCGAACGTCCACCGAGACCCATCTTGCTTGCGAGCGAGTTGACGCCCAAATTCTCAAGAAGTGATACGACCACCCCTTTGAGCCATTTGGCAACGAACACACCAGCGAGAATCAAGACGATTGCGACGATGATGTTCGGAATCATGGCCAAGACATTGTTCAACATGGAGATGGCAGGGTCTGAGATGCCTCGAATGTCGAGTGCCTCAAGTGCTGAAATTGTGACCGGGATCATGATCAAGATGAAGACGACCGTACCGACCGCTTTCGCAAGGCTTGACCCTTTCACATAATCTTCCAAGTGAAGTTTCTCGGCAAACTTGTTGAGTCCTGCCGCTTCCAAGAACTTCGTCAAAATATCGCGGACAATTTTCGCGACGATATAACCAATCGCAAAGATGAGTGCCGCTGCGACGAGTTTCGGAATGAAGGCGAGGAAGCTGTTCAACAAGTCTTCAAACGGTCCACTGATGCCTCGGAGACCGAGCGCGTCAAGGACGGCAGGAAGTGCTAGCAACAACACCAAGTAGAAGACGATGTTTGCGACCGTGTCGACCCATTTCGTCTGGTTGACACTTGTCGACTCCTGACCTGTCTTCTCCATCAACTTGCTCAAGTTGAGGCGATGACCAGCCATTTGAATCGCTTTTTTCAAGAGCGTCGCGATAATCCAGGCGACGAGTAGAATGAGACCTGCTTTGACGACTCCGGTAATTAAACCTGAGAAGCCCTCATAGATTTGGCTAAACGGCTGCGTGATCGCTGGCACGTTCATAAATTCGAAGATGATTAAGAATGCGAGAAGTAATACTCCAAAGAAGACGATTTTCGCGATGATCCGTTCAGGTGTCCACCGCTTTTCTTCTTTTCCGGCTTTTTCCGGCTCTCCTTCTTGCTTGACACCAACACGATCGTCGAGGCGCGCTTTACGTAGCGCTTTGCGCGTCACGTTTTCCAGAACTTTCGCCAAAATAAAACCGACGACAAGGACAAGAAGTGCAAGCAAGAGCTCTGGCAACCAAGACATGAACGTGTTGAAATTATACGTTGTATCGTTCATCCGACATCTTCCTCCAATCTCTTTTGAAATGATTATTATTTATTTGACTCCCTTTATAAATACCAACATTTTCATATGCCTAAACATAGACAATTCTTATCCCTGAATAAATATTAACTGGAAAAATATTTTTTAAGGAAAATTTTACCTTGATAAACAAGGCGTGTCTTTCTAGTTCAAATATGATACGAATTAAGAAGAAGTCTTTTTAAGGAGGAGTCAAGATGAACATCGCCCTGATTGCCCACGATAAGAAAAAAGATGATTTAATCGTACTCGTCAAAGCCTATTCTCACGTATTAGAGAAACATCATTTGTTCGCGACGGGAACGACCGGAAAACGTGTCGCCGAAGCGACGGGACTTCCGGTCCATTGCTTTAAGTCGGGACCGCTCGGCGGTGACCAAGAAATCGGCGCCTCGGTCGCCCGTGGAGAGATGGATATGATCATCTTCTTCCGCGACCCGTTGACCGCCCAACCCCACGAGCCGGACGTGAGTGCATTGATGCGCCTCTGTGACGTCTACTCGATCCCGCTCGCCACAAACATGGGCGGAAGTGAAATCTTGATTCGTAGCATCGAACAAGGCGACTTTGAATCGCTCAAACTTTCCCATAACGACGAACCGCCTGTATGACCATTTTATATAGAAGAGAGGAATTGTCCTGAACCCACATGTATCGAACGACCCGACCGTACAGCAATTTTACGAACAAGTGCGAACGCATCTGTCTGAACTGTTAGACGACAACTCAACAGCGGAGCGCTTGCTCAACAGTTTGGCCGGGTATATTCAACAAGCAGAAAGAAGCGGTCAATCCCTCGACGGCCTGACGAGTCAAGACCCACGCGCCTATGCGATGTTCTTGATCGAAAAACCAAAAACGAACGACGAGTATCGTCGCCGTTACCGCTCCATCATCGAGCAGTCAGGCGAACTTAAAATGCATGAGAAGGTGCAAGCGAACCGTGAGTTCGACTGGGCCGTCGAGCGGTTGAACGAGACGCAGCTCGAACTCCAAGACATCGAAAAGCGTGACGTCTCGTTTCTCGCCTACACAAAAATCGAGGCGATCAAATCGTCTCGCCGCATTTGGAACCAGTTCGGCTGGCTGCTCGGCATGATTCTCGCGTTCGCCTACGCCAACCTGCTGCTCGTCATGGACGACTTGTTCAGTCTGCGGCTGTTCAGTGCACCGACGGCCTCGTATCCGCTCGATTACTTCGCCTTCGTGCTGCCGGTCTTACTGACCGGTGCCGTCTTCGGTTTACTGACGCGCTTCCGTCACCACTTTCAGACGATCGGACGCCGCATCTTGTTCGCACTGCTCATCATTCTCGTGTATGTCGGCTTCGTGATCCTGATTCAACCGCTCCTGTTCACGCTCGGATGGTCGTTTTTGATTCAATTGACGCCCGTCTACGCGTTAGTGTTGTTAGCGATCAGCGGCTTCATGGCGCTGTGGACACTCGCCGAGTTTGTCTGGAAGAGCACGCGTTGCCATCTAGGGAACGATACGATGACCATTTACTATTAATGACGCCAGTCTCAGGTGAGATGGCGTTTTTTGTTTGAACATTCGCCAGAACGGAAATTACTAATACCGTGACGTCAATTTAATCGAAAGACGAGATGATAAAGGGGGCAGACCATGTCAGACCGTAAAATGATCGGGTTATTTCATAGCGAGCAAGAAGTGATGGACAAAGTGAACGAACTCAAAAAGGCCGGGGAAGCGGAGAAAAATATGCATGTCGTAGCCAAGCGGAACGGGGAAATTTCCGCATTGCGCGATCACACCGACGTGAACGCCGAGTCTGGGATTCGCGATGTCAATTGGTTAGACCGCGTCAAAGCATTCCTTCACGGCAGCGACCGGATTCGCGATGAGCTGCGTAATATGGGTCTTAGCGATGCCGAGGCAGAGGAATACTATTCAGCCATCGACGACGGTAAACTGTTGCTTTACGTCGATAAACATTCGTACGAGCGCTATCCGAATATGTATAAAAAAGACAGTGAACTCGACCACGATCAAGGGGAAAAGGCAGACGGGATTGCATTCGACGCCAAACCGTTCAATGATCATGATGAAAAACCACGCGGTACGAAAGAAGATCCGATTGTACGGGGACATTCCGGCTTAGAGGACCATCGCCGATTATAAGGAGGAGACAACCATGAGTGAGAAACGATTTATTAGCATGTACGACACGCAAGAATCGGCTCTAGGAAAGATCGAAGAGCTACGTGTCAAAGGATACAAAGACTCAGACATATACGTCGTCTCCAAACATGAGGACAGCGTCTCGATTTTGCGCCGTAAAACGGACGTGCACACCGAGGCCTCACACGATACAAGTTGGTTCGACAAAGTCCGTTCATTCTTGAGCGGCCACGAAGACGTTCACGCCGGGCTCCGCAACATGGGACTGAGCGAAGAAGAAGTCAACCGCCATTACAGCGACGTCGAGGCCGGCAAGATTTTGATCTATGTCGATGAAGACTACGAACGCCGTCACAATGAAAGTTTGACGATCGATTCGACGCCTTACAACGAGTCGAAGCACGATACAGGCCATCAAGGACATCATACCGCTGACGGTTTGGAAGTTGACTCAAAGCCGTTCAACAAATCCGCGCCAGACAACCCGAACCGGGCCGTCGATCAAGAACAAGACACACTTGATGAAAAAGCCAAACTGAACGATAAAGAAGCGAAGCTTCGCGGGCTCGATGACCGAGCGTTACGCAACGATGTCGAAGATCCAGACAACATTCGCCGCTTTTAATGGACAGAAAAGAGGAACCTGACACATGATGTCAGGTTCCTCTTTTTTTACGTCAATCGATTTTTTGGTTCTTTCCCTTCAAGTACGTTGACGATGGCTTCTCGGTTGAGCGCCATCATCGAGAGGCGCGTCTTGATCGTGGCGCTGCCGATATGCGGGAGCGTCGTGACGTTCGGAAGCGTCAAGAGCGGATGGTCCATCGCCACCGGTTCTTTCGCGAACACGTCGAGCCCCGCTGCCCAAATTTGCTTGGCTTTCAACGCCTCGTACAGTGCCGACTCATCAATGATCTCGCCGCGGGCGACATTGATGAAGACGGCCGTGTCTTTCATTTTGGCAAACTGGTCGGCGCCGATCATGCCACGCGTCTGTTCGGTGAGCGGTGCGAGCACGACGACGAAATCCGACTGCTCGAGCAAGTCATCGAGTTCGGCGTAGACGAATCCGTACATCGACTCCGATTCATGACGACGCGTCCGGTTATGGTACAAGACGTCCATGTCAAAGCCGCGGGCCCGGCGTGCGACCGCCTCGCCGATGCGTCCCATCCCGATAATCCCGAGCTTCGCCTGATACAGGTCCATCCCGACGTAGCCCATCGGTGTCCACGATTTCCATTCCCCCGCCCGCAAGTCACGTTCTGCCTCTCCGAGCCGGCGCCCGGTCATCATCATGAGTCCGAACGCGAGGTCCGCTGTCGTCTCGGTCAAGACGTCCGGTGTGTTCGTCACGACGATGCCGTGCTGTTTTGCCGCTTCGATGTCGATGTTGTTATAACCGACGGCCAAGTTCGAGATGACTGCGAGGTCAGGCGCCTGTTCGATCAACTCGCGGTCGATCGTGTCGCTGAGCATCGTCCATAGCGCATGAGCCGATGCTGCTTCTTTCAACAAGACGTCACGCGGTACGCTCACCGCCTCTTCGTCCCACATGCGGACGTCATACTTGTCTCGCAGCGGCGCCACTGCTTCTTCTGGCAGACGTCGTGTGATGTAAATTCGTTTCTTCATATCCATTCCCCCTGTTCTCTCTCATCGTAACAAACTTCGAATCACGATTTGTCTTTCGACATCGGATTCTCTTTTATGAACTGATCGAACAATGAACTAAAGTCACTGTTGAGCAGTTGCTCGATCGTCTTCGAAGAGTCCATCGCATTGCGATACGCGACTTCATTGATAGCAAGGCCGATTGCCCAGGTGATCCCGGATGCCACTGTCGCATTGATCACGCTCGCCGCCGCGTTCGCACCCGGGAAGAACTTCATGACGTTCAACAACAGCGTCTTCGAAAGCGTCCGTCCGATTTGCGGGATGATCGTGCTGCCAATCAACGTTTTCAACATGTCATCGCTCGCTTTGACGCCCCAATAACGGAACAAGTGGACGCTCATCGTCACTTGGATCGGTGTCAACGCGATGGCATCCGCGAACGGGAGTGGCACGGCAGCAGCCGTCCCAGCACTCGCGACATAGCCCGAGATGATCCGGTTCGCCTTCTTACGTTTCAGCTTGAGCATCGCTTCGCTCTCCGCGTGAATCTCCATGAGCAATCCTTCTTGAAGTGACTGGTCGAGCTGGTCGACCGACCATGTGACGAGACGTTCCCAGTCAAGGTGGTCCCGAAGTTCAGCATCGTTCAATAACTCACCGGCGACACTCACCTGAAAAATTGCGTCTTCGGGTACGACTCCAGCTAATTCGTTTCGCAGCGCCGTCAATTCATCCATGTCGACTTGATCGATTTGCGTCAATAAGACTGCGACAGAAGTGACGTCGTTCAACTGTTTGATCAGCGTCCGATCGAGCGGTGTGACCCGTTTCATCGAGGCGTTGATGGCGTACCAGACGAGGTGCATCTGCTCAGCCGCAGGTTTTGTCTGCGCCCGTTCGACGAAGCCGATGACTTCATCGGCATAAGCCTGTTGACGCTCACTTCCGATCTCATACCCTTCGCTATCGTAGAGGACGATCGCGATGTCATCACTCATGAACTGGTGGATTCCACGCGTCACCGGCTCGCCGGCCGCCACTTTCGTCAAATCACGACCGAACACATGGTTGACGACCGAGCTCTTCCCAGAACCGGTCGCACCGGCGATTAATATGTTTGGTTTTTTGACTTCGCCTCGCAGACGACCCAACTCTTCTTTCAAATCGTACGTATCTAAATTAAATGGCGCTTTTTTCTCCATATGACTTCCTCCTCATTGATTGAGCGTACGCCCAAGCTGCTTCATCTCGTTCTCGAATCCACGTTGCACGTCCTGAACGATCGCTTGCCTGACCGTCTCATACTGTTGGTCGATGGCTTTTTTGATGCCTCGCTCCGCCGTCCGACGCTTGAACGCCCAGTAAATGAAATGAATGCCAGGAATCATCCCGAGCACCATCTTTCGAATCGTCCGCTTAAATGAATAATCAAAGCCGAGTTCGACCCGGCGCGTCTTGAAGCCGACGTCCGCCTTTTTGCCGACGAGCGGATAGCGCTCCATCAGTTGAATATAATGCCGGACCCCCTGCGCCATCGCTTCTTCCGTCGTGAGCGCGGCCTGTTCGAGTGTGCTCTCCAAATCTTTTTCGATTTGACGCGCTTTCCAGCTGATCATCGCTTGCGGGGTGATCATCCGAATTTTTTCAGCCGAACGGTAACTGCGGTCGCGCCACGCTTCAAGCTCGTCTAATAAATGCCGGGTCAAGTTGAGCGGCAATTTCCGCTCGACATCCTGCCAGAGGTTCGTTCGGTTCCGCTGCCAGACCGCCTCATAACCGAGCGTCGGTACGACTTGTCCGCTCAATAACTTTTTCTCGACACTGTTCACCCGGATCATGGCGTCACGATTGATGCCAAGTTCACGCATCAAGACGTCTTCCATCGCCTCGGCTTTCTCCACGTTCATCTCGCTGTCCGGATTATAGTTCGTCAAGATGATGGTGACGTTGCTCTCTTTCGCGTAAAGCGGCTTTAAAATCGCTTCAAGCTCGTATGTTTCGACACGACCTGAATTGATCGATAACAAATAATAAATCGTGTGGAACCAGTCGGCGATGTCGATGGCACCTTCCCGCTTATTGACGACGGCGATGACCGCCTCATGCCATTCTTCAGACCGATCGGCTTCAAGCCCCCACGTATCAAAAAAGCGGAACAAGATCCCGCGTTCAAGATCGTAATACTCATATTCATGCAGGCCTTCTGCCGTCACCGGGCTGCCCGCCCGCGACTCGGCCACGTCACGTCCGTAGATGTAGTTCAAGAAGGCGCTCTTGCCGACGCCTGTTTTCCCCGCGATCAATATGTTCGAGACAAGCCCCGTGTTGTCCATATGGTTCCCCCTGCAGTCGTTGTATAATACCATTATACTAAACGGCCGCTTTTGAAACGTCCGACGGAAGGATGAGACGCATGCTTCACCACGTAGAGCTCTATGTTTCTGACTTGAACAAAAGTTTAATCGCTTGGGACTGGCTCCTCATAGAGCTTGGGTATACGGTATACCAACAATGGGAGCAAGGAAAAAGTTATCGCCATGGCGAGACGTACCTCGTCTTCGTTCAAACCGAACCAGCCTACCTCGAACCTCCGTACCATCGAAAGCGAACAGGACTGAACCACCTCGCCTTTCACGCTGGATCGGTGGAGCAACTCGAGTCGTTCCGCAGTCGCTTGTCCCGTTACGGCTTCAACGAGCTGTACGCCGACCGTTTTCCATATGCGGGCGGTCCGAACTACGTCGCGCTCTATTTCGAAGACCCGGACCGCATCAAAGTCGAACTCGTGGCAACGATGTGAACGGATACAAATCCTCTCATCAAAAGTTTGTGAAAACAATTGCAAACTTTTTTAAGACCTCCTAGACTTAAGTTGTCTAAAGGAGGTCTTATTCAAATGGAAAAACAAGTTATCGATTATATGGAAGAAGCCGCCCATAAAAAAGCGACGCTGCTTCGTCACTCGTTCGCTCAATACGCACTTCGTTCAATCGTCGCCGGTTTTTTGATCGGGATCGGGGTCGTCTTCGCATTTACGGTCGGAAACATGTTTATCGATGTACCAGGGACGATTCTGTTTGCCGGCATGAGTTTCTCGGTCGCACTCGTCTTTATCGTCTGGATGGGCGGAGAGCTGTTCACGAGCAACACGATGTACTTGTATACCGGTGCGAAGCGTGGACGTGTCGCATGGAGCGATCTCGTCAAAGTATGGGGCATCAGTTGGGTCGGCAACTTGGTTGGCGCATTGTTGCTCACTGTACTCGTCATCGGCGCCCACAGTATGGGTGAGGTCGGTAGCGACCATCTCTTATCCGTCGTCGCCGCGAAAAAGATGAGCGGTGACGCACTCGCTATTTTCTTAAAAGGAATCCTCTGTAACGTACTCGTCTGTATCGCCATCTTCATGCCGCTTAAGACGCAAAACGACGTCGCCAAAATCATGTTGACGATGCTACCGGTCGTCGTCTTCTTCGCCGCCGGTTTCGAGCACTCGATTGCCAACATGGGTATCTTCGGGCTCGCCCTCTATTATGCGCCGTCTGAAGCCATCAACATCGGGCTCGCACTCTATAATCTACTGTTTGCCACACTCGGCAACATCGTCGGGGGCGCCTTGTTCGTCGCCGGCACGTACCTCCATTTGAACGCAAAACCTGGGACGGCGAACGTGGAAACGCTCCGCCAGAACGCATAAAAAGACAGGGGCCCCGATGCAGGGCCCCTGTTGTTGCGTAAATGATTATTTTGACGAATCGGCAGCGGCGACTTGAACCGTACCTTCTGCGACTTCGTCCTCGTCGACGTCCCAACATTCTGTGTTCTCGATGCCGAGCTTACGGGCCGAGAAGCGTGGGTTGAGACCTTGGGCCCGTTGCTCTTCGTAGTCACGAAGTACTTTGAAGGCAACACCGCCGAGAAGCGAGATGGCGACTAAGTTGATGAGCGTCATACCGGCCATGAACAAGTCGGCGAGACTCCAAACGAAGCCGAGGCTCGCGACCGAACCGAGGAAGACAAAGCCCATTGTGAGAAGGCGGAAACCGAAGACAGCGCCTTTACTCTTCTTGATGAACTCGATGTTCGTCTCACCGTAGTAGTAACTACCGACGATCGAGCTGAATGCGAACAAGAGGACACTGATAGCGATGAAGCCAGGTGCCCAAGCACCGATTTGCTCAGCCAACGCGTTTTGAAGGAGTGCGATCCCTTCACCGTTACCAGCCGCGTAGCTGTCCGAAAGGAGGACGATAGCCGCTGTCGCCGTACAGACGATCAACGTATCCAAGAACACACCGAGTGTCTGCATGAAACCTTGTTTCGCCGGGTGTGACACTTCTGCCGTCGCTGCTGCGTTCGGTGCCGAACCCATACCAGCTTCGTTCGAGAAGAGACCACGACGGACACCCATCATGATGGCCGCTCCGACCGATCCGCCAAACGCTTGCTCGATTCCGAACGCGCTCTTGAAGATCATGCCGAGGACGGCTGGCATTTCTGTGATGTTTACGACGACGACATAAAGAGCGACGATCAAGTAAAGGACAGCCATGATCGGTACGACGATTGCCGAGAAGTTCGCGACACGTCGGACGCCACCGAAGATGACGAGACCTGTCAAGACGACGAGGATAGCGCCACCGACTGCAGCTTCGAGACCGAACGCGTTATCAAACGCTGCTGCGATCGTGTTCGATTGTACCGAGTTGAAGATAAGACCGAACGTGAATGCAATCAATACTGCAAAGATGATACCAAGGACGCGGTTGTTGAGCCCTTTTTCAATGTAGTAAGCTGGACCGCCGCGGTATGCGACGTCGTCTTTTACTTTATACACTTGAGCGAGCGTGCTCTCGATCATCGCGGTAGCGCCACCGACGAGGGCGACGATCCACATCCAGAACACTGCTCCCGGTCCACCGAGTGTGATCGCGACCGTGACCCCGGCCAAGTTACCAGTTCCGATTCGCGTTGCCGCTCCGATGAAGAACGACTTCGCCGAGCTGATGCTCTTACTATCTGTGGCATCTGATTTTTCTGTGACGACACGGAACATCTCTTTTAAGTAGCGGAACTGCATAAACCTTGTCTTGACCGTAAAGTAAATCCCGGCCCCAATCAATCCGACGATAAGCACGTACGACCATAAGATGTTGTTTAAAAAGTCGACGCTTCCTTGTAACAAGTTTTGTACAGCTTCCATGAATAAGTTCCTCCCTGTTGTGGAAATCTAAGTTGAAGATTTTTTTATGATGTCTTAGTTCTGAATTATACAAAGATTCTGACAATTAGCAACAATTTTTTTATAGGTGAGTTCACAAAAAATTCACATGATACACAACAAAAAGACTGAAAAACCAACACTTAAAGCGCTTACATACTATTTTGGAAGAATGAATAAATCATCATTTTTATTTTGTTATTTGATTTAAGGTTTCACTTTTTTAAAAGAAGATTCACCTGCGTAACTTCAACGATCGTCATTTCATTGATGCGTCGCCTGATTGACCCCAACAAAAAAACAGTCGCTCGCATGAGCAACTGCTTGGTTTATACGCCGGTCCGTTTCTTCTGGTTGTTCGGCTTTTTCGTCAACTGGTTCGTCAACGGTTTTTGCTTCGTCCCACGAAGTCCTGTCGGCACTTTCGTTTCGTTCTGTTTCTTCTCGGCGAGTTTTTGCTTCATCGCCTCTTGGAAACTCAATTTCTTTTCACTCATATTATTCACCTCCAGCTTCGATCACTTTTACCCGACCGACCTGTCCATCGTTTAAGCGTACTTTAATGCCGTGCGGGTGACTTGGCGAGTTCGTCAAAATGTCTTTGACGACGCCTTTCGTCAACTTCCCGCTCCGCTGATCTTGTTTCAGGACGATCTGGACGTGGAGTCCTGGGCGAATGTCCGCGCGTTTCTTACCATCCATACCCGACACCCCTTTCCGTATAGTCAACCTCTATCATATGCTCTTTTCCCGCATTTGTCACAGTCTATTCAAACGGACCGATCTGACCAAGCGTTTTCGTCAAATAACTTTGATCGGTCGCAAACGTCATCACGCCTTGTCCCCACGCGATTGAGACATCGACCCGTCCCCTGTTGAACGCAATCCTTAAAATCGTCCGGCCGCTCTCATTTTGAAGTTGGGCCTTACCACTCAATTGCTCATACGCCTCGGTAAGGTCTCGTCCAAACGAGACATAGTCAGCTGTCCGGACCATTTCTGCGTCTCGAGCGAGGACGAGTTTTAACGTCGTACGATTAGCCTCAGCAATGATGAATCGAACCGTGACGTCGTCGTTCCCGAGTTCGATCTGATGCATACTGATCCCCTCCTAAAAGACACCTCCCGAATGGAAGGTGTCTCGTCATTATAAGCGATATAACCGGGCTTCAAACGGCTTCAGCATGAACGTGTCTTGCTCGATCGGTTCCGGGTCCACCTCATTCGTCAAGACGAGTGTCGCCTCGTCAAGACCAGGAAGCGTCGTCTCGGCCGGATTCGCCGTCAAGTTGACGAGCACATAAAAGCATTGTTGCTCGAACTTGCGCTCATACGCGAATACTTGCAGATGTTCCGGCAAGAGATCGCGGTAACTTCCATACGTGAACGTCTCCTCGGCTCGGCGCAGTCGGATCATCGCCTTGTAGAACGACAGAATCGAGTTCACGTCTTTAGACTGTGCTTCCACGTTCAACGTCTCGTACTCGGCATGGATCGGCATCCACGGGGTGGCTGACGAGAAGCCGCCGTGCAGCGAGGCGTCCCATTGTAACGGCGTCCGGACGTTGTCGCGCGACGTCCCCCAAACGTGTTGCATCGAGTCGATTTCACTCATCCCGTTCGCGATCCGTTCGAAGTACTCGTTCTTTGTCGCGACGTCATCGTAGTCGTGAATCGATGGCAACGGCACGTTCTTCATACCGATTTCTTGCCCTTGATAGATGAACGGCGTCCCGTGCATGAAGAAGTACATCATCCCGAGCGCGGTCGCACTCTCACGCCAATAGTGGTTCTCATCCCCGACGAGCGAGACGGCACGCACCATGTCATGGTTCTCGATATAGAGGGCGTTCCACCCTGTTTCAAGCAACCCTTGTTGCCACTTGTCAAAAATACGCTTCAGTTCGACGACGTCAAGCGGGGCGAGCCGGGACTTGCGCATAATATCGACGTGGTCGAAATGGAACGCCATGTTCATCGCCCCGTTTCCAGGTCCCATCCACAGGTCGGCCGCTTTCGGCTCGATCCCGTTCGTCTCCCCGACCGTCATGATATCGTACTTGGCGAACGTCTCTCGCTTCATCTCTTGGAGATACTCGTGGATCCCCTCGATATTTGAATACATCGAGAACGCCGTGACGTGACGTTTGCCATCCGGGGAAGGCAACGTCGTCTCGGTCGGCATCTTTTTAATGTGGCTGATCGCATCGACCCGGAACCCATCGATTCCTTTATCGAGCCACCAGTTGATCATATCGTAGACTGCACCGCGCACTTCTTCATTCTCCCAATTCAAGTCAGGCTGTTTTTTAGAGAACACGTGAAGGTAGTGCTGCTCGGTCGCCGCGTCATATTCCCAGGCCGAGCCGCCGAAAATGCTGGCCCAGTTGTTCGGTGGCTCGTCTTCTGATCCGTCTCGCCATATATACCAATCCCGCTTCGGGTTGTCTTTCGAACTTTTCGATTCGACGAACCATGGATGTTCGTCTGACGTATGGTTGACGACGAGGTCTAGCAATAGCTTCATCCCTCGCGCATGGACCGCGCTCAGCAACGCATCGAAATCTTCCATCGTCCCGAACTCTTCCATAATGTCTTCGTAATCACTGATGTCATAGCCGTTGTCATCGTTCGGTGATTTATACATCGGACAGAGCCAGATCACATCGATGCCGAGGTCTTCCAAGTAATCAAGCTTTTCGATAATGCCACGGAGGTCGCCGATACCGTCCCCGTTCGAATCTTTGAAACTGCGTGGGTATATTTGATAGGCGATGGCTTCTTTCCACCATGCCCGGGCGATGCCTTGCTTCTCACTTTGTCTGAACGCCGTCTCCATACGCCAAATTCCTCCTAAGCCTACGATTAGTATCAATGAAGGTACATACCACTGTTTGGGTAAATCTAATCTTACAATATCATTAGTGCAAGCGTTTGCAAAGAAGTGCAAATAAAAATGCAGTCTTAGAGACTACATTTGTTCAACCGTCGTCACTTGTTCACAGAACGTACCGATCGCGTCGGCTAACCGACCGCGATCATGGTCCATCGTCGCCACATGGTACGATTGCTCCAAAACGATACGCTGCTTCGGCGCCTGAATCTTGTCATACAACCACATCGAATCTTCCGGCGGGACGACGTGGTCGACAGCGGAATGGATGACGCACGTCGGAACGTCCACGTCCGACGCACGAGGCCGAACTTCCTCGATTAAAGCGAGCAATTCGCGAATGGCCGACGTCGGTACTTTGTCGTAGACGATCTCATACACGTCATTTGCCTTGATATCCGGCTCGTCCTCGTCGATGAAGCGACAGACGTCGTCAGCCGCATGACACGCGTAGCCCGGTACAGACAACGCCGCGTTGATCGTGATGACGGCGTCGGCAAGGCCAGCGAGCGCGGCTTTCAAGGCGAGCGTCCCGCCCATCGATTGTCCGACGACGATGACGTGGCGACATCGCTCGCGCAAGAAGCGGATACCTGCTTCCATGCTCTCATACCAGCACTTGTTCGTCGAACATCTAAAGTCCTCGGGGTCGGTCCCGTGCCCCGTCAAGCGAGGTGCATACACCGTGAAGCCCTTTTCCATCAAGTCGATCCCGACATCGCGCACGCTTTGTGGCGTCCCATTAAAACCGTGACATAATAATATCCCGGTTTGATTCCCTTCATAATAAAAGGTCCCCGCTCCCGGGATGACCGGATAAGTAGTCGTCGTCATTCGTTTCCTCCCTATTAATTCACAGTTAACCGATACACTTAATTTGTATTAATGAATTGTAAGAGTTCATGGCCTTGTCGTCAACCTAAAAGGGAAAAATCCAAAAACTCATTACCTTGTCATTAAAATGTAATATGAACTTCGTGAAAAGAAGATTGAGTTCTGACGTCTGCTTGGTTATGTTTAACATGTAGTTGCAAAGTTGGTAAATGATAGTCAAATACACCAATCGATGGAGTCGTAACGAGCCATTTTCGTAGACACCAGTCGAATAATGTAAGCGCTATCATTTCTCGTATTGACTAGGAGGGGGCTAAACGCTCAACAAGTGACCAAACGAATCGGGAAATCGTATCGGCCATCTAAATACCAAAGGGAGACTACAACATGGGGAAACCAAAAGCACGTTCACTCAAACAAATGACCGGCCTCGCTTTATCAGCCGGACTGATCGTCAGCAGCATGACGCCGATCGCGGCAAACGTACAAGCCGAAACGTTGAACGCAGCAGACTTATTCATCTCGGAGTATATTGAAGGATCAAGCAACAACAAAGCGATTGAATTGTTCAACGGAACCGATTCAGCCATCGACCTCTCTGCCTACAAGCTCGAACTGTATTCAAACGGCGGGACGGCTCCTGGAACGACGCTCAACTTGACGGGGACCCTGCAACCGGGTGGCACGTATGTCATCGTCAACGGCAGTGCGAGTGAGGCGCTCAAGGCAAAATCAAATGCGACGAGCGGTGTGACGAATTTTAACGGTGATGACACGCTCGTCTTGAAAAAAGGTGACACTGTGCTCGACGTCTTCGGTCAAATCGGTGTCGACCCGGGCACAAAATGGGGAACAAGCGTCGCAACCGCTGACCAGACGTTGATTCGTAAAGATACGGTCACGACCGGAGATGCTAACGGTACGGATGCGTTCGATCCGGCCACCGAATGGACCTCGCTCCCGACCGATTCGTTCACGGATCTCGGTAAGCACACGTTCCAAGGTGTCGAGTATGGGGATGGCGGGTCGGAAGAACCACCGGCACCAGTGACACCAATCTCGATCAATGATGCCCGCACGAAAGCTGAAGGCGAGACGGTCACGATTAAAGGTGTCGTCACGGCAAAACTCGCCAATACGATTTCAATCCAAGACGCGACTGGCGGCCTATCGGTCCGACCGACTTCGCTCGCCGTCAACGTCGGTGACGAAGTCGTCGTCACGGGTGTCGTCGGTTCATATCGTGAACTCCTTCAATTGAACAGCGCCGTCGTCGTCTCGAAACAAACGTCAAACGTACCGACCGCACAAGTCGTCACGGGCGATCAAGTCAACGAAGACGTCGAGTCTGAACTCGTCACCGTGAACAACGTCACACTCTCAGGCAGCGGCCAAAACTTGACGGCGACAGACGGGACGAAAGAGTTTATCATCCGCGACGAGCGCGGCAGTCTCGACTTACAGACAGACGTCAATTACTCATCAATCACCGGGATCGTTCAACAGTTCGATGATGCCTATCAAATCATTCCGCGCGACACGTCTGACACGGTCATTGACGCATCTGTCCTCCGCCCTGCGACAGCGAAGCCAGGCGCCGGCACGTTCGTCGGACCTCAAGACGTGACGCTTTCGACGACGACTGCGGGCGCTGAGATCTATTACACGCTCGACGGGTCAGACCCGAAAGTGAACGGGACACGTTATACAAATCCAGTCCGTGTCGAAACGACGAAGACGCTCAAAGTCGCCGTCAAGTCAGGCGATGCGTTCAGCGCCGTGACGACGTACGACTATAAGATCACGGATAAGATCCGCATCCACGACATCCAAGGCGCGAGCCATACGTCACCGATGAACGGCCAAACGGTCGAAGGCGTCGAAGGAATCGTCACGTACACGTTCGTCTCGATGGGAACGACGTATTACTACATTCAAACACCGGACATGGAAGCAGACCAAGACGCACGCACGTCAGAAGGCATCATCTTGTATGGCGGCCGTTCGATCGCCGGCATTCAAGTCGGAGACCTCGTCAGCGTGAAAGGTGTCGTCAGCGAGTATGCGATCGAAGGCTATAGCGATCGCCAACGGACAGATATGTTGATGACACAAATCGATACACGCAACGGACAAGTCGATGTCGTGAAGAGTGGCGTCACACTCCCGACGCCAGTGAAGATTGACGAGTCGAACTTACCGAACGAGTTTATCGACAGCGACGCCCTCGCCGTCTTCAATCCAGACAAAGACGCCATCGATTTCTGGGAAAGCTTGGAAGGGATGCGCGTCGAGACCGGAAATCTCAAATCGGTGTCGCCGCAGCAGTACGGCGATCTCGTGACCGTTCTCGAAGGGACACCGACCGAGACGTTCAACGGCGGCGTGCTCCTCAAAAAAGACGACGCCAACCCGGAACGGATCCAGTTCCGTCTCGAACCGAACGCAGAAGCGCGTGAGTTCGATGTCGCGACCGGTGACCGTTTCAACGGACCGATCGTCGGTGTCGTCGGTTATTCATATGGAAACTACAAAATTCAAGCAGGTCTCGATGAGATGAAAGCTGCCTTCGTCAAAGGTGATGCCAAGCGTGAGACGACATTCATCGAGGCAGAAGAAGACAAGTTGACGATCGCTTCTTACAACCTCGAGAACTTCTCGAACAACGTGAAGGAGACGTCGGACGAGAAGGCGCTCAAACTGGCGAAAGCGTTCGTCGAAGAGTTGAACAACCCGGACATCATCGGCGTGACCGAAGTTCAAGACAACAACGGTCAAAGCACAGGAGATGCTGCAGCTGACCAAAGCTATCAACGCTTGATCGATGATATCGTCTCAATCGGAGGCAAGTCGTACAAGTACGTCAACATCGATCCGGAGAACAATCAAGATGGCGGCGCACCGAACGCCAACATTCGTGTCGGCTTCTTGTACAATCCGGAGCGCGTCTCGCTCACGGAAGGCATCCCTGCCGGTGACGCGACAACGGCTGTCGGTTACGAAAACGGAAAATTGACACATAACCCGGGCCGAATCGCGCCACTCGACCCAGCATTCAACAGCTCACGTAAGCCGCTCGCGGCCCAGTTCGACTTCCAAGGCGAGAACGTCGTCGTCATCGCCAACCACTGGAATTCAAAAGGCGGCGACACCGGCTTCTTCGGTTCACAACAGCCGGTCGTGCTCGGCAGTGAAGTGCAACGGAAAAAAATCGCACAACTCGTCCACAACTTCGTAGCGGACGTGAAAGCCGATAACCCGGATGCGAACGTCGTCGCCCTCGGTGACTTCAACGACTTCGAGTTCTCGGACGCGCTTCAAATCTTCAAAGGTGACTTGATGACGAACATGGTCGAGAAAGTCCCTGCCGTCGACCGTTACTCTTACGTCTACCAAGGGAACTCGCAAGTGCTCGACCACATCCTCGTGTCGAACCGTTTAGCGGCAACGACCGAGATCGATATGATCCACGTCAACGCCGACTTCACAGAGATGTCGGGCCGGGCCAGTGACCACGATCCGGTCCTCGCGCAAATCGACCTCACACCGGAACCCGTTGTCGACGTGAAACGCTACACGGTCGAGAACAATAAGGCTGCCCGTCTTGTCCTTCAAGACGACTTCATCGGCGTGACGATCGGTAAAGGGACGAACTTCAAGAACGGCATCTTCGTGCGTGGCGTTTACACGGAATTGACGGGTGACCCGCTCAAAAACGTCGTCGTTCAAGTGAAGCCGAAACAAGCCGGTGCCATCATCGACTTTAAAGGCGCGACCGTCAAAGAAGTCATCGTCGACGGGACGAACCTTGCAGAAATTCGTGGTGCCGAGAACGTCAAACGCATCACGTATACGAAAGGCGCGTCTACTAAAACAGTTGTCGTCAAAAAATAACGAACGCTACCGCAGACATCTCGTCTGCGGTTTTTTGCGTTTTCAATCTCAAAATTCGGGCATTAAGAAGAAGATGCTGATTATCGGAGGATGACGTCATGGAAATGCACAACGGGAACTTATATTGGCCGATCACTGAGTCGGAACAGATCGTCTTACAAAAGCCGATCCAAAAAGAACAGTACGACGTGCTCGTCATCGGAGCCGGCATGTCCGGCACATTGACGGCTTACACGCTTTATAAGGACGGCATCGACTTCGCCGTCCTCGACAAAGGGAAAGTCGGAGCCGGAAGTACGGCGGCGAACACTGGGCTCATCCAATATTCAAACGACATCATGTTGCATGAGCTCGCTGACCAGATCGGGGAAGTCGATGCCGTCCGCTTCTATAAATTATGTAGGAAGGCGGTCGATGCGCTCGACGAGGTCGCCGAGACCGTCGACGCAAAAGACGTCTACATCCGACGCGACAGTCTTTGCTTCGCGAGCGAGGAGGCAGATGTCCCCAAACTGAAACGTGAATATGAGATGCTCACCAAGCACGGGTTTGACGCTGAATGGCTTGATCAAACGGCACTCCAAGACCGGTTCCCATTCGATAAACCGGCCGCACTGATCACAAAAGGCGATGCTGAAGTCAACCCGCTCACGCTCAGCCGCCAAGTCGTTCGCCACCTATCGATGAACGACGTTCCGATTTTCGAGGAGACGGACGTGACGGAGGTCGTACCTGACGGAGACGTCTGGCTCGTCTTGACGCCAGACGGGACGTTCAAAGCTGGACACGTCATCTTCGCGACCGGTTACGGGCCGGCACCACTGCTCGACACCCATCGCATCGAGCTCAACCGTTCCTACGCCATCGCGACGAATCCAATCAAGGATTTCAAGGATTGGGACGGACAGGCGCTCATTTGGGAGACGAAGCGTCCTTACCTCTACTTGCGGACGACGGTCGATGGCCGGATCATCGCTGGTGGCCTCGACGAGGAAAAACCAGAGACACCTCATAGTGACGCGCTCATCCGTAATCGGGCCGAGCGGATTCGCCAAGAAGTCGCGGCGCTGTTCCCGATGTACGATTTGACAGTCGAATACGCTTGGGCAGCTCTGTTCGGTGAATCAATCGACCACCTGCCCTTCATCGGGGAACACCCGGACCGGAAAAACCTGTTCTACCTGCTCGGGTATGGCGGTAACGGTACGGTTTACAGCATGTTAGGTTCTAAAATCTTGAGTGATTTAGTGCGCGGCATCGACAATTCGGATGCACGGCTCGTACGATTAGATCGGACGCGTTAATCCCCTGGCGATCAGGGGATTTTTTCATACATAAGATTGGAAGTGATAACCATGAAATCGAAACGAAAACCGAAGTGGGTATATCGTCTGAGACGAGCGCTGCTGCTCGTCCCTGCCATCGCGTTCACCGCTTACGTGTGGCCGAATGACCCGCCGAAACAGAAAGACAAAACCGAGCAGATGTCTCAGCACGAAGCAACTTATACGATTGAAGCGAGCAAACCGATACATGAAGATGACGCGGTCCGCTATGAATACGATGTCGTCGTCCACGGACGTCCTGACGTCGAGACGCTCCAGTCCATCAGCCATGACGTCATGCGTGACGTGACCGAACGAGACACGTTCCAAGCCGCGTTGATCCGTTTTTATGATCACGAGGCGTATATTGGCACGGACTCTCCCCTCGGTCAGGCCGTCTACGCGCCAGGAGGCGACTGGTCGCTCGCCGAGACGGTCGAGGCCGGCGACTACGACGACATGGTGTTCGGTTGGCAACTTCGCGAGAAGGAATGGACCGGCCAACTATCTGAAGGCGAGGTACGTGTCTGGGAAGAGTGGAACAAGATTTACGAGGCGAAACAATCCAACGACCCTGATTTGAAAGCAAAAGTGACCCGGACCATCTCGACGAAATACGATCTCGAGCCTGAAAAAGTGCAGCATATCGTCTTGAAGCAGAGCGTTTGGGCAGCGTTGTGACACCTTTCGTTCACTAAACAAGCAGGACTTCCCTCCCCCAACGGCTAACTGTATGGGGCAGGGATTTTTTGCTGAATCGTGCTCCAGAAAGGACGACACTTTATGAGACGCTCCGTTATCGTCTTGGTTTTATTGCTCCTGATCAACATTAGTATTTCACCCGAAAACGTCGAAGCTGCGACGCCAGCCCCATATCAAGTAAGCGTCTCCGCCGGCACCATACTTTATCAATTTTCAGGCAAGACACTCATCCCGAAGACGACGCTAAAAAGCACGAAAATATTTCGAGCCGTCACGACATCGGGTGCCTACTATCGCCTCGTTGACGGAAGAACGACCTGGTACGTAAGGAAGCAAGATGGAAAACTGATTTCGACGAACCTATCGTTAACCGCGATTGCGGACTCGGCAAACACACGGCTTATTCACGAATACATGAGGACGCTGACGCGCGGACACATCCCCTACTATTACGACAAGCTGAAAGACTCGACTGCCATCGCCCGAGCCAACGCCGCCATAAAGGGGAATTGGTATATCCCATCACCACCCTATCAGTTGCGCGTCCCAAATATTGATACATATCGATTCGACAAGTACGTCCCAAACGTCGATTCAAACTCATTCAAGTTTCAAATTCACTATTTCACGACACTTAACCAACTGACGCAAGCTTACGCCGCCACCGGACAAGATGAGTATCTCCGTTACGGGAAGCGAATCATCTCGAGCTGGACGAAGCAATATCCGATTTCAGCCTATACGCGCCACCCATGGCCTTACCATGACCACGGTACCGCGATCCGTACGTTCCATTTGCTCAATTTTTGGAACGTATTCCGGACATCGCGTGTCAATACTGACCCAGCGTTCTCACAACTGTTTGCGAAAACACTTTATGAACACGCGACGCTCTTGGCGAAGACGAGCTTTTATAAACCGAATAACAACCACGGTATCTTTCAAGACATGGCGCTCTCGGCCGTTGCCGAGACGCATCGATCCTTTGACCGCTCTGCGGCTTGGCGAGGGCTTGCCACGACCCGACTGACGAGACAACTGAACCATAGTTTGAGTGCGGACGGCGTCCATCTCGAACACTCACCCTACTATCAAATCTATCTATATGACACACTCGCCCGCTTCAATGATTGGGCGTCGGCGAACCGCTTTGCGCTGTCGAGTCGAATGCGTGACGTGAAAGACATGCCGGTGGCGCTCACGTATATGCTCAAACCGAACGGCACGTTGCCGATGTTCGGCGACACACCGTCCATCACCCACCGAACGGACGCCATCCCTTACATTGAACGGTATCCCCACCTCCTCTATGCGATGACGGGAGGTAAGGCCGGAGTGCAGCCTACGGTCAAGGCAGGCCGACTGTCCAATCAATACGCATTCTTCAGGCAACATTGGGGAGGACGCTCCGGACCGTTCCAAGACGCCGTCCAAGTGACGATGACGGCTGGTTACCATAGCAACATCCATAAACATGCTGACGACCTGTCCATCGACTTGTACGGTTACGGCCGCGATTTCCTAGTCGAGAGCGGACGTTATGCGTACACGAAGCGTCCTGAACGGAACGTCGTGCTCCAAGCCGCTGCTCACAATACGGTTCACGTTGCCGGGCAAAGCTTCCGATTGATCCCGAGCAACTTGCGACGAAGCCAGATCACGTCGGTCGGGACCTCCTCGATTCAGTGGACGGCTTCCGCGACGAGCCAATTGATCGGGAACGGCATGTCGCACACTCGGCGTCTCGCCTATGACCGTGACGGGACGGTGCTCGTCTATGACCGGGTCACGAGTCCGGTGACCGAATCGTTCGTCCAGCGGTTCCATCTCGGTGTCGGATTGCACCGGGTGGCGAGTGGCAGTCGATACGCTTACTTCAAAGACGCGACTGGCCGCTCGCTCCATCTCCTGCAACTTGAGGTCGGCTCGATTCCAAAACTCGCCGTCGGGTCGAGTCACGTCTCGTACCGCGATTACGATTGGCAACAACGAAATCAAGTCGCGACAACAAAGCGCGGGAAAGGTGTGACGTACTTGACACTCCTTCACATCGGGGAAAAACCGACGAAAATCAGTTCCTACAAAATGGAGACGACCTCCCGCCACTATATCGTCCGATACACCTTATCAGATGGAACGACGAAGACGTTGTCGATGCTGCGCTAACCGACCCCCATTTTAAAATGGGGGTTTCTTCTCGTAGCGTTAGGGAAAAACCGTACAGTAGGTCAATCACGGCTTACGTCGGGAGAGCATACTTATGGGGAGGCAACATGATGGGGAATAAAAAAGAAGAACAGTTGAAACAACATACGATCGACAATGAACAAGCAGCAGGACTGACGACGAACCAAGGACTGAAGATGGCGGAGGATGAGTTCTCGCTCAAAGCGGGACTTCGGGGACCAACGCTCATCGAAGATTTCCACTTCCGTGAAAAAATGACGCACTTTGACCATGAACGGATTCCGGAACGGATCGTTCACGCGCGCGGCGTCGGTGCCCACGGTGAATTCCAAGTATACGAATCGCTCGCCGACTATACGAAAGCGGATTTCCTGAACGATCCTGCGAAAGTGACGCCTGTCTTCGTCCGCTTCTCGACGGTGCAAGGTTCGCGCGGATCCGGCGACACGGTCCGTGACGTCCGTGGATTTGCGACGAAGTTTTATACGGACGAAGGCAACTACGACCTCGTCGGGAACAACATTCCGGTCTTCTTCATCCAAGACGCGATCAAGTTCCCCGACCTCGTCCATGCCGTGAAACCGGAACCGCATACAGAAGTCCCGCAAGGCGGGAGTGCCCACGATACGTTTTGGGACTTCGTCGGGCAAAACCATGAGACGGCCCATATGGTCATGTGGGCGATGAGCGACCGCGGGATCCCGCGCAGCCTTCGCATGATGGAAGGGTTCGGCGTTCACACGTTCCGACTCGTCAACAAGGAAGGGAAAGCCCATTTCGTCAAGTTCCATTGGAAACCGAAGCTCGGTGTCCACTCGCAAGTGTGGGACGAGGCGCAAAAGGCCGTCGGGAAAAACGCCGACTTCCACCGCGTCGACTTGTATGAGGCGATCGATAAAGGCGACTACCCGGAATGGGAACTCGGTCTGCAGATGATCCCAGTCGAAGACGAGTTCAAGTTCGACTTCGACATCCTCGATCCGACCAAACTGTGGCCGGAAGAAGAGATCCCGGTCAAACTTGTCGGGAAGATGACGCTCAACCGGAACGTCGATAACTTCTTCGCCGAAACCGAACAGGTCGCATTCCATCCAGGGCATATCGTTCCCGGTATCGACTTCTCGAACGACCCGCTCCTGCAAGGGCGCTTGTTCTCCTACACAGATACACAGCTGTCACGTCTCGGCGGACCGAACTTCCATCAGATCCCGATCAACAAACCGGTCTGTCCGTTCCATAACAATCAACGCGACGGCATGCATCAAATGTCGGTCCATAAAGGCCAGACGAGCTACCATAAAAACGCGCTCAACAACAATCAGCCAGCACCGGTGCCGGTCGACCAAGGTGGATTTGAGCATTACCAAGAGAAAGTCGATGGTCACAAAGTCCGTGGCCGCAGCGACAGCTTCCTCGACTTCTACTCACAAGCCAAAATGTTCTACAACAGCATGACCCCGGTCGAACAGAAGCACATTCAAGACGCCTGCAGCTTTGAGCTCGGCAAGTGTGAATCGGACATGGTGAAAGAAAACGCCGTCGACTTGTTGAACCGGATCGACCGTCACCTCGCCTCGGTCGTCGCCGACAACTTAGGCGTCGCACTGCCTGCCGAGAACAACGAAGTCGTCTCGGACAAAACATCGCCTGCCCTCAGCATGGCGAACACGATCTCGAAACCGGATACGAAGAGCGTCGCCGTCCTTCTCGCCGGTGATGTCGATGCCGCGCAAGTGAAGGCGTGGGTCCAAGCGCTCGCCGACAAAAAAGTGAACTATAGCCTCGTCGGGAAGAAATCGTACACGCTCGGTGACCTCAAAGTGAAAGAGACGTACGATACGGTCGACTCGAGCCTGTTCGACGCCGCTTTCCTCATCAGCGCCGCGAGTTCGGTCGAAGACGACGTCCTCGAGTTTATCGAGAACACGTATAAACACTTCAAGCCGCTCGCTTTGCACTTACACGATGATTCAGTGCTCGATCAGTGCCGCGTCAAGACGGACCAACCTGGCGTCTACACGTTCAAACAGCACAGTCTCGACGGATTCGACACGTTCATCGACGGGATTGCCAAAGCCCGGTTCTGGGACCGCGCTTGACGATTCACGAACGGAAGGACTCAACTCGGTATTTTCGAGTCGAGTCCTTTTTTGTCCACCCTTCTTTTCCACGCCTGCAAACGTTATACTAGGTGGGGTATAAGTTGATGGAGGAGGAATCGTGTCATGCGAAATAAGATTGATTCATATGTGACCGACACCGAGCAACAACGCCGTCTGTATAAACGGACGTTGTTCGTCGTCGTGCTGTCTCAAATTTTCGGGGGTGCCGGCCTCGCCGCAGGCATAACCGTCGGGGCGCTCCTCGCCCGCGACCTGCTCGGGACCGATGCGTATGCGGGTGTCCCGACGGCGCTGTTCACGCTCGGCTCTGCCGGCGCCGCGTTTCTGATCGGGATGATATCGCAACGGGTCGGACGCCGGGTCGGACTCGCGACCGGGTTCTTGACGGGATCCCTCGGTGCGTTCGGTGTCATCTTTGCCGCCGCGTTCGAGAGCGTACCGCTCTTGTTCGTGTCGCTCCTTATTTACGGAGCCGGGACGGCGAGTAACCTCCAGGCCCGTTACGCCGGAACGGATTTGGCGAATGCGACCGAACGGGCGACCGCGGTCAGTATCGCCATGGTATCGACGACGTTCGGTGCCGTCGCCGGACCGAACTTGGTCGAACCGATGGGGCGGGTTGCTGACGCCATCGGCATCCCGACGCTTTCTGGTCCGTTTTTACTCGCGGGAGCCGCCTACTTCGTGGCCGGTCTCATCTTGATCGTGTTTTTGAACCCTGACCCGCTCCTCGTCGCCCGAGCCATCGAATCGAAACGGAAGCAATCGACAGACGCGACGCAACGTCAACCCGAAGAAGTCCACTCTCGTCTTGGCGTGTACGTCGGTGCTTTCGTCATGGTGCTCAGCCAAATCGTCATGGTCGCCATCATGACGATGACACCTGTCCACATGCGGCAGCACGGCCATGAACTGAGCGCGGTCGGTCTCGTCATCGGCTTCCATATCGGTGCGATGTATTTACCCTCGCTCGTGACCGGCGTGCTCGTCGACAAAGTCGGCCGTGAAATCATGGCCATCGCTTCCGGGGTGACGTTATTCTTCGCAGGCGTCGTCGCGGCGTTCGCACCGGCCGACTCGCTGTTCTTGTTGATCATCGGTCTCGTCTTGCTCGGTGTCGGTTGGAACTTTGGTCTCATCAGTGGGACGGCCATCTTGGTCGATGCGACGACACCCGAGACGAGAGCGAAGACGCAAGGATCGGTCGACGTCTGGATCGCCTTGTCCGGCGCCTCGGGCGGCATGCTGTCCGGTATCATCGCCTCCCAGTCGAGCTATTTGACGCTATCACTGCTCGGTGGGATCGTTTCACTCGTTCTCGTACCGATCGTCCTCTGGTACCGCCGCCACTTGATCTAATGAAAAACCGATCCGCTCACGCGAATCGGTTTTTCGTGCACAATGCGTCGTCTCTGACAAGCTCTCATCAATTTGCTATACTCCTTTAGTTATGTTTACTAACTATTTAGGTTCAAACAAATAAGGAGGCCTCATCGCCGATGCAATTGACCGCACAAAAATTATGGACGAAAGACTTCCTCATCATCTCGCTCGTCAACTTCTTCTTGACGCTCATCTTTTTCCTGCTCATGGTAACGATCGGTGTCCACGCCGTTTCGACGTACGGCGCGACGACAAGTGAGGCCGGTCTCGTGACCGGGATCTTCATCATCGGTACGCTCGTCGGCCGGCTGTTCATCGGACGATTGATCGATTCGATCGGACGGCGCAAGACGCTGTTGATCGGGCTGACCTTCTTCACGGCCACGATCCTGCTCTATTTCGTCGACCTCGGCGTCGGCTTCCTACTGTTCAGCCGCTTCGTGCACGGTCTCGGCATGGGTTTATCGAGCACAGCGACCGGCACGATCGTCGCACAGATCATTCCCGGAGCGAGAAAAGGTGAAGGTATCGGGTACTACAGCATGAGCTCGACGCTCGCCACCGCCATCGGCCCGTTCGTCGGCTTGCTGATGAGCCAATATACGAGTTTCTCGACCATCTTTATCGCTTGTCTCGTCGTCGGCGTCGTCAGTTTAGTGAGCGCCTTGTTCGTCACCGTTCCCGAGGCCGACAATCCGGAAATCGTTCGCGGGTTGTCACTTAAGGCGTTCGTCGAGCCGAAGGCGTTACCGATCGCGCTCATCATCGTGATCGCCGCGCTCAGCTTTTCGAGCGTCTTGTCTTACATCAACTTTTACGCGACCGAACTCGACCTCGTCGAAGCGGCGAGCGTCTTCTTCCTCGTCTATTCGATTTCCGTCCTGTTGTCGCGCCCGATCACGGGACGGCTCATGGACGCGCGTGGCGCCAACGTCGTCATGTATCCGGCCATCTTCATCTTCGCGGTCGGGCTGCTCGTCCTTAGCCAAGCGACGAGCGCTTTGGGCCTTTTACTCGCCGGCGCGTTGATCGGGCTCGGCTTCGGCAATATCCAGTCCGGTACACAGGCCATCGCCGTCAAGGCGGCCTCACCTGGACGGATGGGGATGGCGACGTCGACGTTCTTCATCGCCCTCGACGCCGGGCTCGGTTTCGGTCCCTACTTCATCGGGCTACTCATCCCGCTGACCGGTTTCTCTACCATCTATCTGTTGCTCGCCGGGGTCGTCGCCTTCACGATTTTCTTGTATTACGTGATGAACGGCCGCCAAGAACGGGACCGTCTCAAACAAGCTGCCTGACAGGACTTTCACAGTCCTGTCTTTTTTGGAATGTTCACACATCTTTTTATGAATGTTGTAATATAAGAATGACGTGTCAAAAATTCGACTGAAATGAGGGACATTATGCGCGCCGACCAGACGATCCAACACCATTCTTCCATCCTGCTCCAGACGTTCGACAAAATCTCGGATTTTGTGTTCTTCATGGAAGTGGACGGTTCCACCTATCGCTATGTATTTGTGAACGAGCCGGGGAAGCAGGCCATCGGTTGGACAGACGCTGACGTCGGAAAGTGTGTCGGCGACATGGTTCCGGCCGAGACAGCCGCACTCATCACCCACCATTATGACGAGGCGATTCGCGCACGAAAGAGCATCGTCTATGAAGACTGCCGCCTCGCTGATTCGTTCTACTCAGAAACACTCGAGTACCAAGATGTGATCTTGTTGCCGCTTCATTATTTCGAGTCGGAAGTGACGCCGGTATTTGACGAATCCGGTGCCTGCACCCACGTCATCTCGGTCGTTCGGGAAGTGACGGAGCGGAAACGGCGTGAGCTCGAGCTATCGATTTTACGTGACCAGCATGAGTCGTTGCGCCGCTACTCGCCCCACGGCATTTTCGTGCTCGACCCCGAACTTCGGGTCAAGTCGATCAATCCTGCCGTCACAAACATCACCGGCTATTGCGAGGCCGACTTCATCAACCGTTCGTTCCTCGACTGGCTGCCGGACTCGGAACAACCGCTCGTCTGCGAAGGACTCCAGTTCGCCTTATCCGGAAAGCCCCACAAGTACGGGGTCACGGCGCATCAAAAGACGGGTGAAGCGCTCGACCTCGCCGTCTTGAACATCCCGATCGAGATCGGCGGCAACATCACCGGCCTGTTCGCCATCATCATCGACCATACGCCGGAGAAGACCGCCGAACGAGCTTTACAAGAGAGCGAACGACGCTATCGCCAGCTCATCGAGACGATTCCAGAAGGGATCATCGTCCATAAAGACGGCCTGATTTTATATGCGAACGCCGTGGCGTTAGAGACGATCGGGGAGACGTATATCGAGAGCGAATCCATCTTTACATATATCGCTGCCGAATACCATGAGGCGACGAGGAAACGCCTTTCTGCCTTGCAGCTCGGTGATCCTGTCCAAGACACGGAAATCGTCCTTGTCACGCCGTCCGGTCAGCACTTACACATAGATATCGGCAGTCTATTGATTGATTATGAAGGGGCGACCGCTGTGATGACCGTCCTGCGTGATATGACCGAGAAACGAGAGATGGAACGGGCGTTACGCCAAAGTGAGACCCAGTACCGGCTGATCACGGAAAACATGAGTGACCTCGTCTGTATCCTCGAGCGCGACGGCCGTGTCCGCTACGCCTCGCCGTCCCACCAGAGCGTCCTCGGCTATGCGCCTGCGGTTTACGAAGGTAAGAATACGCTCGACTTCATCCACCCGGAAGACGTCACGCCGACGAGACAACAGCTCAAAGCGATGATGGCTGGCAGTGAGCCGCTCACTCTCGAGTTTCGTCACCTCCACCACGATGGCAGATGGATTTGGCTCGAGACGAAAATTCAGGCTATCTATGAAGAAGCGACGTTGCTGCACTATTTAACGGTCACCCGTGAGATCATGCAGCGTAAAGTACTCGAGAAACAACTAAAACACTTAGCCTACCACGATACGCTGACCGAGCTCCCGAACCGCCGTTACTTCTTGGCTTACTTAGAAGAGGCACTCTCGAGGGTCGAAGAGGACGGCGAGGAGCTGGCCATCCTCTCGCTCGATATCGATCATTTCAAACAGATCAACGACACGCTCGGACATGACGTCGGTGACGAGCTGCTGCGACAGTTCTCACTCCGTCTCACCCAGGCGCTACGGAAACAAGACGTGATCGCCCGCTTCGGCGGCGACGAGTTCTCTGTATTGATCCGCTATACCGATTTGTCAGCACCTGACCGGGTCGCCGACAAGCTGATCGCTTCGCTCCAGCACCCGTGGCAGATCGAAGGCCACACGTTCGTCACGACGTCGAGTGTCGGTGTCGCTCGTTACCAATCAGGCATGACAAAGAAACGATTGCTCAAGCAAGCCGATCTCGCACTTTATGAAGCCAAGTCGAACGGCCGCAACCGATATGTGATGTTTCAAGACCGCTGACTAGCGGTCTTTTTTCACGTGAAACATTAACACTCTTAACCTAAACACGAACATTAAGACTATAAATAACGTTATTGTATTGAAAATATACATTTTTTTCGCTACATCCCTTTGACTTTCATCAAAAAATGCGTTACATTACCGAATGGGCGAAGTATTTCTAGACAACTCAATTAAAATGTTCGTAAATAGGGGTGCAAACGATGGATAAAGTGTTTGATTATGAAGATATTCAATTGATTCCGGCAAAATGTGTCGTCGATAGTCGGTCAGAATGTGACGCGAGCGTCACGCTCGGCGGCCTCACGTTCCGCCTTCCGGTCGTCCCGGCGAACATGCAGACGATCATCGATGAGAAGGTGGCGCTCTCGCTCGCTGAGAACGGCTACTTCTACATCATGCATCGGTTCAATCCGGAAACGCGGCTACGATTCATCGAAGACATGCACGGACGTGGCCTGTACGCGTCAATCAGTGTCGGCGTGAAAGAAGACGAGTATCGGTTCGTCGAACAGCTCGCCGAAGCGGGACATACACCAGAATTCATCACGATCGACATCGCACACGGTCATTCGAACGCGGTCATCCGGATGATCCAACACATCAAACAGCATCTTCCGGGCTCGTTCGTCATCGCCGGGAACGTCGGGACACCGGAAGCGGTCCGTGAGCTCGAGCATGCCGGGGCGGACGCGACGAAAGTCGGCATCGGACCGGGCAAAGTGTGCATCACGAAAATCAAGACCGGCTTCGGGACAGGCGGTTGGCAACTCGCCGCGCTCCGCTGGTGTGCCAAGGCGGCGACGAAACCGACCATCGCGGATGGGGGCATCCGCACGCACGGCGACATCGCCAAATCGGTCCGTTTCGGGGCGTCGATGGTCATGATCGGCTCACTGTTCGCCGGTCACGACGAGTCTCCGGGGGAGACGTTCGAGCAGGACGGGAAACTGCTCAAAGAATACTTCGGGTCGGCTTCTGAATTCCAAAAAGGGGAACGGAAAAACGTCGAAGGCAAGAAAGTGTTCGTCGAGCACAAAGGGGCGCTTCAAGACACGTTGACCGAGATGGAGCAAGACCTCCAGTCGGCCATCTCATACTCGGGTGGGAACAATCTCGACGCGTTACGTACCGTCGATTACGTCATGGTGAAAAACTCAATCTTCAACGGGGATAAAGTGTACTGAAAAAGGCGACTCGCGCGAGTCGCCTTTTTCATGCATCGGTCAAACGTTTCGTCATCATGTAGTAGTCAGAGCCCGGGGGATAGTCGCGGAGGACACCGGCCACCTCGTAGCCGAAACGTTCATAAAACGCTTTCGCCTGAAACGAAAATGTCGTCAGCTTTACTTGCGTGGCTCCGAGTGCGCGGGCATGGCGCTCACCTTCCTCAAGGAGTCGTGTCCCAATCCGCTCACCGGCATGGTTGGAGTCGACCCATAACCGGTCAAGGTCGAACCAGCCCCAGTAGACGCTACCGAACAGTCCGGCTATCACTTGACCGTCACGCTCCACTTTCAACTGGACGACCGGGACGTCGGCATTGCGGATCGCCCGGTGATGCGCTGAATGAACATCGTTGAACGCACGCAACCGACTCGTCAAAAACTGTTGGAACGCCTCGTCGTCTTCACTGATGTGGATGATGTCCATCACGCTTCACCACCTGACCCGTTCACAAAAAACGTGATCAGTTCTTGCTCTTCTTCGTCAACCAGACGACCGGTCAATCGTTCGTATTGAGCCGTTATCAACTCTTTATTTCCCGGGAAATCGAGACTGATTTGCGCTAGAATCCGTAACGTATCACGGTCTTTCTCATACTCTGCCCGCGTCGCCACTTGACCGTGCGACCAGACGTACGCCCCGGCCTCGAACGTGTCGAGGACGCTCAACAACCGTAGCGTCTCCCCGGCCGTCATCCGCCAAGACGGGGCATACAAGTTCGCATATAGCGCGTCCCCTAAAAACAGCACTTTCTCTTCCGGGATATAGGCGACGACCGCGTCGGCCGTATGATCGCCCCCGACGTGTTTCAACAAGACGTGGACGCCACCGAGGTCGAGCGTCAATGTGTCGTCGAACGTCACGGTCGGTAGGACGACTTGCATCGAGCGAGTGTCCCCGAACTCGAGCCGGATCGCCTCCGCACAAAAGGCGATCTCGATGCCGCTCTCGACGCGTTCATCGAGCGACTCGTCGTCCCAGTTGTATGGCATGAGACGCTCCATCCGCGCTTTCGTCGCCCTACTTGCGACCGAGACGGTATCTGGTAACGCCGACAGACCGAAGATGTGGTCCCAGTGCCAGTGCGTCAACGCGACGAGCGAGGGACGGCTGATCCCCCGCTCGGCCAAGGCGTCTAAAAATAAGTTCGCGTGGGCCTCGGAATTGCCCGCATCGATCATGAGCGTATGGGTGTCCCCGACGACCGCGCCGATGATCGGCCGGTCCGTCTCACTAACGGGCGTCATATACCAAAAGCGTTCTGAGTAGCGTTTTAACGTCTGCATGAGCCCCCTCCTTTCTTTCACTTGTTTTCTTGATACGAATCATAAATATAGTAGCCGTCCCCGCCACCGTTTTTAGCGATATACATCGCCGCATCCGAGTGATGGATGAGCGTGTCGAGGGAAGACAAACTAGCATCAGAATATGCGACACCAATACTGGCCGAGAGATGTAGTGCCAATCCGTCCCCGACCATGATTTCCCGGGAAATCACGGTCGATAGTTGGTCAAAAACGGCTTCTTCAAGCGATTCCGGACCTGTCTCGATGACAATCAAAAACTCATCCCCGGCAAACCGGTACGCTTTCCCTGCATGCATGTGACTGAACGATCCGATACGTTTCGCCACTTCGACGAGCACTTCATCGCCGACGAGATGACCGTGCGTATCGTTGATTCGCTTGAAATCATCCAAATCGATGAACAGGAGCGCCACCGGCCGTTTCCGATTCATCGTCTGTCTCAAGTCCGTCATGAGCGAGTGACGGTTCGGCAATTTAGTCAGCCCGTCTTTTGTGATGAGCTCGATCACTTCCTGATGTTTACGTTCTCGGCGAATCTCGTTCTCCATCCAACGGGTCACGAGTAAGATCGTGTCCGTCATCTCGTGGATTGCCACCGCATCGGCGACATCGTTTAAACTGCCCTGCTCCGCCAGGAAGACGACCCATCCGAACGTCTTGCCTTCGTTTGATAACGGCAAGCTGATCATCGATGCGAATTCGACCCCTTCGAGGACGAGCTCCGAACGTTTCAATTTTTGATGCCCGACCGTCGTCAGCGCATGAACGTGCTGCAGGCGCTCGTCCGTCCAATCGATCCAGGCATCCCCATCGGCGGACA
The DNA here is from genome assembly GCF_004337105.1 of Exiguobacterium sp. SH3S1. NCBI lineage: Bacteria > Bacillati > Bacillota > Bacilli > Caryophanales > Exiguobacterium > Exiguobacterium sp. SH3S1. The sequence goes on along the minus strand of NZ_SJUW01000006.1, from coordinate 9,025 downwards.
GGACGCGCTGGCGTGATTCTGTCGAGAAGATGACGGCATGCGAATAACCGATCCACTCCCTGAGCACTTCTTGGATTCGCTTCAGCTTGTCAGCAAACGGGGCTTGGATGGCCGTCACCTCGTACAGCGACTCGAGTGTCTGTTGACGCCGCTCTTGAGCACGTGCCTGTTCGGTCAATTCGATTTCGGCCATCACCCAACGCGCAAAATCTTCAAGCGTCTGCACCGCCTCATGCTCGAACGAGCGGGGCACTCCGTCGGTGACGCAGAGCGTTCCGATGACGTGTCCGCTTCTCGTCATAAGCGGCACACCCGCATAAAAGCCGATCCCTTCGAGCAACGGATTTTCACTCAACGCCTCCGCGGTTTTGACGTCTTCGATCACGAGTGGTCCCCGGCCGGTCACGACGCGGTCACATAGCGTCCATTTCCGATCGATGTGGGGACTTTCGAGATCGGTGCCTTGGCACGATTTGATCCACTGCCGGTCCGTTGTCAGGATCGAGATGAGCGCGATCGGCATCCCGAGCGTCTTCGCGACGAGTCGGCTGATGCGATCGTACCGTTCTTCCCGCGGGGTATCTAAAATTTCGAGCCGAAGGATTGTTTTCAATCGCTCGGCCTCCGTCTCATCGAACCGCACCTCTAACTTGGACCGGTCCGAGCCGTCTAACCGCAGCGCCTCGTATTGACAGACGAGTGTCTCAAGTGCCGGCTCGAGGTTAGAGAGCGAGAGCGGCCGGCTGAAGAAATAGCCTTGCACGTCGTCGCATCCGAGCCGCTGGATCGCGCGGTACTGCGCTTCCGTCTCGACGCCTTCCGCCGTGACTGCTAAGTTCAATTTTTTAGCGAGTGCGACGATCAGTTTGACGATCTCATATTCTTTTAATCCGTTGTCTTTATCGAGCTGACTGATGAACGACCGGTCGATCTTGATGCCGTCGATGTCGAACATCTTCAAATAGTTGAGTGACGAATAGCTGACGCCGAAGTCATCAATCAAGATGCGGAATCCCACCGCCTTCAAGTAGTCGACTGTCTGGATCCCGATGAGCGGTTCCTGCATGAGCGTATGTTCCGTGATCTCGAACTCGAACTGATCAGCTGAGAGACCATACGTTTTAAGAAGCGGGATCAGGTTGCTTTGGACGTAGTCTTGACGGAACAAGACCGGGGACAAGTTGACCGCGACACGGCGGCCGTTGAACAGCCCGGGTCGATCGCTCAAATCGCGGCAGACGCGTTCGAACACGAACTCAGTGATGTCCTCGATCAACAGTGACTGCTCCGCAATTTTGATGAATGTTTCAGGTGAAATGTTTCCGAGCACGGTGTTCTTCCAGCGGACGAGCGCCTCGAAATGGACGGCGCCATTCCGACAGTCTACTTTCGGCTGATAGACGACGCCGAGTTCGCCTGCCTTCAATCCTTTGTGAAGTTCCATCTCAATCGTCATCTCGTCGATGTAATGCTGCATATAATCGTCTTTCTCATACACTTTAATCATCTGTTTACCGGCTTGCCTTGCTTCGAGCAACGCCGTCGACGCGTTCATGATCACTTGGTCGGCGTCTTCACTGCCAGAACTGATACCGAGACAGCCGGACAGGGTGAACTCGGTCTCGGCGACATGGTATGTGTAATCCGCGATCGTCGCCAGTAAACGTTCCCCGTGCATGTATGCCGTCTCGATCGAGGTATGCGGCAGTACGGCGATGAAATCTTCCCCGTCGACGCGACCGATGATTGAGCCTTTCGGCAGCAAGTCAGATAAGTGACGGGTCATCTCTTTGATTAAACGTTGCGATCGCTCCACCCCTTGGAGCGACAGGATGATCTTAAAACGGTTGATATGGAAGCGCATGACGCTCGTCGCTTCCTCACGCTCTCGTTTGGCGAACAGTTTTTCAAGCTCGAGCTTCACTTTCATCAAGTTCGGCATGCCCGTCAAATAATCGATGTTCTCGATGCTGCTGAGTAGCTTCATCTCCGCATCTTCCGACAAATCGGTCGTCAAACCGAGAACGTAGCGCACTTCTCCAGTGTCGTCCTCGAGCGGCATGAGCATGGATGAGGCGAAGCGTGCGGTGTTGGCTTCTATGTTCATCTTTGACATGAAATAGACTGGCTCACGAGACGAAACGACCACATCATAGTGCAAAATCAACTCGTTCGCGACGTCCGGGGCATACATCTCGTGCAAATAGCGACCGCTCACATCGTCCGGAAGCGACGACGCGCGCTTCCCTTGCTCACTGACACGGACGTAACGATACCCTTTCGGCGTCACTTCCATCAAAAAGACCATTCGATACAAGCGAACGAATACATCAAACAAATAATGTGGATCGGCCTTCATCTGTTGCATACTTTACCTCCATACAATCTCCATTTCTTTTAGTTTAGAACTTTTACGCCGACTTGTTCATAAAACCGTTCAAAAAAAGGGAAAGTATTTTTGGAAATAGCTAAAAAAATCGGGTATAGGTAAATGAGTTTAGATGAAAAGTGAGGTGAACCGTACAGTTGCTTGGATCCCAACATGCTCCTTCCCGTCACGAGAAGGAGCATTTAGTCAGAGGAGTTCTTTCGCGAGCAGACGGTAGACGTTCAACCGCTGTGCTTGCGTATGTTGGATACTGCAAATCATCGCCTCGCCAAATCCGTACTGCACGGACTCGTCCTGCAATTGCGCCGCGATCTGTTTTGGCGTCCCGACGAGATGGATGGCACGGTTGTTGGCGATGTGGATCTTGTCGACTTCGGTGAGCGGGTAATCGTTGGCCGCTTCCGGGCTGAGCAATTGACGCAGCTGCCCTCTCATCAGGAATAGGCGTGACAAGTCGGACGGACGCGCCAAATATTCCGCCTCTTCCTCCGTTTCGGCCGTCGTCACGAGATACGTGACATTGATTTCAGGCTTCTCCATGAACGCGGACGGTGTGAAGTGATGCCGGTACGTGTCGAGCGTGTCTTTGCTCAGTTCCCCGTTAAAAAATTGGGCGAACGAGTAGCCGACGCCCATGCGCCCGGCTTGGACGGCGCTGTTGCCGCTCGAGCCGAGCAGCCAAGCCTCAGGGAGCGTCACCCCGGTCGGTGCGGCCGGCGTCGTTTTGTACCACCGTTCTTCCGGCGTCTCATCGTTGATCAACTGGAGTGTCGTCTGTAATTTCTCATACAGTCCGTCCATCATCGGCTTCTGTCCTTGCGACATCGCGTAAATGGCGTTGGCGTCGCCGCCCGGGGCCCGGCCGACCCCAAAGTCGATTCGACCTGGTGCAAGTGCGCTCAGCGTCTTGAACACTTCAGCCATCTTGAGCGGCGAATAGTGCATCATCATGATGCCACCCGACCCGAGACGAATTCGTTCCGTCTTCGCGGCGATATAGGCCGCGATGACTTCCGGGGCCGAACTCGCGAACGACATGCCGCCGTGATGTTCAGCCATCCACATCCGGTAATACCCTAGCTCCTCTGCCACTTGGGCGAGTTCGACGGCGCTCTGTAATGCATGTTCTGACGTATGACCGGACGTCACCGGCGCTTGATCGAGGACGCTTAATCTCATCGTTATCATCCACTCCTTATAGTATATATGTTGAACATCTCGAATTTGTAAGACTCGCCGTCATCATACTAAAGTCGACTTGACAATACGAATAGTCCGCTCATCGTGACGCTGTCTTTTTTCAGAAAATTACAACGGATTGTTGCTAGGCACGTAACCCCTTCTTTATAATGAACGAGAAGATGCGATTCCTTCATAGCAAATCACGAAACGCATGATGGGGACATGCGGGTGATATGCGCCAACTACTATTTCGGGGAAATGGGGTAACTAACATGAATCAAACACCAAACAAGCCTGGCCAAGACGGAACGTCGTTCACGACCAACGATTTTTTGAAGTTTTTGATTCCATCTTTAATCGGACTCATGTTTTTCATCGTGCCGATTCCGACCGATGACGGATTCACGATCCCAGTCGCCTTCTTGTCGAACCAATTGATCGGTTTGATCGGCGGTGTCGTCCCGACACTCGCCGTCATCATGATGGGCATCTCGGTGCTCGGGTCACTTTGGACATATCTAGCCAAACCGGCGTTCGTCCTTGAGCGGCCACACTTCAATTCACTGTTCAACGTCACACCGTTCTGGTTCGGGATGCGGGTCGTCGGTCTGATCGCCGGGGTGATGACGTTGCTCGTGATCGGGCCGGAGATGATCACATCCGAGTTTACGGGTGGCCTATTGCTGTATGATTTGATTCCGATTTTGTTCGCGACGTTCTTATTTGCCGGCATGTTGCTACCGCTCCTGTTGAACTTCGGACTGCTCGAGTTCGTCGGGACGATGCTCACCAAAGTGATGCGCCCGCTCTTCAAACTGCCGGGCCGGGCCTCGCTCGACTCGCTCGCATCTTGGGTCGGTGACGCGACGATCGGGATTCTGTTGACGACGAAACAATATGAGAACGGCTACTACACAAAACGAGAGGCCGCCGTCATCGCCACGACGTTCTCGGTCGTCTCGATCACGTTCACAATCGTCATCTTGTCGTATATGGAGCTCGATGCTTACTTCTTACAATATTATGGCGCCATCGTCGTGTCAGGTATCGTCGCAGCGCTCATCATGCCACGGATTTATCCGTTGTCGAAAAAAGCCGACACCCCATATGAAGAGACCGAGTTGAAACCGGAAGAGCCGGTACCGGCCAACGTCTCGATGCCGAAATGGGCACTCCGTCAAGCGTTGCTCAAGTCACGCTCAAGCAAGAGCTTCGTTGCCACGTTGAAAGACGGTTTCCAAAACGTGCTCGACATGTGGCTCGGTATTTTGCCGATCGTCATGGCCGTCGGGACGATCGCGCTCATCACTGCTGAGTACACGCCGCTATTTACGATTCTCGGTAAACCGTTTGAACCGATTTTGATGCTGTTGCAAGTGCCGGAGGCGGAAGCCGCCGCTCAGACGATGGTCGTCGGTTTCGCCGACATGTTCTTGCCGGCCGTGCTCGGCAGCGGTATCGAGAGCGAGATGACACGGTTCATCATCGCCACTGTATCGGTCACGCAGCTCATCTTCATGTCGGAAGTCGGGGGACTGCTCCTCGGGTCGAAACTTCCGATTTCATTCTTCGACCTCGTCCTCATCTTCTTGCTCCGGACGTTCATCACGCTCCCGATCGTCGTCGGGATCGCCCACTTGGTATTTTGACGACAGAACGCCTCTTCTCATATTTCCCTGAGAAGAGGCGTTGTTTGTATAATGGAGAAAAGGGAGGGGTGCGCCATGGAACATCATTACGAAGGACAGCTCGAGATTGCGAAAAAAAGCTATGCCGGCATCATCGACCCGGAAGCGTATGTGAACGACCGCTATCATGGACATTGGACGGTGAAATCTAAGCAACGGGTCGACGGGGTCCCGGCGTTGCTTCAAAAAGCGTTCAACGGTGGGAAGAATAATTGTACCCTCACATCGATGACGGCCATTTTCCGTTATTACCATGACCACGGCTATCCCAACATCCCTGACGACGTGTTTCAACTCCAACAAGACGCGCGCGAGATCGCCCTCGCCCATCAGTTCAAAGACGAGAAAGGGACACCGCCGACACGAATCAGTGCGATCATCACAAAACTCTGGTCCCGTTATGGCTATGCTGGGCACGGGAGTTCCCGCTATTTATGGAAGTGGTCGACGTTCGAACGGGAACTGGCCGCCGGTCGACCGTTCATTTTGAACATGGCGAACGGATTTTATAAAAATCATTCCGTTACGGGAATCGGCTATATGATCTTTAAAAAGCCCGGCTTCCCGGACGTCGTCTTGCTCGAGGTGCTCGATAATCGCTCACAGAATATCCGTTATATCGACTTCAACGAGTTCAACTTTTGGGGCAGCATCACCCGCGTCCTTCCTCCTAGCGGACAGTAATTGTGATCCCCCCTCTAAATGCGGTATAGTGAAGTATCATTTCATAAGGACGTGTAACCATGCGTATTAACAAATTTATTAGTGAATCCGGCAAGGCGTCCCGCCGCCAAGCCGATCGTCTCGTCGAAGAAGGGCGGGTCACGATCAACGGGAAGAAAGCGAAAATCGGGGACCAAGTAAACCCAGGTGACGAAGTACTCGTCAACGGTTCAGCCGCCCGCGTCGCCCGCAACAACGTCTACATCGCTGTTCACAAGCCGGTCGGCGTCACGAGCACGACGGAGAAGAAAGTCAAAGGCAACCTCGTCGACCTCGTCAACCACCCGCTCCGCATCTTCAACATCGGCCGGCTCGATAAAGACTCAGAAGGGCTCATCTTGATGACGAACGATGGCGACATCGTCAACGAAATTCTTCGCGCCGAGGGCGAGCACGAGAAGGAATACATTGTCTCGGTCGACAAGCCGATCACACCAGAGTTCGTCGAACAGATGGAAGCGGGCGTCAAAATCCTCGGCCAGAAGACGTTACCGTGTAAAGTTCATCCGCTGTCGAAGTTCGACTTCAACATCACGCTCACGCAAGGACTGAACCGCCAGATCCGCCGTATGTGTGAGACGCTCGGTTACGAGGTATACCGCCTTCAACGCGTGCGCGTCATGAACATCACGCTCGGCAAGCTCCCGCCCGGACAATGGCGCGACCTATCGAAAAAAGAGCGCGAGCAGTTGTTCCGCGAATTGAATTACGAACCGAAAGAGTGGTACTAAAACAAGCCCAGACGCTTTTGTCTGGGCTTGTAAGCGTTCATAGAGAAAGACAATCGTTTCTCTAGTTCCGACGATCTCATGTCGTTTAGGCGAAAAATAGTCAAACGTTCACCAAAACGGGAATAGTTCTATACAGATGATTTTGTAACGGAAAAGAGGTGAATCGTCATCAATGGCGCCTTGTTCCCCCGCACCTCGGTCGGCAAGTGGTCGATCATTCTCATTGGCTTGTTCCTCGCCATGTACGTGCCGTTCTTGTTGCTCGACAACTTCGACACGACGTTCACGTCAACGCTATGGAATGACAATGCCGCACACATGCTTCGGCTAAGCTACATGACCACGTTCTCCGCGCTTGGACTCGGGGCGTTCGTGACCGGCTGGTGGGCCATCTTGAAACAAAAAGAGTACGCCGTCCTCGTCTTCTTCGCGGCCGTTCTCGGTTCAGGATTGTTCGTCCTGCTCGTCATGGAACTTGTCGGGATTTTGGAGTAGCGAAAAAGTAGGGCCTCAGATGAGACCCTACTTTTATTTAGCCGTGACGCCCCCATCGACCGGGAGCTCGATGCCGGTGATATGGTTCGCCTCGTCTGACGCGAGGAACAAGACGGCTGCCGCCACCTCATGCGCCGTCCCTAAGTTCGGCAAGGCGACTTGATTCAAGAAATGCTGTTTATAGTCCGGATGCTCCATATGCGGCGCGCTCATCGGCGTGACGATATAGCCCGGGTGGACCGAGTTGACGCGAATGTTATGTTTGCCGTAATCGACGGCTGCTGCTTTCGTGAGCGAGCGGACCGCACCTTTCGATGCCGTATACGCTCCTGCTCCGGCCATACCGGTCAACGCCGAAATTGATGAGATGTTGACGATCGAGCCGCCGTAATTTTTCTCCATGAGCGGGATCGCATATTGTGTTCCGAGCATGACGCCATCGATGTTGATGCGATACGTCCGCGCCCAGTCGTCTTCTGTTTGCTGTAAAAATGGTTTAGCGAGCGCGATGCCAGCGTTGTTGACGAGAATGTCGAGCTTGCCGCACGTTGCTTGGACTTCTGCGTAAACCTTCTCCCAATCTGTACGTGATGTCACATCGTGTTGAATCGACAGCGCCTCCCCGTCCTGCGCTCGAATCGCCTCGACAACGCTCGTTACTGCTTCAAGATTGATGTCGGTCGCGACGACCGTCGCCCCTTCTTTTGCGAACAATTTCGCCGTCGCTTCTCCCATCCCACTGCCTGCACCTGTGATGACCGCAACTTTCCCCTTTAATCGCATTAAATTCTCTCCATTCTTAAATTATGATAGTCTAACTATCATAATAATAGACGAGGCACATTTGATTCTCAACGAAACTGCCTGAACACGTTATAATGACGAGACAACAAAGAGGTGATTAGATGAACAAACGACAACAAAATAAAGAAGATCGCTTGAATCACATCATCGATCAAGCTGAGACACTTTTTTTGAAAGACGGGTTTGAGCGCGTCCAAATGCAAGACATCGCCGACGCTGCAAACATCGGGGTGGCGACGCTGTTCCGCTATTTCCCGAAAAAAGACCAACTGATCGTCGCGGCCGCCGTCCATAACTTGACACCGACGCTGCATGTCTTCAAGGAATTGACGGCGCATCCCGGAGACGCCTATTCAAGACTAGAAGCAATACTCGATTATTTGCTTGGGCAACAACTGCGTCAGACGAGCCACTCCCGATTCCGTGAGGCGTTCGAGAGCTATGCCTCGTTCGTCGCCTCCCCGCTGCCGGGAATCGACGGCTATATCGAACTACAGCGCCAAATCATGGCGACGCTCGAGCCGCTCATCCAAGACGGGCGGACGGACGGGTCGTTCCGTCACGATATCGACGTGAAAGAGACGGTCATCACAGTCATCAACGCGTTCGGCACGTTCGGCAACAACATCATCTTGAAGTCGCACATCAGCTATTTAGAGAAAGATATCGACCCAATGATCCAACAACGTGTCTTGAAAGAGATGCTGCTCGCTTACGTGCGGGCATGACAAAAGCCCCTTCGCAGTTGAAGGAGGGCACTGAAAAACTTCAAATAATTTTGAGCAGAGGAGCGTCATCCCGGATGGGATGGCGCTCCTCTGCTTTCATTGCCCTTCGAGCCGCCCTGTCCGGCACGCCGCTTTCCTGGGGGCGGTCAGCGAGCCGCATCGCGACGATGTCGCTGCTGGGTCTCGCCTTGCCCGCTGTTCCCCCGGGAGTCGGCGTGCCCTCGGGGCGACGCTGTACGTCCTTGCCGTTTCGGACTAAACTGGCTATAACTACACATCCTGGAG